>JAFGVZ010000198.1 GCA_016937725.1 Paracoccaceae bacterium | reverse complement strand
CAATACCCGTGCCGCCGTGCAGGATATGCAGGCGCAGCTTGGTTTGCCCGCCGATGGCTGGCCCACGCCGGCGCTGTTGCGCGCGCTGTAACGCCCTGCTTGCGCCGCAGGGTTACTACCCGCGGCGCAAGCGCCTAACTTTGCTTTGGAAAAACGAAACCCGCATCGGCCATCAACGCGTCGGACCGGGTCTCTACCAGTTTTTCAAGCGTGGTCAGAAAGTTGCGTGGGTCTTCGCCCGCCGGGATTGGTGGCAGAAATTCGACCACGGCCATGCCGGGTTTGCGCAACATGCTGCGTTTGGGCCAGAATAGCCCGACATTGGTGGCCACAGGCACGCATGGCTCCGCCAATTGGTCATAGAGCACGGCAGACCCGATCTTGTAGGGTTTGCTGACGCCAGGCGCGACGCGCGTGCCTTGGGGGTAGATGATGATCTGCCCCGCAATCTCGCGGCCCTGTTCGACCCGCGCCAGCATGTCGCGCACTGCCGCACCACCCTTGCCCCGGTCCACAGGGATGCAGCCCAGCCACTTGGCATACCAGCCCAGAAAAGGCGTGCGCATCAGCTGTTTTTTCATCACGAAACGCGGGTTCGGAAGTGCGCCGAAAATCAGGATAATGTCGAAAAAGCTTTGGTGCTTGGCTGCGATCAGCGCGGCGTAGTCCGGGATCTCGCCGCGAATGTCGACATGCAGCCCGACCATCCATTCGGCGGTCCAGCGCACATAGTGGCAATAGGTGTGGCAGGCTTTCAGCGCCATCTCGCGCCGAAAAGCGGCAAAGGGTGCGAAGGCCAGCGCAATCACGGCCATGGCAATATACATTTGCACGATAAAAACGAAGGATCGGGCATATTGAATGGCAAGACGCATCAGGTCACTCCGCGCAGAACTCTCATGGCGGTTGCCGCCGCTGCCAGCAGGGCCACCCCGGCAATCAGGACCGGCACGACCATCGGCACCAGCCACCCCGCGCCCTGAAAGCCCAAGCCGCTTGTGGCCTCTGGCCCGAACGAAGGCAAGCCCAGCAGCGAGGCCATGCCAAGCCCAGTGCCGATGGCCGCGCCAAGTGCCGCGCGCCGTGTCATCCGCCGCACGAAAGCGCGCGCAATGAACCGGTCGCGCGCACCAACCAGCCGTAGGACCCGGATCACCTGCGCGTTCGACGCCAGCGCCGCGCTGGCCGCCAGT
This sequence comes from Paracoccaceae bacterium, assembly GCA_016937725.1. Classification (GTDB taxonomy): domain Bacteria; phylum Pseudomonadota; class Alphaproteobacteria; order Rhodobacterales; family Rhodobacteraceae; genus Roseinatronobacter. Next base: position 1,676 of record JAFGVZ010000198.1, on the reverse strand, counting down.
GCAATGATCACCCCCGTGACTGCGCCGATAATGGCAAGCGCCAGCAGCGACAGCGCCCGCAACCGGCTGGCCGCGTCGATCAGCGGCCTGCGCCATTGCGTGTGATCGTCGTAAATCGCACCGGGAGCTTCGGCGCTTAACCGCAGCCGCAGCCCTTGGCGGTCGGGGCCTTCCGGGGTTTCCCAGACCTCGATCATGCGCGGCAATGGCAGTGTGTCGAGCGGCAGGTCAGGCCCCAGCCAGACCGACAGAAGCGCGCCTTGTTCATCGGGGGTCATGGTCCGGGCATCTTCAATACCCGGCGTCGTGCGCAAAACTTCCAGAACCGCCGCCGTTTGGCTGTCCAACTCGGCAGGCGGGGCCGAGATACGGATGGTCGCACTTTGTGCCAAGGCGTCGGTCCAGCTTTGCGCCAGTCGCGCGGCTGACATGGTCAGCGCCAATGCAAATACCGCCAAAAACGCCATGGATGCCGCACCAACCCAGACAAGCCATGCGCTGTGGCCCGTGCGCGGCACGACCTGATCGGAAATCGTGCTCACAGATCGGCCCCCGCGCTTTGCAAACGCCGTCCGGCAATACGCAAAACCCGCGCCGAGACTTGCGATTTGGCGGTGCGGATCAGGTTCATGTCATGCGTGGCGATCAGAATGGCGGTGCCCATGCGGTTCAGTTCGATCATCAGCGACAGCAGGCGCTGAGACATATCCCAATCCAGATTGCCCGTCGGTTCATCGGCCAAAAGCACGCGCGGGGCGGCGATCACGGCCCGCGCCAGCGCCGCGCGTTGCCGCTCGCCCCCCGACAATGTGGGCGGCAATGCATCGGCTTGGGCGCGCAGGCCCACCCAATGCAGCAGGTCGGAAATGTCATGGTCTTGCACCGGGCGGCCCGTAGCCGTTAGGGGCAGCCCGACATTGGCGCGAATGCTCAGATGGTCCAGAAATTGGCAATCCTGATGCACAACCCCGATGGCCCCCCGCATTTCCGCCAGATCATCGCGGGACATGGCACGCAGGTCGGTGCCATCGGCCACAACGCTGCCTCGGCTGGGCAACAACTCTCCATAGCACAGTTTCAGGAAGGTGCTTTTGCCCGCGCCAGATGGGCCGGTCAGAAAGTGAAAACTACCTGGCTCCAAGGCAACAGACACGCCTTCGAACAAAGCCCCGCCGCCATAATCATGGGTCACGTCGCGAAATTCGATCATTTACGGCACGGTGTTTCGACATAAGGACAAGGGAAGCGGCGGCGCATGGGCAAAATTCGTTAATCCTTGTTGGAACATGCCTGTAGGCTTGCTACATCATATAGTAGTATCAGCCAATGGCAGATTGGTAGTGTTCAGGAGTGTCGATGCGTCTGGTTTGTCCGAATTGCGCTGCGCACTATGAGGTCGATGCGTCGCTGCTGCCGCCAGACGGCACAGAGGTGCAATGCTCTGCTTGCGCAACTGTTTGGTTTCAGCCTGGCCCTGCATCTGTTGCCAAGCCCGCCCGTCCGGTCGCGCCAGTGGCACCTGAGCCAGCACCAGCCGCGCGCCAGCCCGTTCGCGACCCTGTTCCCGAAGCGCGCCAGACGGACCCCGCGCCGCAAAGCGCTCAACCTCAGGTGCCGCGCCCAACCCGGCCCGAGCGGGCTGAAACTCCGTCACCGAGGCCGAAACAGCCAGAGGT
>JAFGVZ010000197.1 GCA_016937725.1 Paracoccaceae bacterium | reverse complement strand
GCCGCCGCGATTGTTGGCGACAAGACCCCGGCCCAGGCCATGGCAGATGCCCAAGCCGCCGCCGACGCCATCTTGGCAGCCTACCAGTAAACAGCCACGGCAGTGCCCCGAAAGCGGGGCGCTGCCATTTTTTACAGGCGCACGGAATGATCAAACGCGAATGGATGATTGCGCTCGCCTTTCTGGCCCCTGCTCTTATCCTGTTGTTCAGCTTCACACATTACCCGGCCATCCAGACTGTTATCGACAGCTTCTGGTCTACGGCGCGCGGGCGGCGTCCGTCTTTGTTCATAGGCCTTGGCAATTACGCGCGACTGCTGGAAGATGACATCTTCCGCCGCGCGATGATCAACAACGCCATCTATGCCGCGATTACCATCCCGGCCTCTGTCGCCTTGGCCTTGGCGATGGCGCTCTTTGTGCAGGGCCGCCTTGCGGGCCGCAGCTTCGTGCGCATGGCCTATTTCACCCCCACGGTGCTGCCGCTGATCGCAGTCGCCAATATCTGGCTGTTCTTCTACCTGCCTGGCTTTGGCCTGTTCGAGCAGATCCGCGGCGCTTTGGGCTTTGACCCGCGCAACTGGATCGGCACACCCGATACCGCGCTATACGCAGTTACCGCCGTGACAGTCTGGTCGCAGGCGGGGTTCTTCATGATCTTCTACCTTGCCGCACTGCAAACCATTCCGCCCAACCTGCGCGACGCGGCGGCAATCGAGGGATGCTCCAACCTGACCTTCTTTCGCCGCGTGACATGGCCCCTCATCATGCCGACGACGCTGTTCATTTCGGTCAACGCGACCATCAACGCCTTCCGGACAGTCGACCATATTTTCGTGATGACACAGGGCGGGCCGAACAACGCTTCCATGCTGCTGTTGTATTACATCTATGAACAAGGCTTCCGGTTCTGGGATACGGCCTATGCCTCTGCGCTGACAGTGGTGATGGTGGTGATCTTGGCACTGGTGGGTATCGGCCAGTTCTTCTTGCTGGATCGCAAGGTGCATTACAAATGATCGTTGCGCAGGCAAATTCGTGGTCGCTGGACCGATTGCTATTCACCAGCGGCGCGTGGCTTCTGGCGGTGATCTGGGTTTTGCCGCTGGGCTACGCAATCATGACCGCTTTCCAGCCTGCCGCGTTCGAGACGCAGATCACCCTGCAAGCCCCGCTGACCTTGGAAAACTTCATTCGCGCGTGGAACGCCGCGCCCTTCGCACGCTACTTTCTGAACACGGTGCTGCTGGTCACCATGATCCTTGTCGCGCAGCTTATCCTATGCTCACTTGCGGCCTTTGCCTTCGTGCGGTTCGAGTTTCCATTCAAGGGCGTGCTATTCGCTCTGGTGTTGCTGCAACTGATGGTCATGCCCGACATCCTGCTGGTCAGGAACTACGCGACCATGCGGACTCTGGGGCTGATCGATACCATTCTGGCAATTGGCCTACCCTATTTCGCCAGCGGCTTTGCCATATTCCTGCTGCGCCAAACCTTCATGACCGTCCCGCGCGAATTGGACGAAGCTGCGCGCATTGAAGGGTGTTCCTGGTTGGGCTTGCTGTGGCGGGTCTATGTGCCACTGGCCAAACCAACCATGCTCGCCTTTGGGCTCGTATCCGTCAGCCACCATTGGAACAATTTCATCTGGCCGCTGATCATCACGTCTTCGGTCGAAACCCGCCCATTGACCGTGGGGCTGTCGATTTTCGCCACCACCGATAGCGGCATTGAATGGTCGATCATCACGGCTGCCACTCTGATAACATCCGCACCGCTATTGATCGGCTTTCTGCTGTTTCAACGCCAGTTCGTTCAAAGCTTTATGCGGGCCGGCATAAAATAAGGAAGTGACATGACCAAGATAGTAATCGGTGCCGCAATAGTTCTGAAACATTTCGACACGCTGCGCGACTGGATTTTCGAGCAGGACCGCCCGCTCGAGATGCAGGATTTCGTCGCTCCAGACATTATAGCCGGCGACACGTCAGACCTTGTTGCCGCTTGGAAATCCCAGCTTGATGGGCATAAGGGCCCGCGCGGCATTCACGGTCCGTTTTTTGGGCTCGACCTGTCCAACCCTGATCGCGAGATTCGCAGCATCATCCAGAAACGATTGATCAAAGGCGTTGAAATCGCTGCGGCGCTTGATGCGGACCTGATGGTGGTGCATTCGCCGTTCAACTATTGGCATGTGCTGAACTACACCAATTATGCGCATCTGCGGCCTGCCTTGATGGAGGCCTGCGCTGATTGTCTTTCCCCGGTTCTGGCAGCGGCGCAAAGCCATGGTGTCACTCTCGCGCTGGAAAACATTGACGACACCGACCCGGCGGACCGCGCTGATTTGGCGGATATGATCGACCACCCGCGCCTGCGTTTGTCCGTCGACACCGGCCATGCGGACCTTGCCCATGGCAATTATGGTGCACCACCCGTGGTCGATGCACTGGCCAAGGCTGGTGCAAGGCTGGCTCATGTGCATTTGCAGGATGTCGATGGCCATGCCGATCGCCATTGGCACCCGGGCGACGGCCGTATTTGCTGGCGTCCGGTCATGCAACAGATAAACCAATCAAAAGGCGCCCCACGGGTCGTTCTGGAAGTGCGCGACTCCATGCATAGGCTGGCTCAAACGGCTGCTTGGCTGGAAGACCTAGCAAGCTGACAGACCGGCACAGACAAAAACCCAAGACCGGTTGAACAGCGAAACCAAGGGACGTTTTGGGTATTGTGAAGTATATTTTACGCTAGGCCTTGTAATCATCCTTAGGCGTAGGCACATGTGTGGAGCAAAGCATCTTCTTTCGAACTTCTGTTTCCTATCGGCTTCAGTTGCGATTCTGACGACACTGGGCCGGGCCATCGCAAGCATGCGGATGGCGATCAAACTAGGAGACAACACGATGGCCACTGGCACCGTGAAATGGTTCAACGCAACTAAAGGTTTTGGCTTCATTCAGCCCGCGCAAGGCTCCAAGGACGTGTTCGTCCATGTGAGCGCGTTGGAACGCGCTGGCATCCGTCAACTTGATGACGGTCAGTCGGTGACATTCGATCTGGAAAGCGACCGCAATGGCCGCGATTCCGCGACGAACCTCGCGCTGGCCTGAACGCAAGTTCGGCAAGCATGACGAATTGAGCGGGGGTGACGCAAGTCGCCCCCGCTTTTTGGTATCCATTTCACTGTAGCGAAAGATGATAGCAATGCCTTTGACCCTCTGACGTGTCACTTACAACGCGCAGTCCCAGCCGCCCGAAAGGGTCCTTCGCGCAGCATGGACGCGCCTGCAACAGGCCCAATCCCTATGTCAGCCCGGAAATCGCCTGGACAAGCGCGTTTTCTGTGACCTCTGACGAAGAAAACTCGCGCGTGATCCGCCCTGTAAACATGGCCAAGATGCGGTCAGAAACCCGCAGCACCTCTGGCATTTCAGAGCTAATGACGATGATGGCATAGCCCTGAGATGCCAGATCGCGGATCAGATTATGGATTTCTGATTTCGAGCCCACATCAATGCCCCGCGTCGGCTCATCCACGATCAGCACATCAGGACGCATGGACAGCCATTTACCGATCACGATTTTCTGCTGGTTGCCGCCAGACAGGTTGCCAACGGTTTGCCGCCAGCCGGGCGTGCGAATGTCCAGCTTGTCACGATACTGGTCGAAAATCGCGATCTCTGCCCCGTCGCTGACAAATGGCCCGGCGGTCAAGTCATCGACTTGCGGCAAGGTCATGTTGTCACGGCAATTCATGCCAAGCACCAAGCCCTGATCCTTGCGATCTTCCGGCACAAGCGAAATACCATGGCGCACGGCGTCAATGGGCGAGGTGATGCGCACCTCTGTGCCATTCAGCAGGATCTTACCGGCAGATGGGCTACGCAGACCAAAAATGGTTTCCGCAATCTCTGTCCGACCTGCGCCGACCAGACCGTAGAAACCCAGCACCTCGCCCTTGCGCAGTTTGAAGCTGACATCTTGAAATAAATCGCCACAGCTTAAGCCCTGCACTTCCAGTGCGACATCGCCAAGCTCGTGGGTTATGGGGCTGCGCGACAGGTCCAGGCTGCGCCCGATCATCAGCTTCGTGACCTCATCCTCGTTCGTTTGCGCGGTATCGAGCGTGCCGCGATACTGCCCATCGCGCAAAACTGTGATCCGGTCGGTGATCTTGAAAATTTCCTCCATCCGGTGAGAAATGTAGATTATCCCCACCCCTTTCGCCTGAAGACCCGCGATCACGTCAAACAACACCACCTTCTCTGCATCGGTCAGCGATGCCGTGGGTTCGTCAAAAATCACCGCGCGGGGCGAGACGGTGAGTGCGCGCCCGATCTCGACCATCTGCTGATTGGCAAGCGACAGGTCCCCAACAAGGGTTTTCGCGTTGAACCCGACATTCAGCGCTTTCAG
>JAFGVZ010000196.1 GCA_016937725.1 Paracoccaceae bacterium | reverse complement strand
CGGCATTAAGAAATCCTTAAGAGCAAAATGTGGCGATCCACGCCTTTAGAAGCCTTGCTCGGACATGATTCTGACATTTTTTCAAAGCGTTATATCTTGTCCGGAAACAGTCCTGCCATGTTGCGGGTCTCTTGCGCCAGAAGTGGCAACAACACAGAAAGCCGAAACAGCTGACTTGCCACGAATCGCCGAATTACCGAATCAGATAAATTTCTGGAAATCGGCAATTAAGCCATGCCGCACCCACGGGTCTCGGGCGCGTGGGCTACATTTCTTCCACCATCACCACACCATCCAAGGATTTGACCGCCCCTTTCACCTGCGGGGTGATGGCATAAAGCTGGCCGGTGTCGATGTCGTATTCCTGCCCGCGTTCCGGGTCTGTCACGCAAAACCACAATGGCCCGCGCGCTTGGCCCTTGCCGTAACGCGCGAGCAGGTTGGCCACCGCGCCGATAGCGTCTGGCGTTTCGACATGCACACGTAGGCCCGCCGCGCCTGCATCGGCCACAACGGCGTCGATCGGCTGAATGCCCCGCGCAAGCAGCTTCAGCGTGTCGGCTTCCATTGTCGCTTCAACGCTGATGACAACGTTCTGCCCCGGTTCAAGGTATTGACGGCCCGCCTCCAACGCCTCGGAAAACACGGTCACTTCATACAGGCCCGTCGGGTCCGACAATTGCACAAAGGCAAAACGGTTGCCGCGCGCCGATTTGCGTTCCTGCCGGGACGACACTGCCCCCGCGATCCGCGCGGCAATCCCGCCGCCCCTGGCCTGTTTCTCGATCTCGGCCAGCGTCAGAACCTTCTTGCGTTTCAGCGCGCCTGCATAATCGTCCAGCGGATGGCCCGACAGGTAGAACCCGATGGCTTGGTGTTCGGCGGCCAACCGTTCGGTCGGCAGCCAATCATCCCCTTGAGCCATGCGGGGTTCGGGAATGTCCGTCCCCGCCTCGCCGAACAACGAGACCTGATTGGACGCCCGCGCCTCAAACACCGCTGCCGAATAGGTCACAAGCGCATCGAGACTGTCGAACACCCGGCGGCGGTTGCGGTCCAACTGGTCGAACGCGCCCGCCCGCGCCAGCATTTCCAGCGCGCGTTTGCCCACGCGTTTCAGGTCCACCCGGCGCGCCATGTCATAAAGCGTGGCAAAGGGTTTGTCGCCGCGCCCCTCGACCAGCAGGCGCATGGCATCGACGCCCACGTTTTTCAGCGCACCAAGCGCATAAACCAACGCGCCATCCTTCACGTCGAACCGCGCGCGCGAGCGGTTCACGCAGGGCGGGATAACAGCAATGTTCAGCCGGTCCACTTCGCGTTTGTAGACCGCCAACTTTTCGGTCAGGTGAATATCGCAGTTCATCACACCAGCCATAAATTCGACCGGGTAATTCGCCTTCAGATAGGCAGTCTGGTAGCTGACCACGGCATAGGCGGCGGCGTGGGACTTGTTGAAACCGTAATTGGCGAATTTCTCCAGCAGGTCGAACACCTCGCCCGCCTTTTTTTCGTCCACACCATTCTCAATCGCGCCCTTCACGAATTTCGGGCGCTCCTTGGCCATTTCCTCGGCGATCTTCTTACCCATCGCGCGGCGCAACAGGTCCGCGCCGCCAAGCGAATAGCCCGCCATGACCTGCGCGATCTGCATCACCTGTTCCTGATACACGATGATGCCTTGGGTTTCTTCCAAGATATGGTCAATCGAGGGGTGGATGGATTCGAGCGCCTTTTGCCCGTTCTTCACCTCGCAATAGGTCGGGATATTCTCCATCGGGCCGGGACGATACAGCGCCACAAGCGCCACGATATCTTCGATGCAGGTGGGTTTCATGCGCCGCAGCGCATCCATCATGCCAGAGCTTTCCACCTGGAACACAGCCACGGTGCGGGCGCTGGCATAGAGGTCATAGGTCGCCTTGTCATCGAGCGGAATGGCGGAAATATCCAGATCCACCCCGCGCCGTTTCAGCAGATCCACCGCGTTCTGGATGACCGTCAGGGTTTTCAGGCCCAAAAAGTCGAACTTCACTAGCCCCGCCTGTTCCACCCATTTCATGTTGAACTGGGTGGCGGGCATGTCAGAGCGCGGGTCGCGGTAGAGCGGCACCAACTGGTCCAGCGGGCGGTCGCCGATCACAACGCCTGCCGCGTGGGTAGAGGCATTGCGCAACAGCCCTTCGACCTTTTGTGCATGGGTCAACAGGCGGTCGACCACCTCTTCCGATTTGGCCATCTCGCGCAGGCGCGGCTCATCGGCCAAGGCTTTTTCAATACTGACGGGTTTGACCCCTTCGACCGGGATCATCTTGGACAGTTTGTCGACCTGCCCGAATGGCAGTTGCAACACGCGGCCCACATCGCGCACGGCGGCTTTGGAAAGCAAAGCGCCGAAGGTGATGATCTGGCCCACCTTGTCATGGCCGTATTTGTCTTGCGTGTAGCGGATCACCTCTTCGCGGCGGTCCATGCAGAAGTCGATATCGAAATCGGGCATGGACACACGTTCGGGGTTCAGGAACCGCTCGAACAGCAGGGCATAGCGCAGCGGGTCAAGGTCGGTGATGGTCAGCGCATAGGCCACAAGGCTGCCCGCGCCAGACCCACGGCCCGGACCCACGGGGATGTCCTGTTCCTTGGCCCATTTGATGAAATCGGCCACGATCAGGAAATAGCCGGGAAAGCCCATGCCTTCGATAATGCCCAGCTCGAACTCCAGCCGTTTTTCATACTCCTCGACCGGGGCGGCGTGGGGGATAACGGCCAGACGCGCGGCCAGCCCCACGCGGGCTTGGCGGCGCAGTTCTTCCACCTCGTCTTCGGCAAAGCGCGGCAGGATGGGGGCGCGCTTTTCGGCCTTGTAGGCGCAACGGCGGGCAATTTCGACGGTGTTCTCGATCGCTTCGGGCAAGTCAGCGAACAATGCCGCCATTTCTTCGGGCGATTTCAGGTAATGCTGCGGCGTCAGGCGGCGGCGGGGGGCCGCTTGGTCCACATAGGCGCCTTCCTTGATGCACAAAAGCGCATCATGCGCCTGATACATGTCGGCCTTTGGGAAATAGACGTCATTCGTGGCGACCAGGGGCAGGCCCAGCGCGTAAGCCATCTCGACAAACGGGCGCTCGGTCACACGCTCGGCTTCCATCATCTGCCCGTCTTCGCCCGCATGGCGCTGCAATTCGACATACAGACGGTCCGGGAAGGCGCGCGCCAGACGCTCCAGCAAAGCGCGCGCTTTCGGCATCTGGTTGGTCTGGACCAGCTTGCCCACCGCGCCCTCGGCCCCGCCGGTCAGGCAGATCACACCCTCCGAATGCGCTTCCAGCTCTTCCAGCGTGACCTGCGGAACCGGGCGATCCTTGGGCAGATACAGGCAGGAATTGAGCGCCATCAGGTTCATATAGCCCGCTTCCGACTGCGCCAGCAGCACCACGGGCGCGGGCATCCGCAGCTTTTCACCCGGCGCGGGCGGGTCATACGCCAGCGACACCTGACAGCCCAAAATCGGCTGCACGCCCATGCCAGAGGCCAGAACCGAAAACTCCAGCGCCGCGAACATGTTGTCGGTGTCGGTGACCGCAACCGCCGGATAGCCCTTTTCCGCGCAGGTTTTCACCAGCTTCTTCAAGGGCACCGCCCCTTCCAGAAGCGAATATTCGGTATGGGTGCGCAAATGGATGAAACGGGGGGTGTTGGACATGGGACAAGTGTAGTGCAGACGATTCCGGCGCAAAAGGTCGAATGGCCAACTTACAGGCAATTTTCATCGGCGGCCCGACAATATGCAGCTTTCGCTTGCCAGCAGCGCATTGTCACGGTTTCTTGTGGGACGGTCCAAAACAGCAGGGGTTCCCGAAAACATGCCAGACACCGCGCCCCTGTTGCAGCTTTCGGGCCTGACCAAGGCCTATCCGGGCGTGGTGGCCAATGATGATGTGTCCTTCAACATCGGCCCCGGCCAGATTCATGCGCTTCTAGGAGAGAATGGCGCGGGAAAATCCACATTGGTCAAGATGATATATGGGTTGGTGAAGCCGGATAAGGGCGAGATGAGGCTGCGCGGGCAGGCCTATGCCCCCGGCCAGCCCTCCGACGCGCGGCAAAGCGGCATTGCGATGGTGTTCCAACATTTCAGCCTGTTCGATGCGCTGGACGTGGCCGAAAACGTGGCACTTGGTATGGAAAACCCGCCCCCCCTGCGCGATCTGGCCACCCGCATTCGGGACGTCTCCGAAGCTTACGGCCTGCCCTTGGACCCCGCGCGCTTGGTGGGTGAATTGTCGGCGGGCGAGCGTCAGCGGGTCGAGATCATTCGCTGCCTGCTGCAAGACCCGAAACTGCTGATCATGGATGAACCCACCAGCGTTCTGACCCCGCAAGAGGTGGATATCCTGTTCCGCACCCTGCGCAAGCTGTCGGACGAGGGCACGGCAATCCTGTATATCAGTCACAAGCTGGAAGAAATTCGCGCGCTCTGTTCCGAAGCGACCATTCTGCGCGGTGGCAAAAAGGTCGCCACCTGCGACCCGCGCGAGAAATCGGCGCGCGAGCTGGCGGAATTGATGGTCGGCCAGCTTTTGACGCCCCCCGAACGCCCCGCCCGGCCCTTTGGCGAGGTGGTCTTGCAGGTGGATGGGCTGTCACTGGCGTCGAACAACCCGTTCGGCACGTCGTTGAAAGACATCAACTTCGCCCTGCGCGCGGGCGAGGTGCTGGGCATTGCCGGTGTCGCGGGCAACGGGCAGGACGAATTGCTGCTGGTGCTGTCGGGCGAATTGCAAAGCCCGCCCGACCGCGTGCGCCTGTTGGGGCAGCCCGTGGGGCATTTGGGCCCGAACGGACGGCGCGGCTTGGGCGTGGTTGCAGCACCCGAAGAGCGGTTAGGCCACGCTGCCGCCCCGGATATGTCACTGACGGAAAACGCCTACTTGTCAGGCGCGCATCGGAAAGGGCTGGTGAAAAACGGCTTCATCGACTGGGGCAAGACGCGCGCTTTCGCGGAATCCGTCATCGCCCGCTTCGACGTGCGCACGCCGGGGCCGCATGTTGTGGCGCGCGCGCTGTCGGGCGGCAATTTGCAGAAATTCGTCATCGGGCG
>JAFGVZ010000195.1 GCA_016937725.1 Paracoccaceae bacterium | reverse complement strand
TTTGCCCCGGTTCGCGGCGTGGAAATAGGCGGCCTCGCGGGTGCCATCTTCGCGGGTCACGAAGGGCGGCCCCCAGCGGCGGGTGTCGTCGCCTTCGGGCGCTTCGACCTTGATGACCTCTGCCCCCAGATCGGCCAAGGTCTGCCCTGCCCATGGCCCGGCAAGGATGCGCGCAAGTTCGACCACGCGCAGCCCGGAGAGCGGCCCCGCCACGTGCTTAGCCGCCCAGCTTCTCGTTCAGGACGCGGGCGAATTCGTCATAGGGCATGTTCTGGTATGGCTGCCCGTTGATGATGAAGCTGGGCGTGGCGCGAATATTGTCGGCCTCGGCATTGGCCTGGTAGAATTCGGTCAGCGCCAGAGCTGTGTCGGCATCTTCCAGACAGGCGTTCAGCTCGGCGTCGTTCATGCCAGCCTGACGGCCAAGGCGGCGCAGGTTTTCAGCAACTTGCGCGGGGTCATTCGCGCCCGCCCATTCGCGCTGCTGTTCATAGATCATCTCGACAATGCCGTGGTAGCGCGTGCCGCCACCGCAGCGCGCGACCATCCCGGCCCACAGGCCATAGCGGTCGAAATACACCTCGCGCTTGATGTATTGAATGCGGCCTGTGTCGATGAACTCTGCCTTCAACTGCTCATACGGGCCTTGGTGGAAGGTCGCGCAATGCGGGCAGGTGAAGGACGAATATTCCACCACGGTGACGGTCGCATCCGGGTTGCCCAGCGGGAAATCCAGTTCTTGCGCCTGAATGGGGCTTGCGGCGCTGCTGGCGGTTTCTGTCGCGGCAGGCGCGGATTGGCTGGAATACCACCAACCGCCCGCGCCCAAAGCGGCGGCAATGGCAATGGCGGGCAGGACGAATTTGTTCATCGGGTCTTTCCTTGTGTTCGCTCGTGTTTGCTTAGGACATTCGTGGCCAGACGTTCAAGCGCGGCGCGCAAGCCTTCATCGGCCACATCGCCCGTGACCGCGCGCGCGGTCGACACCACCTGTGGGTCGGGCGCTTTGGGCGGGGCTTTCGGTGCTGGAGTAAAGCTGGCCTGCCCTTCGGCAAAGCCAATGGGCGCGGTCTGGGTGATCGTGATGCGGGAAATGGCGTTGTAGCCGTAGCAGGCATTCACCTTCTCGCGCAGGCGCGGAAGCTGCATTTGCACCATGGGCGCGGCGGGACCGGTTGTCAGCAGCGTCAGCGTGGCGCCGAAACCGCCCTTGGCATAGCCGATCTTGACGGGGCGCGCGCAGGCGGCAATCTCTGGCCCTGCGATTTCGGCCCAATGCGTCAGCAGGCGCGACACGGCAAAGCCGCGCGCTTCGCCCACCTTGCGGATTTGTGCCCCCAACAGGCTGGACGCGGCCTGAAAGCCGCGCGCCTTGCGTTGGGGCGTGGTGGGATGGCTGGGCGGCATTGCGGTCGTCTCCTGTCTGGCGCAGTTTATCCTTATGGGCGCGCGTGGCCAGAGGGGCGCGCGGCTTTTCTTGGGGATGGACCGTCAAAGATGCGTGACGAGGCAGGCTATGCGCAAATGTCGGCAGAGTTGCTGGCATGGTATGATCGCCATGCCCGTGCTTTGCCGTGGCGCGTGCCGCCGGGCGGTGCTGCTGCGGACCCGTATCGCGTCTGGCTGTCCGAAGTAATGTTGCAGCAAACCACCGTGGCGGCGGTGAAGGACTATTTCCACCGTTTCACCGCGCGCTGGCCGACTGTGCAGGCATTGGCGGCGGCGGAGGATGCCGATGTCATGGCCGAATGGGCGGGCCTTGGCTACTATGCCCGCGCCCGTAACCTGTTGAAATGCGCGCGGGCCGTGGTGGCGATGGGGGCTTTTCCCGATACGCGGGCAGGGCTGCAAGAGCTGCCGGGGATCGGCCCCTATACCTCTGCCGCGATTGCGGCGATCGCGTTCGGGCGGGCCGAAACCGTGGTCGATGGCAATGTCGAACGCGTCATGGCGCGAATATTCGACGACCATACGCCTTTGCCCGCCGCCAAGCCCATCCTGACCGACTATGCCGCCCGCCTGACGCCCGATGCGCGCCCCGGCGACTATGCCCAGGCGGTGATGGACCTTGGCGCGACCATCTGCACACCGCGCAACCCCGCTTGCGGCATCTGCCCATGGCGCGGGCCGTGTGCGGCGCGCGCGACTGGCACCGCGCCCGACCTGCCGCGCAAAACGCCGAAAGCAACCAAGCCCGTGCGGTTCGGCATTGCTTATATCGGGCGGCGGGTAGATGGCGCATGGCTGCTGGAACGCCGCCCGCCCAAGGGCTTGCTCGGCGGCACTTTGGGCTGGCCGGGCACGGATTGGGCCTCGTCCGATCCGGTGGAAGCCCCGCCCGTCGCCGCCGATTGGCGCGCGGTGAATGCCGAACTGCGCCACACCTTCACCCATTTCCACCTGCGCCTTGCGTTGCGCGTGGCGCATCTGCCGATGGACGCTGAGGGCCATTTCGTGCCCGCAGACGCGTTCAACCCGCGCGATCTGCCCACGCTGATGCGCAAGGCACATGCCTTGGCCGCGCCCGCGCTTGGCGCGTGATGTCGCAGGGCCAAGGGGCTGTAAACCCGGTTGATTTGCGCTATTTTCACGACATAGACATGGGGTTTCCTGCGTGACACCAGACCAGTTCCGTCGTTTTTCCGCCGCCATGCCCTTTTGGGCGTCGCTCGGCTTTGTGCCGCTGATCGTGATCGCGGCCCTGCAAGGCGGCTGGTGGCTGATCCTGATGCCGCTTTACGGCTGGGGCGTGTTCACGGCGATGGATTTCCTGACGGGCCTGAACACCAACAACCCCGACACTGAAACGCCGCTGAAAGACCTGTTCTGGTATCGCGCGATTACGCTGATCTGGTTCCCGATCCAATTCGCGGTCATCTTCGGCGCTTTGTGGTGGATCGCGGCGACTGACCATTTGCATTGGTTCGAAGAATTGTCGCTGATGTTCGGCGTCGGCGTCATGTCGGGCGTGATCGGCATTGTCTACAGCCACGAATTGATGCACCAAAAACCGGCGCTGGAACGCTGGCTGGGCGATTTGCTGCTGGCCTCGGTGCTTTATAGCCATTTCCGGTCGGAGCATCTGCAAGTTCATCACCGCTACGTGGGCACTCCGCGCGACCCGGTGACCGCGCGCATGGGCGAAGGGTTCCAAGCGTATTTCTGGCGCGTCTTGCGCGATTGTCCGGGGTCGGCCTTGCGGGCCGAAGCGGCGATGCTGGCGCGAAAGGGGCTCGGCGCGTGGCACATTTCTAACCCGTTCTGGCGCTATGCGGCTTTGCAAGGCGGGATGCTGGCGCTGGCGTTCTTGATCGCGGGCTGGTGGGGCTTGGTTCTGTTCGCATGGCAGGCGCTGATTGCAATCTGGCAATTGGAATTGACCAATTACATCGAACATTACGGCCTGACCCGGCGGTATTTGGGCGAGGGCAAATACGAACCCGTGCGCCCCCATCATAGCTGGAACGCGTCCCACAAGGCGTCGAACTGGCTGATGATCAACCTGCAACGCCATTCGGACCACCATTTCAAGCCCGACCGCCGCTTTCCTTTGTTGCAGACCTATGACCGCGCAGAGGCCCCGCAACTGCCCTATGGCTACCCGGCGCTGACGACGCTGGCGATGGTGCCGCCCCTGTGGCGGCGCTTCATGGACCCGAAGGTGCGCGCGTGGCGGCGGCAGTTTTACCCCGACATTGACGATTGGTTGCCTTACGATCGCCATGCGACACCGTGGCCCAGAGGGGCTGCTTGAGCGAGCGGGGCAGGGCGCTACTTTCATGCCATGACCGAGATTTTGTATAATGGGCGTTGCCCGATCTGCTCCGCCGAGATTGCCCATTACCGCACCCGCGCAGATGCGACTGGCGCAGATTTGCGCTTTACCGACCTGAACACCGCGCCGCTGGACGATTGGGGCATCAGCGCCGATCAGGCCATGCGCCGCCTGCATGCGCGCCATGACGGGCGGATCGTGTCGGGGTTTCCAGCGTTCTTGCTGATCTGGCAGGCGCTGCCGCGCTGGCGGTGGCTCGCGAAACTGGTGGCGCTGCCGGGGCTGCGCCATGCGGTCGGGCTGGTGTATGACCGGGTTGCCGCGCCGCTTCTCTACAAGCTGCATCTGCGGCGAGAGGCGAAGCGGGCGCGAGGGTAGCGCGGAACAAGGGCGCAGCCCGCCGCGCAATCGGTGGGCCGTCCCGTGGCCTGCCGATTTGCCAGCCGCATTGCACAGAACACGCGCCATTCGGATTTGGCTGGGATAAAGCGCACTAGAATATCTGTCGCATCGGCAGACCCCGGCCCACCGATTGCGCTATTTTGTCAAAACGGCACTTCCCCCGCCGCCGCATCGGCATCTTGCAGATAGGCCGCCATGACATGCCGAGCCGAGGATTTCTCGAACTCGACAAACAGTTTGTCACCATCGACCGAGGCGACGATCCCGTAGCCGAATTTCTGGTGAAAGACGCGCGCGCCTTCCTCGAAATCGGGAACAACCGTGCCATGCACCAGCTTGGGCTGGCTGCGTTCGGCGCTTTGCAACCGTCGCCAGCCGGGGGAATTATAGACATCTGCCTTCGACGCGCGCTCTTCCACTGCGCTACCAAACCCCGTGCTGCCCATCCCCGCGCCGATCCCGCCATAAATCCCCGGCGGCGTCAGCACCTCGACATGGTCGCCGGGCAATTCATCGACAAAGCGCGAGGGCAGTTGCGACTGCCATTGCCCGTAAACCCGGCGGTTCGCGGCAAAACTGATCGTGCATAACTGCTCGGCGCGGGTAATGCCGACATAGGCCAAGCGGCGCTCTTCCTCCAAGCCCTTCTGACCGCTTTCGTCCATGGAGCGTTGCGAGGGAAACAGCCCTTCTTCCCATCCCGGCAGGAACACGATGGGAAATTCCAGACCTTTGGCGCCGTGCAAGGTCATGATGCTGACCTTGTCTTCGGCCCCGTCGCTGTCATTGTCCATGACCAGCGCCACATGTTCCAGAAACCCTTGCAGGTTCTCGAAATTCTCCAGCGCCTTGACCAGTTCCTTCAGGTTGTCCAAACGGCCCGGCGCTTCGGGCGTCTTGTCGTTGAGCCACATTTCCGTGTAACCCGAGTCTTCCAGAATCTGCTCGGCTAGTTCGATATGGCTGCCGGGCGCCGCGTCATCGGAGATGCTTTCGATCAGTGCATCATCTTCGGGCACTACGCCCAAGCCCAACACCGCGCGGTGCCAGCGGTCCACCGCGTCCAGAAACGCGCGCAATTGCCCCGCGCCGCGGCCCTTGATCTCGCCCGCCTCTATTGCCAATGCGGCCCCTTGCACCAGCGGCACATCATTGGCGCGGGCATACCGTTGAATGATCTGCTGCGCCTTGTCGCCCAAGCCGCGTTTGGGGGTGTTGACCACACGCTCGAACGCCAGATCGTCGGCGGGACTGACGGCAAGGCGGAAATAGGCCATCGCATCGCGGATTTCCATCCGTTCGTAAAAGCGCGGCCCGCCGATGACGCGGTAGGGCAGGCCGATGGTCAGGAAGCGATCCTCGAAGGCGCGCATCTGGTGGCTGGCGCGCACGAGGATGGCCATTTGTTCCAGGTTGAAGGGTTGCAAGCCGCGCGTGCCGCGTTGCAGATCCTCGATCTGCTCACCCACCCAGCGCGCCTCTTCCTCGCCATCCCAATGGCCGATCAGGCGGACCTTTTCGCCCGATTGCGCTTCGGTCCAGAGGGTTTTGCCCAAGCGGTCCTGATTGCCGGAAATGACCTGCCCCGCAGCGGCCAGAATATGCGGGGTGGAGCGGTAATTCTGTTCCAGCCGCACCACTTTGGCGCCGGGAAAATCGCGCTCGAACCGCAGGATATTGCCCACTTCGGCCCCGCGCCAGCCATAGATGGATTGGTCGTCATCGCCCACGCAGCAGATATTCTTGTGCCCCGCCGCCAGCAGGCGCAGCCAAAGATACTGGGCGACGTTGGTGTCCTGATATTCGTCCACAAGAACGTAGTTGAAGCGGCGGTGATAGTCGGTAAGCACATCCGGGTGCTGTTGAAAGATGGTGACGCAATGCAACAGCAAATCACCGAAATCGCAGGCGTTCAGGGTTTTCAGCCGTTCCTGATAGGCCGCGTAAAACTCCGTCCCGCGATTGTCGAAGGCGCTGGCTTCAGATGACGGCACCTGTTCGGGTGTCCAAGCGCGGTTCTTCCACTGGTCGATAATGTTGGCCAGCAGGCGCGGGGGCCAGCGTTTTTCATCTATATTCGCGGCGGCGATGATCTGTTTCAGCAGCCGCAACTGGTCGTCCATGTCCAGAATCGTGAAGCTGGATTTCAGGCCCACGAGTTCCGCGTGACGCCGCAGCAATTTCGCGCTGATGGAATGGAAAGTCCCCATCCAAGCCATGCCTTCCACCGCGTCGCCCAGATAGCCGCCGACGCGCAATTTCATCTCGCGCGCGGCCTTGTTGGTGAAGGTCACGGCAAGGATTTGCGACGGGAATGCGCGGCCCGTGTTCAGCAGATGCGCGATGCGCGCGGTCAGCGCCTTGGTTTTGCCGGTGCCCGCGCCCGCGAGCATCAGCACAGGGCCATCGAGTGTTTCCACGGCCTCGCGCTGCGCGGGGTTCAGCCCGTCCAGATAGGGCGCGGGGCGCGCGGCCATGGCGCGGGCGGACAGGGGCAGATCGGTGTTGAAATCAGACATAGGCAAAGCATAGCGCGGGGGCGGGGGGAAATAAAGCGGGTGTTCAAGGAATGTTCTGGTGTTTTTTGGTGTTTGGCCCAGAGCGCAAGCGGCGGGCCGGGGGCTGCCGAACCGACGCTCGAACGAGGCACTTTATGGCGGCCAAATCCGAAAAACGAATGCGCTGTGCGGCTTGGCCAATAAATCGGCAGGCCGCGGGACGGCCCGCCGATTGCGCGCAAATGAAAAAGCTGCTGCCATCCCTATGGTTTACAATCGCACCTGTTCCGCGTTCTATGCCGCGCATGGACCCAAGCCTGCGTTATCCCGCGCTGTCTGATCTGAAAGCCGCCTGCAAGCGGCGCGTGCCTTGGTTTGTTTGGGAATATCTCGACAGCGCCACCGGCAGCGAATCCGTCAAGCCGCGCAATCGGGCGGCGCTGGAGCGGGTGCTGTTCCGTCCCGCCATCCTGCGCGGACCGATCACGCCGGACCTGACCACGCGCTTTCTGGGGCAGGATTACGCCATGCCCGTGGGCGTGGCCCCGGTGGGCATGTCGGGGCTGATTTGGCCTGGGGCGGAAGCCGCATTGGCGGGTATGGCGCAAGCCACGCGCATTCCCTACACGCTGAGCACAGTCGCCACGCAAACACCCGAAACCATCGGGCCAATCGCGGGCGATATGGGCTGGTTCCAATTGTATCCGCCGAAAGACCCGGCCATCCGCGCCGATATTCTGGACCGCGCGCGCAAGGCCGGGTTTCGCGTGCTGGTGCTGACGGTCGATCTGCCGGGGCCCTCACGCCGCGAGCGGCAATTGCGCGCGCAGCTTGCCATCCCGCCCAAGCTGACACCATCAATGCTGTGGCAGGTGGCGCAACGCCCGGCTTGGGCGCTTGGCACGCTGCGCGCGGGCACGCCGCGCCTGCGGTTGATGGAGGAATATCTGAAACTCGACGGCAATGCGCCGTCGACCGCGCATCCGGGCTATTTGCTGCGCGCGGCGCCCGATTGGGATTATCTGCGGGCAGTCCGCGATGCGTGGGACGGCCCCTTGGTTATCAAGGGCGTGATGGATGCTGCCGATGCGCCGCGCCTGCGCGACGAAGGGGCCGATGCG
>JAFGVZ010000194.1 GCA_016937725.1 Paracoccaceae bacterium | reverse complement strand
GGGCGCAGGGTTTCGGCCATGGGGTCTGCCACCAGAACTTCGCGCGGGGCCAGCCGCGCCAGTTCCGGGCCAAGCCGCGCGCGAGTGCAGGGCATGACGCGGACCTGGCCAGTAGAAATATCGGCCCATGCCAACGCGCCCGCGTCGCGGATTTCGGCATAAGCGGCAAGGAAATTGTGACGCCGCGCGTCCAGCAAGCTGTCCTCGGTCAGCGTGCCGGGGGTGACAAGGCGCACTACCTCGCGCCGCACAACCGCCTTGTAGCCGCGTTTCTTGGCCTCTTCGGGGCTTTCCATCTGCTCGGCAATCGCCACGCGAAAGCCCTTGCGAATGAGCGTCAGCAGATAGCCCTCAGCCGCGTGATGCGGCACACCGCACATGGCAATGTCGTCGCCCGCATGCTTGCCGCGTTTTGTCAGCGCGATGTCTAATGCCGCCGCCGCCGCCACGGCATCCTCGAAGAACAATTCGTAGAAATCGCCCATGCGGTAGAACAAAAGCGCATCGGGGTGCTGCGCCTTGACCTCTAGATATTGGGCCATCATGGGAGTGACGGTTTCGTTCACGCAGAGGCTCCGGCCAGAAGGGGTGACGCAGAGCCTAGCGAAAGCCGTGGGCGGATTGAAGGGGGCTTTGCCCCCGCCCGGCCCATTCGGGCCGGACTCCCCCAGGATATTTTTGCAAGGATGAATGGGGCGGGTTTGTGCGCATGCGCGCCCCGGACGCGCAGCGATCCGGGGCCCCGCGGTCGGCTGGCGCTTACGCCGCGATCATTTCTGCCTGACGGACGATAACTTCGGCTTGCTTGATGGACGCGATATCGACCAGACGGCCCTTGTAGACGGTCGCCCCTTCGCCGCGCGCTTTCGCCTGTTCCATCGCGTCGAGGATTTCGCGGGCCTCGAGAACTGCGGCCTCGGATGGCGTGAAAACCTCGTTGGCCAGCGCGACCTGCTTGGGGTGGATCGCCCATTTGCCGACCATGCCCAAAGTAGCCGAGCGGCGGGCCTGTGCGCGGAAGCCTTCGTCATCGCTGAAATCGCCAAACGGGCCATCGACCGGCAGAACGCCATTGGCGCGGCAGGCGGCGACGATCGCGGATTGCGCCCAATGCCACGGGTCGGACCAGTATTGCGCCCCTTCGCGCAGCATGTAGTAGTTTTCCTGCGTGCCGCCGATCCCGGTTGTGGACATGCCCATGGAGGCGGCAAAATCGGCAGCGCCAAGGCTCATGGCTGTCAGGCGAGGCGAGGCTGCGGCGATTTCAGCCACATTGGTGATGCCGGCGGCGGATTCGATGATCACCTCGAACCCGATGCGCTTTTGGCGGCCCTTGGCGGCCTCAACGGCGGTTACAAGCGCGTCCACCGCGTAGATATCGGCGGCGCAACCCACTTTCGGGATCATGATCTGGTCCAGCCGCTCTGAACCCTGCTCCAACAGGTCCACGACATCCCGATACCAGAAAGGGCTATCCAGCCCGTTAATGCGCACCGAGAGGGTTTTCTTGCCCCAATCCACGTCATGCGTCGCGGCAATGACATTCGCGCGCGCAGTGTCCTTGTCAGAGGGGGCAACGGAGTCTTCAAGGTCCAGATTGATAACATCGGCCGCGCTGGAAGCCATTTTTTCAAACAGCGCCACGCGCGAGCCGGGGCCAAACAACTGGCAGCGATTGGGGCGGGCGACGGGCGCGGGTTGCAGGCGGAAGCTCATGATCGCGGGCCTTTCTGGTCAGGAAATTGTGCTTTTCTGCGCCGCAGCGATATATTGTTGCTCTGGTATGCGCAAGTATTCATTGCTGCGCCTGCCCAATCGCCACCTTAAAACCGCCTTACCAGATCATGAAGGTCGGGAGGATCGCCGCTTCGTGCACGTATTCTATGAACTCGGCAACCGGGATCAGCACCAAAAACACAAGCGCATCGCGCAGGTTCGACCGCAAGGTCGGCACACTCACGCTGATTTCCGACGTCGTTCGAAAGTTCGAAACCCGAGGCCAAAAACGTGGGACGCGTGCGGCATAGGCTTCATAGGCTGGCCCAAATGTTGCTTTCAGATACGCCTCTTCGCGCTGCGCCGTTCCGTTCACAATAGCCAAAAGCAAAATCGCCATGGTCGCCGTCAGCACCAGACTGCCCAGCATCAACCCGAAGCCGATGACACCCAAAGTGGAGAATAGATAAAGCGGATGACGGCACACAGAATAGGGACCGTCTTGCATAATTTCGGCGTTTTTGCGGCCGCCGATATATAGGATCGACCACAAGCGCCCCAGAACTCCGACTATGATAAGTGACATGCCAACAGCCTCGAATACCTCGAAAACCCAGACCGGTTCATGCCACGCCGAGTCTGAAAACAAGATAACGGGTAGGAGGATCAAGAATGTTAGCCGCAAGATACCTATGCGCAATCTTTGGTTGAATGGGGTGACGGTCGTAGATGTCATTGCAAAACCTTCCGCTACGGTGCAAGGCCGTGCTAAGGTCAAAGCAGGTTTCTACGCAAGGTGATTTCACGCACCAGAATGCACATTGGCCAAATATGGCCTAGACACTATCGCGGGCCAGACCCGCCGATGGGACAAATACGCGAAACGTGGTGAAATATGGATCGATTCTTCGAATATTTTCCAGTTTTGTAGCAACATTGATAGATTCTTGTTCTTGCGACGTGCAATTATCCTTGCGTCACCATGATTGAGGACTTTGCTATGATCGCTTCTCCCTATCTGCTGTTTCTGGGCGACGCGCCCGACCCGCTGGCAGCCAAGGTCGCGCAGGGGATCAAGGATTGGCGGCCCGATTTTGCGCTTGGCCAGTTCCGGATGGAGGGCTGCCGCGCCGATATGAAGCTGCCCGATATGACGCTGGCCGAAGCGAAAGCTGCTGGCGCGAAGACGCTGGTCATCGGGGTGGCGAACCGGGGCGGCGTCATTTCCGCCGCGTGGAAAAAGGTGCTGATCACGGCGCTGGAGGAGGGGTTTGATCTGGCCTCTGGCCTACACAACCTGCTGCGCGACGAGCCGGACCTGAAAGCCGTGGCCGAGGCCACCGGTCGCAAGCTGCATGACGTGCGTATACCATCTGTGAAATACCCCATTGCCAATGGCGAGAAGCGCAGCGGCAAGCGGTGTCTCGCGGTGGGCACGGACTGCTCTGTCGGCAAGATGTATACGGCTTTGTGCATGGAGCGCGAGATGGTTGCGCGCGGCATGAAGGCCAGCTTCCGCGCCACCGGGCAGACCGGCATTCTGATTACCGGGGACGGTGTGCCGCTGGACGCGGTGATCGCGGATTTCATGGCCGGGTCGGTCGAATGGCTGACGCCGGATAATGACCCCGACCATTGGGATTTGATCGAAGGGCAAGGCTCGCTATTTCATGTTAGCTATTCCGGCGTCACGATGGCGCTGATCCATGGCGGCCAGCCCGATGCGCTGATCCTGAGCCACGAGCCGACACGCACGCATATGCGCGGCCTGCCGGGCTACGATCTGCCGTCGCTGGAGGCGCTGCGCGACATGGCGCTGACGCTGGCGCGGGTGGCGAACCCGGCCTGTCAGGTGGTGGGGATTTCGGTCAACACCGCCGCGCTGGGTGACGAGGCCGCGTTGGCCTGCTGTGCCGAGATCGAAGCGCGTATGGACCTGCCGACGGTGGACCCGTTCCGCCATGGGGCTGGCCGTTTGGTCGATGCTTTGGCGTCGCTGTAAGGGGCTTTGCCCCTCTGGAGCCTGCGGCTCCATTCACCCCAGGATATTTGGGCAAGGATGAAAGGGGATCGTGTG
>JAFGVZ010000193.1 GCA_016937725.1 Paracoccaceae bacterium | reverse complement strand
GGCCGGGGCCGCGACGGTTGACGACTTAACAAACCTCTTGAGCAGCCGCAGCGCGCTGGCCGCGGCCCAATTTGACGCCCTGCTAAGACAAGTGGACCCAACAACATGACCGACCCCAAGGGCCTGATCCGTGAAAGCTACCGGATTGAGGGTATTTCTGATGCTGAATGCCGCTCCATCCTGATCGACTGGGCGCTTAGCCTGCCTGACGGGCTAGACCAGAAAACGGCGCTAACCGAACAATTGGCGCTGCACGAAGCGCAAAATCCTGACCATCCGATGACAGCGCTTCTGCGCGAAGGGCTGAACACCACGGCCAAAAGATCGGGCCGTCGCAAACGGGGCTAAATTCATCCTTGCAAAAATATCCTTTGGTGAATGGGGCCGTAGGCCCCAGAGGGGCAACGCCCCTTAAAACTGCTAACATGGGGCAACGCCCCTTAAAACTGCTAACATGGGGCAACGCCCCTTAAAACTGCTCTCGGCGCAACTTCCGTTACGCCTGCGCCGCAAGCGCCCGCGTCAGGTCGCCGTAACCTGTGAAGCGGCGTTCATAGGCCAAACCTAACCGTGCCGCGCAGTCTTGGGCTTTAAGATCCAACGCTGGGTCGTCCGTCTGGGCTTGATAGATCAGCTTGGTGTAATTGCCGAACATCATGTGAATAAGTTCCGGGTGGCGATCAAACCCCATGGGTTGCCAGACGAAGGCATCGAACTGGCGGACCAGGAAATCGGTCAGATAAAAGGCCGTGATCTCGTCTTCGGCCTTGGCGGCGAAGGCCTCCACCCCTTCGAAGAAGGCATAGCAATGCGGGCCTGCCACCATCTCGACGCCCAAGGCAGCGCAGCGCGCTTGCAATAGTCCGCCGGTGCCGCAATCGGCATAGACGACAAAAATGCGCGCGTAGCGTGCTTGATGGGCGCGCACGGCGTGCTCAACCGCGTCGGGAATGCGGTCGGGCCACAGGTGCAGGTTGGCGGGCAGGCAATGCAGGTCCATATGGTCCCAGCCATTCGCGGCCTTCAGCGCAAGGATTTCCCGCGCCAGTGCCCCGCAAGCCAACAGCAGAATCCGCCCATGCCCTTCGGCGCGCAGCCCGTGTTGTGTCAGCGCCGCATCATCCAGCCGCATGGCCCTTCTCCGCTGCCTTCGCCGCGTTCCAGAGTGCATCCATCTCGGCCAGATCGCTATCCTCTGGCCGACGGTTTTCAGCTGCAAGCGCCGCTTCTATCGCGCGAAAGCGGCGGGTAAACTTGGCATTGGCAGCGCGCAGGGCCTCTTCCGGGTCAACCTGCAAATGCCGCGCCAGGTTGGCCATGACGAAAAGCAGATCGCCCATTTCCTCGGTCACCTGCGCTTGCGTCAGCGTGTCGCGCGCCTCGACCAGTTCGGCACTTTCTTCGGCGATCTTGTCCAGAACCATGGCGATATCGGGCCAGTCGAACCCCACCCGCGCGGCGCGCTTTTGCAGCTTCACCGCACGCATCAGTGCGGGCAGGCCAAGCGCCACATCATCCAGCACACCGCCTTTCGCGCGGGCGGCGCGCTCGGCGGCTTTTACCGTTTCCCAGTCCTGCACCTGTTGCGCGGCCGATTTCTCGCGGCTCTCATCCCCAAAAACATGCGGGTGGCGCGCGACCATCTTGTCGCTGATCGACCGGGCGACATCGGCAAATGTGAAATGCCCGGCCTCTTCGGCCATTTGCGCATGATAGACGACCTGCAACAGCAGATCGCCCAATTCGCCTTGCAAAGCGGGCCAGTCGGCTTTCTCGATCGCATCCGCGACCTCGTAGGCCTCTTCGATCGTGTAGGGCGCGATGCTGGCGAAATCCTGCTCTATGTCCCACGGGCAGCCCGTTTGCGGGTCGCGCAACGCCGCCATGATCGCGCGCAGGCGGGTGACAGAGCCATCGGGTGCGAAGATGATCGGGTCATGCGGCATTTGGCTTGCCTCTCCAGATACCTCGGGCGGACATGGCAGCGATCACGGCCAATCCACTCAGCGCCAGCGCCAAGACCAAGGTGTTTTCGCCCGAATTGTCCACCGCGATGCCAACCAGCGCCCAGCCCACGGCCAGCCCGTATTCCGGCGCACCGGGTTTGCGCCATAAAACAGCCAGTGCCACCGCCAGCGCCATCAGAATGCACAGCACCGCCGCGCCGGTGCCGCTTAGCCAGCCATAGCCACCCAGCACCACGCCGAGCGACACGTGCGCGGCTGCCGTCAGCCAGCCGGCATAAAGGGCCAACGGCGCTTGCAACCACCAGCGGTCGGTTGCGGGCGCGCGCAACAGTGCCCAGATGGCAAAGCCCATCATCCAGAAAATCAGCAGGGTCGCCGTGATTGGCGCGAAGCCCGCCACCCATAGCCAAGCCGCACCCGGCCCAAGGCTGAGCGTCAAGGGCCAAGCGACCCGCGCCCAAGCGGCTGAATCGCGCCGCTTCCAGACGCCGAAAGCCGCCATCACACCCAGCCAGATATAGATCACGGCCCAAATGGCAAAAGCATAGCCCGCGGGCTGCACGGGTGGGTCAACCTGTTCCACCGGGAAGCTTCCGGGCGCATAGCCCATGAACGGCTCTGTCAGCGCGGGCGACAGCAGGAAAGCGAGGGTGGCGAGGGCAAGGACGATGATGATCATGCGCCACAGATAACAGGCCAAGGGCAGATGCCAAGCCAAAACGCCGCCCCGAGGGGCGGCGTTTGTTGGGCTTTAGCGATCCTCGATCTCGACATAGTCGCGTTTTGGCGCGCCCGTGTAGCG
>JAFGVZ010000024.1 GCA_016937725.1 Paracoccaceae bacterium | reverse complement strand
CGTGGACAGCCAGACAAAATACTGGTCTGCCGTGCGCCTGTGATCGGTCGAGGTGCGCCATGTCTGTAAAATGGCATCGCCGTCCCAGAGCGAGAACACGGTGTTGGTATTGCCGCAATCAATGGTCAGAAGCATGGGTCTTGGTTCCGGATCAGAAGAAGACATCGGCGGCAGCAATGGCGCGGGTGCCCTGCGCGTCGCGCAAGATCAGGGCGCCGGTCGCGTCAATGCCTTCGAACGTGCCCTCATAGGTGTCATGCGTGGTGCGCGCGACGATGCGGTCCCCCAACCGCGCAGCGCGGGCCAGCCATGCGCTGCGGATGGGGTCAAAGCCATAGGTTGTAAACTGCGCCTGCCAATGGGCAAAAGCAGGTGCCAAAAGGTCCAGCAACTCTTCCGGGCTTATCCGCAACCCCGTTTCGCCCATGAGGCTGGCGGGGCGCAGAGCGCCTGCCTCCGGCTCGGGGTGCTCGACAAGGTTCACACCCATACCAATGGTCAAGAAAGGTCCGGCGGCTTCCAGCAATATCCCCGCCAGTTTCGCGCCATGCAGCAGCACATCATTGGGCCATTTCAGCGCGAAACTGTCTGCCCGACCGGTGGCCGCGACCAGCGCATCTTGCAAGGCAAGCGAAGCCACGAAGGAATAAAGCGCAGCTTGGGCGGGCGGCATGTCGGGCCGGAACAGGTAGCTGGCGGCAAAATTGCCGTCCGGGTCTTGCCATACGCGCCCGCGCCGCCCGCGCCCTTGGGTCTGGCGCAGGGTGAGTATCCATTCCGGGCCGGAAAACCGGGCCGCACGGCGCGCGGCTTCGGCATTGGTGCTGTCGATTTCGGGCAGAACGCTTCGTCCTACCCCATCGGGCCAGTTAGCGGACAAGGGCATCCGCCGCCAATGCAGCCATCCCGTCTAGGCCGAACAGGTTGATGACCCCAAGCACCATGATCGCGGCAGAGGCCACCAGCAACGTGCCCTGAACCGGCGCGCGCACCGTGTCGAGCGGTTCGGATTCGGCCCCGAAATACATGAAATAGACGATGCGCAGATAGTAGAACGCCCCGATCACCGACGCGATCACCCCGGCAATCGCCAACCATGTCAGGCCCGCATTGACCGCCGCCCATAGCACGTAGAACTTGCCGAAGAACCCCACCAAAGGCGGCACACCGGCCAAGCTGAACATCAGCACCAACAGGGCCAATGCGCGCAAGGGTTCGGCCTTGGATAATTGGTTCATCTCGGCAATGTCGGTCACGGGTTTGCCATCGCGCCGCATTGTTAGGATGAACGCAAAGACACCGATATTCATGGTGACGTAAATTGCCATGTAAACGAGCATCCCCTGCACGCCTTGTGCTGTGCCTGCCGCCAGACCGACCAGCGCAAAGCCCATATGGCTGATCGACGAATAGGCCATCAGCCGCTTGATGTCGCGCTGGCCGATTGCTGCAATCGCGCCCACGAACATGGATGCTGCGGCGAGGAACGCCACGATCTGCGACCAGTCACCCGGCACGGTGCCAAACGCGTCATGCACCAGCCGCGCGATCAGTGCCATGGCCGCCACTTTGGGGGCCGTCGCAAAGAACGCTGTCACAGGCGTTGGCGCACCCTCATAGACATCGGGTGTCCACATGTGGAACGGCACGGCAGAGACCTTGAAGGCAAGCCCCGCAAGCATGAAGGCCAGCCCCATCAGCAGGCCCACCGACATGCCCTCTTGGGAAATCGTGCTCAGGATACCCGCGAAGACAGTTGTGCCTGCATAGCCGTAGGTCAGCGATGCACCATACAGCAGCAGACCAGAGGCCAGCGCGCCAAGGATGAAATACTTCAACCCAGCTTCGGTCGAGCGCGTGCTATCGCGGTTCATGGTCGCCACGACGTAAAGCGCCAGTGATTGCAGCTCCAGCCCCATATACAACACGATCAGGTCGCCCGCAGAGACCATGAGCATCATGCCCACGACCGACAGCGCAATCAGGATGGGGTATTCGAACTTCAGCAACCCCGATTCCGCCATGACCGATTTGCCCATGACCAGCACCACGGCGGCAGACACCAAGATCACCATCTTGGCGAATTGCGCGAAAGCATCTTTCAGATAGCTGCCGTTGAACGCCGTAGCCGGGTCCAGCGATTGCGCGCCGGAATAGAGCGCCAGCATCACCATCAGCGCCGCCGTGGCATAGAGGATCGGCTCGGCCAGCTTGTCCTTGCCGCCGTAAACCCCCACCATCAGCATGGCCATGGCAAACAGCGCCAGAACGATCTCTGGCAGCGCGGTTGTCAGATCTGCTCCGATCATGTCGGGCCCTTTCAGTTCTGTGCCAATTGACTTGAGGCCTCATGGGCCTGCAATGCCAATGTGTGCCCTTCGACCAGCGCGCTGACCGAGGGGCCGATAATATCTGTGATGAAGGCGGGATAGATACCCAGAATAAGAGTAGCCGCAACCAAGGGCGCCATCATCGCCTTTTCGCGGGTGTCCATGTCGGAAATGCCCTTCAGGCTGGCCTTGATAAGTTCCCCCATCACCACCCGGCGATAGAGCCACAGCGCATAGGCCGCCGACAGGACCACACCGCTTGCGGCGAAGAACGCGACCCAAGTGTTCACCTGAAAAACGCCCATGAAGGTCAGGAATTCGCCGACAAACCCGCTTGTCCCCGGTAGGCCGACATTGGCCATGGTGAACAACAAGAACACGGCGGCATAGACCGGCATTCGGTTGACCAGTCCACCATAGGCCTCAATCTCGCGCGTGTGCATACGGTCGTAGATCACGCCCACGGCGAGGAACAGCGCGCCAGAGATGAAGCCATGGCTGATCATCTGGAAGATCGCGCCATCCACACCCTGTTTGTTGGCCGCGAAAATCCCCATGGTCACAAAGCCCATATGCGCGACCGACGAATACGCGATCAGCTTTTTCATGTCGGTCTGCATAAGCGCGACAAGGCTGGTGTAGACAATAGCGATGGCCGACAGCCACAGAACCAGCGGCGCGAAAATGTCCGAGGCCACCGGGAACATGGGCAAGCTGAAGCGCAGAAAGCCGTAGCCGCCCATTTTCAGAAGCACCGCCGCCAGCACAACCGACCCAGCGGTGGGGGCTTGGACGTGCGCATCCGGCAGCCATGTATGCACCGGCCACATCGGCATTTTCACGGCAAAGGACGCGAAGAAAGCCAGCCACAACAGCGACTGCAT
>JAFGVZ010000192.1 GCA_016937725.1 Paracoccaceae bacterium | reverse complement strand
TTTTTCGCCGGGATTCCGGCCCCGATCCTGAGCCATGTGGCCGTTTTGCGCCATCCCGACCGCGCGGGACGCGCTTTGGGGGCCATGTTCGCGGCGGGTGCCTGGGGGGCAATCCTTGGCACGCTCGCGGCGGGTTTCGTGTTCATTTCGTGGCTGGGCAGCACCGGCACGCTTGTGGTGGTGACCGTAGTTTACGTCGCCTTGGCGCTGCACAGCCTTTGGGCCGCGCGCGGCTTTGGCGCGTGGGTCAAACAAGGGACGGTGGCTGCGCTTCTGCCCTTGGTTCTGGCAGGCACAACTCTGACACGTCCCGACCCGTGTTTGGTGGAAAGCAGCTATTTCTGTATTCGCGTGGTCGATCAGCCGGGCACGCCTTTGGTGCGGTTCATGGTGCTAGACCACTTGGTGCATGGCGTGTCAGATGAAGAAGACGCCCGCGCCATGATCCCCTCTCACGGGATCATGCTGGACGGATTGGCACGCCTGCGCATGGAAGACCGCGACGCATGGTCGGCCTTCCTGATCGGCGGCGGCAATTACGCTCTGCCACGCGCATGGGCCGCGCATGAAGAACCCGTTGATGTCACCGTGGCCGAGATGGACCCGGAAGTGACGCGGATTGCTGCGGAACATTTCTGGTTCGACCGGGATAGCGCGACCGTCATTCACGCGGATGCGCGCCGCGTGCTCAAGCTGTCCGACACGACCTATGACATCGTGATCGGCGACGCCTTCACCGACATCGCGGTGCCCGAACACCTTATCACACAAGAGTTTTTTGGCCTTGTGAACGAACGCCTCAACCCCGGCGGTGCCTATATCATGAATGTGATCGACCATATGGACCGGCTGGAAGCCTTGGCCTCGGTCGTCGCCACCGCGCAGCAGGTGTTTGACGTGGTCGAGGTCTGGGCAGACCCGCTGCATGATCCGAACGAAGACCGCCGCGTGTTCATCATGGTGGCGGGCGATGCGCCTACGCCTGTCAGCCGCTTCACCCATCTGCACCCGGAGCCGCGACAGGTTGTGCGGGTGGATGCGCAATCTATCCGCGATCTGGTTGCCCGCGATACGACCGTTGTTATGACAGATGACTACGTCCCCATCGCCCGCCTGATGGGCGCGCGGAGTTAGAACGGGAAGAAGCGCGGGATGACCAATATCGCCATGACCGCGTAAAGCAGGTTCAACGGCAGGCCCACGCGCAGGAAATCAGTGAATTTGTAGCCCCCTGCGCTATAGACGAAAGTATTCGTCTGGTAGCCGATGGGCGTTGCGAAACTGGCAGACGCCGCCAACATGACTGCGAATATGAATGGGCGCGGGTCGTAGCCCAGTTCCAAAGCCAGCGCGATCACGATAGGGCCAACTAAAACGGCCACGGCATTGTTAGACAGCATTTCTGTCAGGGTCGTGGTCAACAGGTACACTGCGATCAGCACCGCAAGCGGCCCCATCCCGCCCACAAGCTTGACCATTTGCGACACGATCAGTTGTGCCGCGCCGGTTACAGTCAATCCCATGCTCAGGCCCAACATGCCGAAAATCAGGAACAAAATGCGCCAGTCGATGGCGTCGAACGCTTCTTCGGGGTCCACGCAGCGGGTGAGCATGACAACAACTGCACCGATCACAGCCAGCCCTTCTATTGGCATGATATTCAGCGCGGCCAGCCCCACAACGCCCAGAACAGCCGCAATTGCTATCGGGGCCTTGCCGCGGCGCACGGGTTGTTCCGATGGCTCGGTCAGGTTAACGATCCCGCCATCTTCAATCATGCGCTGAATGCCCTCTGGCGGGCCTTCCAAAAGCAAAGTATCGGCGAATTGCAGCCGCAGATCTTGCACGTCCTCCGAGATGTTGCGTTCTTGTCGGTGGACGGCCATCAGGTAGACCCCGTAACGTCGGCGCAACTTCAACGCCTTGATGGGCCGACCGCGCAGATTCGAATTGGGGCCGATGCTGGCCTCCATCGTGATGGTGCGATCGGCGGTCACGGGGGCGAAGCCGCTATCGGCCATGTCGCGGAATTCAATTTCGCCGTCGGCTTTCAGACCAAGGATCTCTCCCGTATCGGTTTTGATGACAACGCGGTCGCCGGCCTCTAGCACCACATCATCCAATGTGCGCCGAAGCGAGACTTCGCCGCGCACCACGTCCAGAATGCGCGCCGAACGCCCATTGAAGGGCAGATCGGACAGTGTTTTGCCGATATAGGCAGAGCCAGCGGGGATCAGCAGTCTGGCCAAGAATTTGCGCTTGCTGTCATTGCCAAGCATAGACGCCATGGATGTGCGGTCCGGCAGCAAATAGCGTCCGGCAAAGATCATGTAAATCATCCCCACCGTGGCCACGATCAGCGCGGGCAAGGTCATTTCGAACATGGTCAACGGCGGTTGGCCTGCATCTATCGCCACCCCGCTCATCAAGATGTTGGTCGATGTGCCCACAAGCGTTAGCGTTCCACCCATGATCGCGGCATAGGATAGTGGGATCAGCAGACGTGACGGCGCCACGCCCACAGAGCTTGCGACAGAGATCATCACCGGCGTCAGCAAGATCACGACCGGCGTATTGTTCATGAAGGCAGAAGATACCATCGCGCCGCCCATCATCAGGAACATCGCGCGCAGATAAGACCCGCGGGCGCGCTGTCGCAACCAGACGCCCAGCAGTTCCAGAACGCCCGTGCGTTCCAGTGCAGCAGAGAGGATGAACATCATCGCAATGGTGATCGGCGCAGGAGAGGCAAAGACTTGAAGAAAATCCGCGCTGGGCAGGATACCCGTAACCAGCAAGGCTGCCGACGCGCCGAGCGCTGTCACTTCCGGCGGGTAAGTTTCCCTGACGAAGCTGAACAAGACAAGCGCCAAAAGCAGCAAGATGAAGATCTGTTCAAACGTCATTCAGAACCTGTGAGATGCCAGTGCGCTCCGGCGCAGTTAAGTCCTAATTTCGGCCATGTCTCAATGGGAAACGTTATGCCAGGTTGAACTGGAGAGGACTTAGCTGCGAAAAGCCGCAGTTGGGCATGGCCAATGTCCCAGCGCTCCTTTACCTTTTTCCCAAAATCAGGAAGAGGAAAAGCGCATGACATTCAAAGCACTCGTGGTCGAGAAACTGGAAGACGGCAGCACCAAGGCCACCGTTCAGGACATGACAGAGGACCGCTTGCCTGAGGGAGAAGTTCTTGTCCGGGTCTCGCACTCGACCGTAAACTATAAAGATGGGCTTTGCATCGGGCCAGGTGGCGGCTTGGTGCGCAACTACCCGCATGTTCCGGGCATTGATTTCGCCGGCACCGTCGAAAGCTCGGATGACCCGCGCTACAAGCCCGGCGATGCCGTCGTTCTGACGGGGTGGCGTGTGGGAGAGGCGCATTGGGGCGGCTATGCCCAGAAGGCCCGTGTCAAGGCTGACTGGCTTGTTCCGCTGCCAGACGGTTTGTCCGCGCGGCAGGCCATGGCCGTTGGCACGGCGGGCTTTACGGCCATACTGGCCGTTATGGCCTTGGAAGATCATGGGTTGGTGCCGGACAACGGGCCGGTTCTGGTCACGGGTGCGGCAGGTGGCGTTGGCTCTGTCGCCGTCGCGATCTTGTCAGCACTGGGCCACGAGGTTGCGGCGGTCACCGGACGCCCGGAAACTGAGCCCTATCTGCGCGATCTTGGTGCCAGCCAGATCGTGCCCCGCGAAGCGCTTAACGAAACCGTCAAGCGCCCGCTCGAATCGGAAACTTGGGCTGGCTGCGTAGATGCGGTGGGTGGCGCAATGCTGGCCCGTGTTTTGGGCCAAATGAAATACCACGGTTCGGTCGCGGCGGTCGGTCTGGCTGGTGGCGCGGCACTTCCGGCGACCGTCATTCCCTTCCTGTTGCGCGGTGTGAACCTGCTTGGGATCGATTCTGTTTTGCAGCCTTATGATAACCGCCTGCGCGCGTGGCAGCGCATTGCGCAAGACCTTCCGTTGGCAAAGTTAGAGGCGATGATTCAGCCTGCAAAACTGGCCGATTTGCCGCAGCTTGGGGCCGATATTCTGAAAGGTAAGGTTCAAGGCCGCGTTGTGGTCGATGTGAACGCCTGACACAGGCTTGTGCGCCAGGCGGTGTTTACTTACGGCCCTTGGCGCTTAACTTGCTGTCAGAACCTGCTGAAATGTTAAAAGCCCAGAGGAAAACATGTCCCCGCGCCCAGACCCACTTGAGACGATGACCCCAGCCGACAAGCTTCTGCGTGTTGGAACGTTTGCCTGTTTAGGGCTGTTACTATTGTTCGTGGTGGTCAGCAGCTTTAGCGCTGGGCCGGATCGGCCTGCATCGGCGCAGCTTGCCGACACGGTAACAGGGGATACAGTTCCAGCAGAAACTGATAGTGCCGAAGCTGCACCGCAGGTAGAGATGGCAGAGGCAACGGCAGAGCCATCGGCAACAGCTGCGCAGGACGCAACCACACCGGAACCCGTGGCTGAGATGTCCGATAGGGAAATTGCTGACGTGGTAGATCAAGCCGCATCGGGTGAACCTGCACAGATTGTCAGTGCTGACCGAGAAGAAGCACCACAAACCATGGAATCTGCCAATTGGTTGGACGACGCCCTATTGGCCAGTGCCGATATCGCGCGCGGGGAAAGCGCCTTTCGCCAATGCTCGACTTGTCACCAATACGCAGCAGAGCGCAATGCGGGCGGCCCCCATCTGGTCGGGATCGTCGGGCGGCCTGTCGGGGCGGTCGAAAACTGGCGCTACTCGACCGCACTTCAGGAAGCAGGCGGCATTTGGACCCCAGAGCGCTTGAATGCATGGCTGACTAACCCCAACGCTTATCTTCCCGGCAACCGCATGAGCTATCCAGGTGTGCGCTCGGAGCAGGAACGTCTTGATATAATTGCGTTTCTTGCTGCGCAATCCTGAGTGCGGCGCAGGTGTTGCTCGGCACATGCTTTTTGGCAACGGAGCGCAAGTCGGGCTGGAGCCAACTTGGATCTGGGACACCAAGACGCACGCGTTGTTAAACCAGCGGTGAAGCGCGTCGGTCGCGCTGTCGTATTTGCGTTTCGACAAACGTGGTTCAAGCGCTGGTTCCCATGATGCTAGCGCTGTAAGATTGTTCGCCTGCCTTCGGTTAGTAAGGCTCGATTTTCCGTTTCACTCAGATACGTTTCCCCTTTCATAGACTCTCCGTTCGAAGCCAACCTGCGAGGGGTATCCAGAGCAGGATCGGTTTCATTGGCTTCCTGCTAACAGCGTCAACGCGACCGCCGCTCCAGTCATTCCGCTCTGGGTATTACGCAGTTGGTCCATCAACAGGTAACGCTGGGTGACGGTTTCGATCATTTCCGGCGTTGCCAGTTGGCGGATGCTATCGACGCCAAATCGCTTTTTTGTCGCCTGCTGTAGCCGTTTCGCCTGCTCGTCTATGTCAAGCGCCGCGAATTCTTTTGGCAGGCCCAAGGCCGTCTCCAGAACCTTCCGTGTTGGCGGATCGCCGAGTATCTGAAACAAGCGCGCAGTCTCTGACCGAAGCCCCTCTGTGAGTTCGGGCAGCTTCCTTGCGAAGGCTAAAGCAAGGCGCATGGATTCGTTGCTGTTGCCGACCGCGATTTCAAATTCAGACGCTTGATACTTGCGAATAAGGCTTTCTGCCAAGCCTGTCGGGGCCTTACCGCTTCCACCCTGTGCAAGGTGCGACATCTCTTGCGCTAGAGCGAGATATCTTTTGTCTGCGAGACGGTTCGCCAAGGCGCCGCGCTCGGTTACGCCATCGGATATGACCTTGCGAATGAACGCCCGATTGTCCAGATCGCCCTGAAGCCCGAACGCGCCAAGCACCACTGAAAGTGCCTGCCGGTTTTCAACAAGCGCATCGACGCTCCCAATCTTGCCAAAGCTTTGCCGAAACGCTGCTGCTGTCTGCCGAATGGCAGGACTATTGACAAAGCTCTGCTCTTGCCGGACTTGGGTGCGCTTCAGAAACTCCCATCCTGCAACGCCGCCGAGCGGGATGATCGGCTGGAACATCAGACCCGTTGCGCCGTCAATAGGCGCGCCTCTCGTGGAAGTAGGCTTCGCAGTGCTTTTAGGGCTTGATAATACTCCCCGACGATCACGGCCTTGGTTGCATCGTCTAGGTGGCGGCGACTGTCGCTATCCAGAAAAACCTGGCTCAACTGCTCGATCGCGCGCAAAAGCGGGGTTTGCAGGTCGGCGGCTGTGCCATCGCCCGACAGGATAAGTTGCGCAAGGTAGCACGTGCGTTTGACCGGGGTTTTCGCTTCATCTGGATGAATCGCGTCCCGCAGTCGCAAGACATTCGCGTTCGGGGTCTTGATCGACAGACTTGTGCGCTTGTCTCCGTTTTCGATAATGGCGCCATTCAGTAAGACCCTTTCGCGGGGGGCAAGTCGAATAACAAGACCTGTCATGGCGCCTCTCCTTGTCCCTTCAAGCCGCGCATGATCGCGATATTCAGGTCAATCAAGACGTCGGCGTTGGCGGTGTTTTTCAGGACCGCATCTGTTTGATTCAGAGTAAACTGGGCTAAGCCAAGCAACTGGGCGCGAAGCTGTTCTGGCAGCTTGTTGCCGGGCAAGGCCAAATCATAGGCCAGTTCGCTCCACAGCCTGCGATTGTCGTTCATTGCGGAGACCAAGTCGGGAAACTTGGTGCGACCGCCCGCAAGCGCCGCACGCATCCGGGCGGTGGTCTGAGCGAATAGATCATATTCTATGGAACGCGGGGTTTTTTGGGCGTTCGTGGGCGTGCGATAGGCCGCGAGGGCCTGAGCCTGGGCATTCATGGTCTTTCTATCCCTCGAAAAGTGTTCCGAAATCAGTCAGAGGGTGGGCCCCGAAGCTGGGGCCCACGCCGGGTCTGTTAGCGGAACAGGGACAGAATGTTCTGAGGCTGCTGGTTGGCGATAGAAAGTGACTGGGTTGCAAGCTGCTGCTGCACCTGAAGCGCCTGCAAGCGTGCTGAAGTTGCTTCCATGTCTGCATCGACAAGGCTACCAATTCCGCTTGTCAACGAATCCGTCAGGTTGCTGACGAATTCTGCCTGCGTGTCGATTCGCTTCTGCGCCGAGCCAAAGCTTGCAGCCGCGTCGATACTGGTTTCGATCAGGGAGTCGATTGTCGCCAAGGCATCCGCTGCACCTGCACCCGACGTCACATTGATCGTGCTCAGTGTGGCCAGATCACCAGACCCGGCATTCTGGAATTGAGCTGTCACAGAAACGTCTGGGGTCCCATTATTGGTAAAGACCAACTCGCCAGGAGAGCCGCTGTCATAGTCGACTTCCAAGCCGTCGACGCCAAGGCTGTCGATGGCGTTCTTCAGGCCCACCGCAATCAGGTCTGCTGTCGTCGTGGCCGCTACGTCGGTTGCACTGACGGTATAAGAGACGCTCTGATCCCCGATCCGCAGACTGATCTTGTCGCCAGCGGCGTAGGTTGTATCTTCAATTGTCAGAGTTTCGGTGCCACCGCCGCCATCGAGTGAGAAGGCGGCACGATCCTGGTCGCCCGAAGCAGAGCCGGTGGTCAATGAAAATGCCGCCTTTGCAGCATAGCCACCCGTCGACATGTTCTTGCCTACGACGTCGATCGTGGACGCACTTACTGCCGATGCGGAACGGTCAAGCGACGATAGCACCGACACGGTCGCGTTGTTGGTCAACAGGTTAAGACCATTGAACTGTGCGGCATTAACGACTGACTCGACCTGCTCGCCCAGTGCAGTGATATCGGTCTGGATCTTGGTGCGGTCGACATTCTCTTCTTGTGCCGCAACGATCAGGCCCTTCATCTGGGTCAAAAGATCGGTCACCGTCTCAGACGCTTGACGCGCCACGCCGATGGTGGACGAGCCAAGTGCGAGACTGTCAGAGATTGCCTTGAAACCTTTGACGTCCGACTCCATCGTCTTGGAGATGGCCCAAACGGCGGCGTTGTCACGAGCAGAGCCAACACTTTTGCCAGTGGAAATTTCAGTCTGGGTTTGCGCTAGGCCTTTGTTGATCCCGCGTAGCGTTTGCAGGGCGACCATCGCGCTGGTATTCGTCAGAATGCTGGACATGGTATTTCCTTCATTTCGGTGCATTTTGCACATAAGAGGGTGCGCCGCGTTTGGCGCGCTTGGGTGCATTCTGCAGACGACCTTATGTTGCGGTCGATCGATGTTTCTTTCAATGCCCTGATCTTTGCGCGCCAGAAGTTGAGAAGTCGTGAAGGAATTCGGGCAAAATGATGGCGCGCCCTGTTTTCTGAGAGCGTGGTTAACAAATCGCCCGCTAGGCTTTTTGCGCCAAAACCCCCGGAACCGGCTGAAGCGTCTTGCGCTTTCCCGTGGCGCTATAGGACCATGTTTCCGGTGTTTTCGGGCCTTCAAGCAGTAGATTTTTCGTGTCCAGAATCGCCTGCATCATTGCCTTAAGCAGCACCGCATTGCGCTCCGAAAGCGCCACAAGCCTGTCCAGGTCCCGCTGCGCAAGCCGTCCGACTTGCAGGCGCATGACGGCGCGTTCCTTTCGCTGTGCAAGAGTTTCCAGCTTCGCAAAATCCGCCGCCAGCAGCGTCGCGCGCTCCTCTTCCAGAAGATCAATGACATCGTCGCTCAAACTCTGTCTGGTCATCGTCGTCCCCTATATTTTGTTCGCGAAATGCCGAATGATCGTCTCTGCGATACCTATGCCCCCCCGCTCGGCAATTTGGTGCGCCTGAGCATCCAGCAAGAAGGACGCGACTTGCGATTCGCCAATTCCGCCCAGCGATTCTGCGGGCTTTCCGGCACCCGCCGCCGCCAGCATCTGCGCCAGAAAGGCCGCTTCAAACGCTTGCGCGGCCTCTTTCAGCGGTGTTTTGGGCGTTTGCGGCAGCAGCGCTGTTGGGATTGGGGTGATCATTTTAGCCTCCATTCATGATCTGCACATGTTCTGTGTTCCCGGTAAAGATTCGGTAAGCCCTTTGTGGGATCGTGCCTATCAGGAGGTGCCGATGCCAAATCTTGCTTTGCCCACAGACCTGAGCACTGCTCGAACCATCCCTTTTGGTGCGAGCAAGATCGCTGAAACCCAAATTGGCGGCGGGGCTTTTCGACAGATTGTACTTCGTGTTTCCGACCCGCGCCATGTCCCTGCGGTGCTGGCGCAGGGCGGCACACCGCAGGAAATGACAAATGCACAGCCGGGCCCCACGGGGACAGACGTGCCAGACGACGCAGATCAGGTCGTTGACGCCCTTTTGCTGTCCGGCACGATTTTTCCGCCAGCAGAGCCCTTGGTGATGGGACATGCCGATGGCCTGAACCCTGCGCCACAGATCGGGGGGAGGGAACAAGCGGATAGGCACGAAAGACCCGGGCCTGATTTTTCCGCCAAGTTGGAACCGAATGCCAACATTAAGGGGCTTCTTTCTGTGCACCGGCAACTCCCATCCGCGCAAGATGCTCCCACGCCTCTTCCCGTGCAAGGAATGCCACCGCCATTGGCAAGCCTTTATATCGCTCCGCTGGCAGATGCCGAGCTAGCAAATCCGTCCCCAGCGGGTGCGCGCCGGTCATCACACGCGCCTTTGATGACAGAGATGGCTGAGTTCCCCGAAAGCTGGATGGCATTGAAGCCGGGCTCTGCGTTGCAAGCGTCGGGGCGTGGCCGCCATGCCCTAGCGCTTGCTGCCCCGCAAGATTTGCTTGGGCTGAGCGCACAGCTTGACGAAATCGTGCCGAGCTGGCCCAGAAGCGGGCAAAAAAGTGCTTGGAACCAATCGCTTCCGTTTGCCGCAAGCCCATCGGCCATGCTGGAAACGGTCTTGAAAAACGGATCGATGCCAAGCGTTCCGGAACACGTTCTTGCCAGTGCGCAAGATCTCCCGGAAAGCCCCGCTTTCGCGAACGCGATCGGGAATGTTCAAAGCGGGCCATCGCAAATTTTGGCCCCCGCGCTGACGGCGCAAATGGCGCAAAGCACGGTTGCGCAGGTTGCACAGGCGATCTGGCAAGCGCCGAATGACCATGTCGAACTTGTCTTGTCCCCTGATGAACTGGGCCGCGTGCGCATTCAGATGCAGCATTCCGAAGCGGGACTTCAGGTTCTGATCGCCACGGATCGGCCAGAAACGCTCGATTTGTTGCGCAAGAATATCGGGCTTCTGTCGCGCGCGCTTTCTGATCTTGGGTATGGATCGACCCAGTTTCACTTCGGCGAGGAGGGTCGTGAGCAGAAGGGCAGACAGGCGATGACCGGATTAAGTTTTGCTCAAAGCGACGCTGCATCCCTACCAGCGATGACCAGTGCTACCCCGCCCCGGCACTCTGGCTCAAGCGGGCTCGATCTGCGCTTTTGATAGTTCGGAAACCGATAACACTCCCGTAGAAAGGACAGCCCATGCTTGACCCAATCGCCCCGGCAACGGTTTCCAATGCAAGCGCAGCGCGCCCCGCATCCGGCGCGGTGGAGTCTGGGGATTTCCAG
>JAFGVZ010000191.1 GCA_016937725.1 Paracoccaceae bacterium | reverse complement strand
TTGTCGGTCACTGTGGCGCTGTTTCTGGCCCGCAGGGGCGTGGATGCCCTGCTAAAAGGTCTTAACGCGGTCTATGGCGGGCGCAAGCGCTCTGGTTTGGCGCAAGCAGGCGCGGTGCTTGTCATCACGCTGGGCATGATGCTGGCCGGGATCGTTGCGCTGCTGGCCATTCTGGTTATGCCGGTTGTGCTGGCCTTCTTCCCGCTGGGCGGGCTTGCCGGATGGCTGGCGCTCGGCGCCCGATGGGCGGTGGCGTTGGGAATGATCGCGCTTTGGTTATGGGTGTTTTACCGCATCGGGCCAAATCGGCCCACAACACGCCTTTGGCCGGGACTGCTGACTGCCTTGGTGCTATGGGTGGGCGGGTCGGCTGTCTTCTCGCTCTATATCGGGAATTTCGGCAGTTATAACGAGGTATACGGCTCCATCGGGGCCGTCGTGGCCCTGCTGATGTGGTTCTACCTGTCGGCCTATGTGGTGCTGCTGGGCGGGGTTGTGAATGCGCTTCTCAGCGCGCCGCAGCACGCCATGTTGGATGAAACCGACCCGCCGGGGAGCCTGTAAAAATCTCGACCCCGGTATCGGTAACCCCGACCGAATGTTCAAATTGCGCCGAGAGCGACTTGTCGCGCGTGACGGCGGTCCAGTCATCCGACAGCACCCGCGTATCCGGCTTGCCCAGATTGACCATGGGTTCAATCGTGAAGAACATGCCCGGCTCCAGCACCGGGCCACGGCCTGCGCGCCCGTAATGCAAAACATTTGGGGGCGCGTGAAACACCTGCCCCAGCCCATGCCCGCAGAAATCGCGCACCACCGACATGCGCTGGCTTTCGACATAAGCCTGAATGGCATGGCCGATATCGCCGAAGGTGTTGCCGGGGCGCACGGCTTCGATGCCCAGCATCAGCGCGTCATAGGTGACTTGGATCAGCTTCTCGGCGCGGGGCTTCAGCGTGCCGGCCACATACATGCGTGACGTATCGCCGAACCAGCCATCGACGATGACCGTCACATCAATGTTCAGAATATCGCCATCGCGCAGCACATCGTCAGGGCGGCGCTTTTCCAGATCGCGCGAGATGGTTTCGTCTTTGCCCAGTGGCACGGCAGCGCCGGGAATGCCGTGACAGACGACATGATTCAACGAGATGCAGCTTGCATGCTGGTAGCCACGATAGCCTATAGTCGCGGACGTGGCGCCGGCCGCCCTGACCCGCGCCTCTATCAGCCGGTCAAGTTCGCCAGTGGTCTGTCCGGGATACACATGCTCTGCAATCTCATCCAGAATTTGCGCGGCCAGTTGGCCAGCCTTGCGCATGCCCTCGAAATCTTCGGGGCGGTGTAGGCGAATACCGTCTGCGGTCGTGGTGCCGGGAAATGCGTCTTCCAAAGCGGGCCTCCAGTGAAGTCATGCAACTATAATGGCCTATCTGCGCGAATGCCAGACATCGGCGTCGTTTTCACCATGTCCGGGGTATGCTTGCGTGACAGATAGCCAAGACGGGTTTACTGTGCGGCAATCCTTGGCAACTTCGCGCGCAACCATGACACTGTCCGACCTGCCGTCCGCGTCATATCCGACTCCGGCAACGACCACCAAGGGGTTAGCAGCCTTGACCCGGCTTTTTGCGCAAGCCAGCCGCGACCTGCAACGCTGTGCGCCCTTGCAAAGCGATCGGGCAATAGAGGCCGCGCTGGCGGCTATCGGCACCGGAATGGGCGCAGACCGCGCCTATGTATTCGAAACACTAGACACGGTTTTCATTCGCAACACCCACGAATGGTGTGCGCCCGGCATTGCCCCGATGAAAGACCTGTTACAGCATGTGCCCTTCGCGACCGGCGCACTCTTTTGGGAACGTTTCCGCGATTGGGGGGCTATCCAGATTCCCGATGTCTCGGACCTTTTGCTAAACTCTGACTTGCGTCAAGCGCTGGAAGAGCAAGGAATCCGGGCAATGATCGCGGCCCCGTTTTGGCGCAATGGCGACATCGTGGGCTTCGTTGGGCTTGACTATACCAAAGCCCCGCGCGGGTTTCCGGCAACCGAAGACAACCTGATGCGTGGTTTTGCGGCGCAAATCGGGATGTTGCGCAGCTTGACAGTCGCCGAGCGGGCGGCACAGCGCTTCGAGACGGAACTGTCCCGCGTGCGCTCTCAACTGAGTGCCGCAGTTGGCGCATTGCCGGAACTATTGGTCGAAACCGATGGCGATGGCGTGATCGTGGGTTTTCACCAAAGTAGCCCGCTCACCTTTGCCGCGGCACCGCAAGAAGTGATCGGGCAACCGCCTGAAGCGGTGCTGCCGCCGCATCTGGCCGCGATCTCTCGCAAAGCCATGCGCGAGGTGGACCTGTTCGGCTGGTCGCAATCGCACAGCTATACGGTCGATACACCCGCAGGGCGGAAATGGTATTCGCTTTACGCGACATCGCGGGATTTGGGATCACCGGGCAAGGGCCAAGGATACTTGTTCGTGGTGCGTGACGTGACGGGCGCGCAGCTTCAAAGCCAGCGGGTGCGCCAATTGGTGCAGGTCGCAGAGCAAGCCAGCAACCTGATCATGCTGACCGATCCGGACAGGCATATCCGCTGGATGAATGCCGCCGCCGTGGCCCGCACCGGTTATACACTGGCCGAGGCCGAGGGACGACGCCCCAGCGAAGTGCTCCATCTGGCCGAAGCCTCGCCCGAACTTGTCGGCGAGCTATGCGCGACCTTGCAGGGCGGCCATTCCATCGCCCGTGAAGTGCGCGCGCAGAACCGGGCAGGCGTGGAATACTGGCTGGATTTGAATGTGCAGCCCTTGCATGACGGTCAGGGCGACCGAGAGGGATACATGGTGCTGGCCACCGACACCACCGCCCACAAGCAAGCAGAGGCCCGCTTGCTGCATGAACGCAGCCATGTCATGAGCGCCAGCCGCGAAGGCATTGGCATCATTCGACCCAATGGGCGCTTGTCCTACCTCAACCAAGTGCTGCGCCGCTTTCTTGGTGTAGAAGATGGCAGCAGGCTAGAGGCGTTGATGTGGACGGATGTCACACCGCCTGACCTGACAGAGCGGATGACCGCGATCTTACCGGTGCTGCTGTCTACTGGTATTTGGGAAGGCGAAATCTCGAAACTCGACGAGACCGGGACGTTGCAGCACTTCAACCTGACCCTGACAGTGCAAGACGATGGCTCGACCCTGGCGATTTTGCGCAACATCACGGGGCGCAAACAGGCAGAGCAGGAACAGGCCAAGCTGCGCGAACGTTTGCAACTGGCCCAAAGTCGCCAGCTTGGCGCCCAACTCGCCGCCGGCATGGCGCATGATTTTGCCAATGTCTTGGCCACGATTTCCAC
Organism: Paracoccaceae bacterium; assembly: GCA_016937725.1. Taxonomy (GTDB): domain Bacteria; phylum Pseudomonadota; class Alphaproteobacteria; order Rhodobacterales; family Rhodobacteraceae; genus Roseinatronobacter. The sequence continues at coordinate 3,634 of JAFGVZ010000191.1, read as the reverse complement.
CTCTGTCGAAGTGTTGGCCCAAAATGCCGGGCCAGACGCCGGGCGCACCATCAGCCGCATTCGGGCGGCGACCGAAGAAGCCCGAAGCCTTGCCCGTGGTTTGACGCGCCTTGAAAGTGCGCGCCCAAAAGCAATGACCCAGTTGCTCGATCCAATCTTGCAAGGGGCCGCCGACCTGTTGCACCCCAGTCTTGATGGGACGATCCGCTTGAACCTTAGCTACCCCAAGTCCGCGCTACAGGTGCATGGCGACCGGATGGAACTGATGCAGGTTGTCCTAAACCTGCTGTTGAACGCCAGAGATGCCTGTCGCCGCCGTCTGGAAAATGACCCAAAGGGCCCCGCCGTCATTTCGCTGACCGCGCAAGCCTGCGATGCAAGCGCGCTTCCCGTCGCTCCAGAACTGGGCGCAATTCTACCCGGCACAGATTATGTTTTAATCGAAGTCATCGATACGGGCGACGGGATCGACCCGGACCTGCGCGCGTCGATCTTCTCGCCCTACCTGACCACCAAGGAAGACGCGGGCGCAGGGCTTGGTTTGGCGGTGGTGGCCGACATCGTGAAAGCCCGCGCCGCTGCACTACGCATTTTGGACGCACCCGACCATGGCACCCGCATACAGGTCTTCTGGCCTGTCACGGAAAGCTCTGGCCTCGACCTTGCAGAACAGGCAAAACCACTTGCAAACACCAACATCCTGCTGGTCGACAATGACGACACGCTTTTGCAACGCTTGGCCGACATGTTGTCGCGCGCGGGTGCCGAAGTTGCCAGCTGTGTCGACCCAGAAGATGCGCTGGGTGCCATTACCGAAGCGCCGCAAGATTGGGACCTCGTGGTCACTGATTTCGACATGGGCGCGACCAATGGCGTTGCTCTGGCGCAGCAAATGCACGCCCAACGCGAAGACCTGCCTATTATCCTGATGACCGGCAACAGTGAGTTGCATTTTGCAACAAAATCTGTGCAAGATGAGTTTGCCGCGACCTTACGTAAGCCAATTTCTGCCAGCGTTCTGATTTCGGTTCTCCTTGCCGCGAAATTAAGGTCTCAGCGGCATATCTGAACGTTGCGAAAGCACCGGAATGCGCCTGTTGATAGCCGACGACCATGAATTGCTGCGTGATACGCTTGGGAACTTCCTGCAACAGCAGGATGGAATCGAGATATCCATGGTTGGCGATCTGGACAGCGCGGTTCGCTGTTTGGACCAAGGCGAGGTCTACGACCTGATCTTGCTGGATTACACCATGCCCGGAATGCACGGGTTGGATGGGTTGAAGCGCTTGCTTGAACGGCCCGCTGCGCCCCCTGTCGCGCTGATTTCGGGCGTGGCAGATATTGGCATCGCGCTGGACGCAATGCGCCTTGGGGCGCAGGGGTTCTTGCAAAAATCCATCCCGGCCAAATCGCTTCTGAACGCGATCCGCTTCATGGTGGCCGGCGAACGTTATCTTTCGGTAGACGACATCTTGCAGCACTTCGAGGCGCAGGGCGACACTCTGCCAGCAGAGGAAGAGCCAACGAGCATTTCCCTGACCCCGCGCGAAACGCAGGTGCTGGCGGCGCTGTGCGATGGCCAGACGAACAAGGAAATCGCGCGCAAGCTGAACCTGAGCGAGCCAACGATCAAGTTGCATGTGAAGACGCTTTATCGCCGCTTGGGCGCGACCAATCGGACACAGGCCGCCATGATCGCGCGCGACCTTGGCCTAAACTAGCCAAATCGCTGGATTTTTACCCGTTCTGCTGGTATCCTTTCGAAAAAGCCGCGCCAAACAGCGGCAGAGCAGAGGCAGATATGGCAGGTCGCATGGGGCTGGATGGCGTTTTCGCCGTTGAATGGAATTGCATTGAAAGTGATGGTGTGACGGGGCTAGACCCGCATTGGCTGCGGGTCGGGGCAGAATTGCGCTGGCATGGCCAAGCCTTGCGTCTGGACGGGCAAAGCCACCTGCTGCGCTTGCGCATCCCCAATGGAACAAAGCCCTATCGCGCCCGCGCCATGGCGGAAAAGCTGACAGGCCTTGCCTATCCTGATCGCCCCGAAGAAGACACGGGCGCTGCCCCCGCAGGCGGCCTCCTGCTGACAGATGGGCACCGTCGCTTCAGTTTGCGCCTTGTGCCCTATAGACATACATGGCTTGCCGTATTTACCGATGGCTTGCCGCTGCGCGGTCAATCGCTCTGGGTTGTTGAACCCCGGTTGGGCGTTCCTGCACTAACCCAAGCCCAATCGGTCATATGTTTTGCGTCCGAAACGGTGATCGCCACGCCGAACGGCCCCACGCCGATTGACCGCATCCGTGAAGGCGATCTGGTCCAGACCCGTGATAACGGCCCGAAACCCGTGGTCTGGGCGGGACGCAGCAGCCTGTCGGGCCTTGCGCTGCGCCGTTACCCGCATTTGCGGCCCATCCGGTTGCGGCGTGGCGCGCTGGGGTCTGTGCCCGACGACGAATTGCGCATTTCGCCCGAACACCGCGTTTTGGTCACCGGCCAGCGTGCGCAAGCCCTATATGGCTGTGACGAGGTGCTGGTGCGGGCGGCGGACCTTTTGGATTATCGCAGCATCGCACCGGATCTGGCGTTGCATGGGGTGGTTTATGTGCATCTGCTACTGGAAGACCATCAAATCCTGTTCGCCAATGGTCTGCCCTGCGAAAGCTTCCACCCCGGTTTGGCAGCCCCCGACATGTTGCGACACCACCGCAGTGCATTGCGCGCGGTCATGCCCCATGTGGTCGATGCGCCAGAGGGTTACGGCCCAACTGCACGGCGCTGCCTGAGCGCTGGCGAAGCGGCGCTACTGGCGGCCTGATCGCGCAAGGCGGCATCGTGTGCCGCCAGCCAGAGTGCATCAATCCGCGCCAGCGCGTTGGCATCAAGCGGGTCGCCCTCCCAATACCGGCCCGACGGACTAACCGCCCCAAGCTCTGCTTCTGCCGCAAGGGCGGGCGCGATATGCGCGGCAACGCTGTGCAATGGGGCAATGCCCGCAAGGTCAGACGGCTGCGCACGCGGGAAGGTCAGGCGCGTTTCCGAGGTCGAGAGATTGACCATCGCGCAGCCTTCATTCGCGGCCAGAAGTTCCAACCGCGCCGATTTTGCGCGCAAGTCTTGCAAGGTCGGATCGGGGCGCAGCGGGTCGGCCTGCCCTTGGCCGTAGAAATGGCTGGCACCCGCAGAATAGACCATATCGCACCCTAAATATGCGATGACTTTGGGCCGAAGCGCGCCCAAGGCCCAATAGCCCGCGCTGAACGCCATGGTGGCCCCGGCATAGACAATGCCCCCGAAGCGATTGTTCTGCGGCACATACTCGCCCGAAGGGACAAAACACTGACCCTTCTTCAGGGCAACCGGTGCCCTCTCCGGCGGGAAATCATCCGGGAAAGCAAGATAATCCCAATCGGGACGCACCGCCCAAGCGTTGTTGATCGCCAATATCCGGTCGAACGGCGCGCGCGGCCAGTCGCGGCTGTCCACCACATTGGGGCCGCTGCCCAGGATCAGGACGATCATCGCTGCATTCCCTCTTGCGGCTTAAGGGCTTACGCCAGCCCAGCCATATCACGGCAAACTAGTGCGGTGACCGTAATGGCAACAGGAAACAGCGCGATGACAGCGC
>JAFGVZ010000190.1 GCA_016937725.1 Paracoccaceae bacterium | reverse complement strand
TGGGCTTTCGTCTATGACGCCCCTGTGGCCGCGAACGACCTGCTGGGCCGCGCCTTTCCGCCGAAATGGGATTACATCGACAGCCTGCTCTGGCCCCTATGGGACACGATGAACATTGCCACCCTCGGCACGCTTCTGGGCATTATCCTAGCCGTGCCGCTGGCCTTCATGGCAGCGAGCAACACCACCCCTTCGCGGCTGGTCTTGCGCCCCATCGCGCTGTTCCTGATCGTGGCGTCGCGCTCTATCAACTCGCTGATCTGGGCGCTTTTGCTGGTGTCCATCCTTGGGCCGGGCATTCTGGCCGGGATCATCGCCATCGGCCTGCGTTCGGTCGGGTTTATCGGCAAGCTGCTGTATGAAGCCATCGAGGAAACCGATGTGAAGCAGATTGAAGCTGTGACCGCGACGGGTGCCAGTCAGGCGCAGATTCTGAATTACGCAATAGTGCCGCAAGTGCTGCCCACGTTTTACGGCATCAGCGTGTTCCGCTGGGACATCAATATCCGCGAAAGCGCCATTCTGGGGCTGGTGGGCGCAGGCGGCATCGGGCTGCAATTGCAAGCCAGCATGAGCGTGCTGGCCTGGAACCAAGTGTCATTGATCCTGCTGGTTATTCTTGGCACGGTCGTGGTCAGCGAATGGGTGTCGGCCAAAGTGCGCCACGCGATCATCTGATCCGTGGCTCAAGCCACATACAAAAACCGCCGCGCCCAAAAGGTGCGGCGGTTTTGGTGTTCAGGGTCAGGTCAGACCATCTTCGTCCAACAGGTGGCGACCCTTGGCGTCCTCCACCTCGACCACCCATAGGTCGCTGTCGAAACTACGTTGGCGTGTAATGGCGGCGTCAACTTCTGGCTCTGGCCCGTCGATCAGCACCTCCCAGACTCGCGCATCTTGGGCGAAATCATAGCGGCGCAGATAGGCGCGCGCGGTGCCGTCCAGCAACGCCAGCTTTACGAGCACCGCGCCTGCCGTGGGGTCGCCCTTGGCGGTGACATAGGCGGGCAGCCCGGCCAGTTGCAACCGGTGCAGATAGGCCGCAACCCATAGGCCCGTGGCCAGCCGCGCGTCACTCATGCGTTACCGTCGCGGAACTCCAGCCCCATTTCCGAGTAGCGTTCTGCCTCTTCCATCCAGTTCTCGCGCACTTTCACCTGCAAGAACAGGTGCACCGGGCGGCCCAGAAATTCCGAAATCTCGGCCCGCGCGGCGGTAGAAATTGCTTTGATCGTCTCGCCCTTATGGCCCAGCACGATGCCCTTATGCCCGTCGCGCAGGACATAGATGGTCTGGTCGATCCGGGCAGAGCCATCGTCGCGCTCTTCCCAGTTCTCGGATTCGACCGTCAACTGGTAAGGCAGTTCTTCATGCAGGCGCAGGGTCAGCTTTTCGCGCGTCATTTCAGCGGCGATCATGCGCATGGGCAGATCGGCAATCTGATCCTCGGGGTAAAGCCACGGGCCTTCGGGAAGTTGCGTGGCCAGCCAATGGCGTAAATCATCCACGCCATGCCCACGCTCGGCGGAAATCAGGAAGGTCTGCGCAAAGGGATAGGCGTCGTTCAGCTTGGCGGTCAGCGCCAAGAGCGCCTCGGATTTGACGCGGTCAATCTTGTTTATGGCCAGCGCCACGATCTGCTTGGCGCGCGCCCGTTCACGCAACGTGTCGAGGATGGTGCGCACCCCATCTGTCAGGCCGCGATGCGCTTCCACCAACAGCACGATCACATCGGCATCCGCCGCCCCGCCCCAAGCCGCGGCAACCATGGCGCGGTCCAGACGGCGGCGCGGGCGGAACAGGCCCGGCGTGTCGACAAAGACCAGTTGCGCGTCGCCCTCCAGCGCCACGCCGCGAATACGGGTGCGCGTGGTCTGCACCTTGTGGGTGACAATGCTGACCTTGGCCCCGACCATGCGGTTGGTCAGGGTGGATTTGCCAGCATTGGGTTCGCCGATCAGGGCAACAAAGCCCGCGCGTGTTGTCATGAAATATGCCCCATCTGCACTTGGTTGCCGCCTTTAGCCGGTTTACCGCCGACACGCTAGAGAAGATAGACCTGCCTTGGTCCGGGCAGCCCAGCGCAATCCCACCATAGTTGCGCCAAATTTGTGACCCGAAGCTGCGATATGCCTATCGCAACGTTTTCTTAAAGAGCAGGGCCATGTTCAGAGCGCCAAAATCAGATTTCGACAGGTTGTCAAGGCACCGGGTGGGCGCGCCTATCGAGCCATTGGCAGAGTATCCCGGCTTTGACTGGTTGCGGATCTTCCTCGCCTCTGCGGTGTTCTGGGTTCATGCAGGGTCTGTCGAGCATTTCAACTTCGCAGGCGACCTGTTCGTGCAGATCTTTTTTGCGCTCAGCGGCTTTCTGATTGGCGGCATCATCCTGCGCATGACCAAGGCAGATCTGCCGCGATTTTTCTACAATCGCACCATCCGCATTTGGCTGCCCTTCTTCGCGGCAGTCGGGGTGCTGTATCTGGCCGCCTATCTGAAGGAAGGATTCGCGCCTTATTTCTGGCAAAGCTTGGCGTATGACCTTACCTTCACCCATAACCTGTTCATTGAGAAAACCCCCGAGGTGATCGCCGCCCTGCCAATGCATGGCACGGGGTCACATTTCTGGTCCATTGCGGTGGAAGAGCAATTCTACCTGATGGCCCCGCTTCTGATCATCTTTGTGCCGCTGGCAAAATACTGGTTTGCCTGGGTCTTTATCGCGATCATCGCAACCGTGTTCGGCATGTGGTATGGCAGCGTTTCAGCAGGGGTGCTGGGCGCGATGCTACAGCGGCGTTTCGGAAACTGGCACGTGCATCCCGTTGCGACGCTGGCCTTGGTTTCGATTGCGGCGATCATCGCCTTCTGTTGGGCCAATGACATTTTCGAATACCGCTATATGGTGCCCGTTCTGGCAATCGTTGTGGTGCTGCTTTGCGCGCGGCCCGGTCTGCGCACGCCTTTCAGCACGTGGGTAGGGGGCATTTCCTTTCCGATGTATCTGAACCATTGGATCGGGCTGTTTGTGGCCGGGGCCATTGCCAGTCGGGTGCCGGGGGTTGGAGCACTGGCTGCCGACTTGTTCGGATTTGCACTTTCGATCCTTGTCGCGGCCTATGCCTACAAGCTGATCGACCAGAAGCTTTATGCCCATAGATCACATTGGTATTCGCCCGCCTTGGGGTATATCACGATCATCGCTGTCTATGCATTGATGGCCGTGGGGCTGGCCTTGGGTCTTTATGTCATCGGGCCACTGAACCAAGCGCCCGTCACCGCCTGAACACCGTGCAGCGCAGTCAGTCCGCAGAGCCAAGCTGCGCCAGCAGCGTGCTTGCGGCCTGCTGTTCTGCTTGGCGTTTATTGCCTGCTTCGGCACGCGCGGCTTGGCCGGTTTCCAAGCGCACTTCTATGCTGAAAACGGGTGCGTGGTCCGGGCCAGAGCGGCTGATTTCGGTGTAATCGGGCAAGGCCAGCCCGCGCGCTTGCGCCCATTCTTGCAGCAATGTCTTGGCATCGCGCGAATCCGCATCGACTTGGTCTATACGCTTTGCCCAATGGGTCAGGATCACATCGCGCGCCACGTTGAACCCGGCATCCAGATAGACCGCCGCGATCACCGCTTCCATCGCATCCCCCAGCACCGCCTGTTTGCGCCGCCCGCCAGAGAGCATTTCGGACCGGCCCAGTTTCAGGACCACGCCCAGATCAATCTCGCGCGCAATTTCGGCGCAGGTCTCCTTGCGGACCAAAGCATTGAAGCGCGGGGCAAGTTGGCCCTCGCGCGCGCCTTTATCCGCTGCCAGAAGCGCTTCGGCCATCACCAAGCCCAGCACCCGGTCGCCCAAGAACTCTAGCCGCTGATTGTCGGGGCGCGTGGGCGTAGAGATGGACGGATGCGTCAGCGCGCGCAACAGCAATTCAGGGCGGTCGAACGTGTGGCCCAACCGCTCCATGAAAAGTATCAACTCGCGCGATGGCTTCACTGCAATCTCTCGAAAAAGCGGTCCGACCGCCATGTCCAGAACATGTAGAGCGAGCGCCCTTCTGCCGAGAACATGACATATCGCGCCCGGCCGATCAGATGGTCGAAGGGCACGAACCCGACCCCACCCACGCTGCGCGGCATCCGGCTGTCGAGCGAGTTGTCACGGTTATCGCCCATGAAGAAGAACTCGCCTTCCGGCACGGTAAAGACCGGCGTATTGTCGGCGGCCCCGGTGCTGGTAATGTTCAGAACCGGATAGCTGACGCCATTTGGCAAGGTCTCGATCATCCGCGATTTCAGACAATCACCGCCCTCGCCCACCGGCGCGTTCTCGCATCGCGGAAATTGGCGTGACGACCCTTGGCGCGCATATTCTTCAACGAAATTGCCGGCGGGTTCTTGCGGCACGGGTTCACCGTTGAGGATAACCTGCCCATTCTGCACTTGCACCGTATCTCCCGGCAGACCGATCAAGCGTTTGATGTAATCGGCCCCGGTGCCGGGATGGCGGAATACGACGATGTCGCCACGTTCCGGATCAGACGCGAAAATGCGGCCCGAGAACGGGCAAATCGCAAACGGGCACGAATAGCGCGAATAGCCGTAAGCCATCTTGTTGACGAAGAGGAAATCGCCGATCAGCAGATTTTCCTTCATAGACCCGGACGGAATCCAGAAAGGTTGGAAGAACAATGTCCGGAACAGACCCGCGATCAGCAGGGCATAGATGATCGTCTTGACGTTCTCCCATAGACCGTCTTTCTTGCCGTCAGTGCTTGCCATGCGCGCCATGTCCGATCCTGAAATGTGATGCGCGCTTCATGCGGGGGGGCGGGCGTGAAGTCAAGCGCGGGCGGGGCCGGACAAGCTTCGAATTTGGGTTCTGGCGCTATCGTGACTCTGGACGCAGGCAAGGCCAGCGGGCCTTCCGCCAGCCCGTTTTGGGTTTCAGCTTCCGTAAAGCCCAGCCACCTTTCCGCGCAGGGCCACCAACGCCATGACCGTGTCGATGGTGGGGGTGGGTGTGTCCGTCACGCGGCCAAGTTCCTGCACAGACCCGACCAGAGCGTCAATTTCCATCGGGCGGCCCATGTCCAGATCTTGCAGCATAGAAGTCCGGTGTGCGCCTACTTCTGCCCCGCCCTGAATGCGGCGGTCGACGTCGATGGGAAACTTGACGCCCAGCTTTTCGGCGATCGTTTGCGCTTCCAGCATCATGTTGCGCGCCACCTCGCGCGTGCCCGGATCGGTGCAAAGGGTTTCGAGCGTGGCATGGGTCAGAGCCGAGATGGGGTTGAACGACAAGTTGCCCCAGAGCTTGACCCAAATTTCATCGCGAATCTTGGGACGAACGGGCGCTTTCAGGCCTGCTGCGGCCAAAGCCTGCGACAAAGCGGTGGCGCGTTCGGATTTTGACCCGTCAGGCTCACCCAGCGAAAAGCGCGTGCCCTCTATGTGCTTGACGACGCCCGGTTCGATAACCTCTGCCGCCGGATAAACCACACAACCCAAAACGCGGTCGGGGCCGAACCCGTCCCATTGCGCATTGCCGGGGTCCACGCTTTCCAGCCGGGTGCCTTCCAGCGGTCCGCCGACCTTGTGAAAATACCACCACGGCACACCGTTCACGCCAGACACGATGGTCGTGTTCTCACCAACGAGGGGCTGCATTTTCGGAACGACAGGCGGCACGGAATGCGCCTTGAGGGTGACGATGACATAATCCTGTGGGCCGAGATCGGCAGCATTGTCAGACGCGGTGACCTTGACCGTCGTCTCGCCGTCTTCCTCTATCAGGCGCAAGCCGTTTTCGCGCATGGCTTTCAGATGCGGGCCGCGCGCAACCAAGCTGACATCAGCCCCCACTTGCGCCAGTTTCGCGCCCATATAGCCGCCAATAGCGCCTGCGCCGAAAATGCAGATTTTCATGATGTGCCCTTTCAGCCCAGACCGAGTTTCTCGGCCAGGCCGATGCGTTGCAACTTGCCTGTGGCGCCCTTGGGAATCTCGTCAAGAATGATGATCTTGCGCGGCACTTTGAACGCGGCCAGACGCTCGGATGCGAAATCGCGGATGTCGCGCTCGCTGACACTCTGGCCTTCTTTCAACACAACGGCAGCAGCAACTTCCTCGCCCAGCTTGTCATGCGGCATGGCGAAGGTCACGCATTGGCCAATGGCAGGGTGGTCGGACAGAACGCCGTCCACTTCCAGCGGACTGACCTTTTCGCCGCCCCGGTTGATGATTTCCTTCAAGCGACCCGTGAGCGATAGGAAGCCATCCTCGTCGAACGCACCTTGATCGCCGGTGCGGAACCAGCGCTTGCCCTCAGCCTCGAAGAAGTTCTTCTCGTTGGCCTCTGGGTTGCCCTCGTAACCCGGTGTCACATTCGGGCCGGAAATGGCAATCTCGCCCACGCCATTGACCAGACGGTTCTCGATCTCATGCGCGATGCGCACTTCCGGGCCTGCGGGCAGGCCCACGGCACCCGGTTTCTGGCGGCCCGGCTCGATCGGGTTGCAGCACATCTGGTGCGCAGCTTCGGTCATGCCATAAGCCTCGACCACGGGCGCCCCGAAGGTTTCGGCCAATTGCGTCATCACCGGACCCGGCAAAGACGACGAGGAGGAGCGCAGGAAGCGCAGACGTGCGTTCTTGATAATTTCCGCGTTGCGCGGCGCGCGCGACAGGATCGCTTGGTGCATGGTCGGCACGGCGGTATACCAAGTGGGGTGCACCTCTTCCAGCCAGCCGAAGAACTTGAGCGCGTCAAAGCCCGGTGTGCAGCTGATCGACGCGCCTGCCGCCAGCGAAGCGCTGACTGCCGCGACCAACCCGTGAATGTGAAACAAGGGCATGACATTCAGGCAGACATCATCCGCCGTCAGCGCCAGCGAGTCACGGATATTGATTGCAGAGGCCGCGACATTCGATTGCAACAGCGGCACGATCTTGGGGCGCGATGTGGTGCCAGATGTGTGCAAGATCAGCGCCACGTCATCGGGGCCGGGCACGGTATCTGGCGCGGTGCCGGTTACATCGGTTGCCAGCGTGAACATGCCAGCCGGTTCAGATGCGGTCAGTTCCAGCACGGTCAGGCCGAACCGGTCGGCAGCGGCACGAGCAGGGCCGGTATACCCCGCCTCGACGATGATCGCTTTGGCCTTCAGGTCTTCCAGATAGAAAGCGAATTCGTCTTCCTTGTAGGCCGGGTTCAAAGGCGCGGTGGTGGCAGATTGCGCGACCGCAATGAACGCTGCGGCCATTTCGGGACCGTTGGGCAACACGATGGCCACGCGGTCCTGCGCCCCCACACCTGCGCCGCGCAACGAGGCGCGCACGGCCAAAGCCAGCGCCTTGAATTGGCCGTAGGTCATCCACTCCCGGCCCGGAGCGCCGATGGCATTGGCGGTGTCAGGATGCTGCTGGATCAGCTCTGCGATTGTGTGCATCGGGTCTCTCTCATTCTGTTGGTCTTTGAGGAAGCAGGTGCTTCAGGTTTTGGAACCGCATTTAGCCTTTTGCCACAGGCTTCTTGCGGCGCAAGTATTTCAGGGCCGGAAGCAGGATCAGGATGATCGCCACGACCGTGATCGGCCCAGCAATCGGGCGGTTGAAGAAGATCATCGGATCGCCAGAGGACAGCAAGAGCGACTGGCGCAATGTCGGTTCTGCAATAGGCCCCAGCACGATGGCCAGAACCGCAGGGGCCAGCGGATAATCGAACTTGCGCAAGAAGAACGCGGCAAGGCCAAAGATCACGATCAGCCACAGATCATGCATACTGCGCGAGGCCGCGAAACCGCCGATGATGGACAGCACGAAAATCAGCGGGGCAAGGATCGTGAACGGCATCCGCAGCATCCAGATGAAGAGCGGGATGAAGGCCAGGTTGATCACAAGCGCCGCGATGTTCGAGATGTAGAAAGACCCGATCAGACCCCAGACGAATTCGGTTTCATCCACGAACAGGCGCGGACCGGGCACAAGGCCCCAGATCACCATACCGCCCAGCAAGATTGCGGTGGTGGGCGAGCCGGGAATGCCCAGCGTCAGCATCGGCAGCATGGACCCGGTCGAGGCCGAATTGTTCGCCGCTTCCGGTGCCGCCACCCCATCGGGAGAGCCACGGCCATATTCCTCGGGGTTGCGCGACAGCATCTTGGCCACACCGTAAGACATGAGCGAGCCAGGTGTCGCGCCAGCGGCAGGCAGAATGCCCACGAAAAACCCGATGAAAGACCCGATCCAAGTGCCCTTCCAGCCGCGCTGGACAGCTTCTTTCGCGTCAGACGCCATGCCTTTCACGGTCATCTTCGGGTTGGTGGTCGTCACCTCGCCGCGCGTCTGTTCGATGGTCCAGAGCATTTCGCCAATACCGTAGACACCGATCGCCAGCACGATAAAGCCAATACCCCGCAAGAACCCGTCTATTTCGAACAGCACAAGCCGCGGCGCGCCGGAAATCGTATCAAAACCCACGGTTGCCAGAACCAGACCAAGGCAGATCGAGAAGATGGTCTTTGGCACGTCATCGCCGCTCAAGCCTACGAAGGTGGCAAAGGCCAATAGCATGAGCGCGAAAATTTCTGGCGGTCCAAAGGATAGCGCGGCAGAGGCCAGCACTGGCGCGAAGAGCGTGAAAAAGATATTCGCAACCGTGCCCCCCACGAAAGAGGCCAGCGCCGCCGTCACCAAGGCAAGGCTTGCGCGGCCTTGCAGTGCCAAGGGACGCCCGTCAAAGGTGGTCGCCACGGCGGTCGACGCACCGGGAATGCCCAGCGTGACCGACGAAATCGCCCCGCCATACATCGCGCCGTAATAAATGGCCGCAAGGAAGATAATGGCCGAAGCCGGGGGCACAAGGAAGGTGATCGGCAACAAGATGGCCACACCGTTGACAGACCCAAGACCGGGCATTGCGCCAATGAACAACCCCACCGTAACGCCGATGACGATCAAGATCAGGTTGGTCGGCTCTAGCGCCAGAAAGATGCCGTCGATCAGAAAACTGAGGATTTCCATGGGAGCTTTCGGTTTTGGGGTGTCAGTAGATGATGTCGTACATCACGTCGAAGAAGGGCTGCGTGAACGCCATACCCTGCGGCATGGAGATCAGCATCACGGCTTCGAAGAAGAAAAACAGCCCGATCGGCAGCAAGATCGAGATGGCCAAGGTCAACGGCCATGAATGCCGCCCCAGAAAACGCAGGTAATAAAGCAAGAACAGCGCAATCGCGCCATACATCGACACGACAGAGATGAGCGCGACAAAGGCTACCACCCCGCCACCGACATTCAGCAGCGTCAGCCAGCCGAAGCTGTCCATGAACGGTTCGTCAGAGCGCGACGCGGGGGTTTTCCCGCGCCACCAGTTGAATGCGATGGCCACACAGCTGAGCAGCATGGCCAGCGACAGCCAGAAGGGCCAGAACCCGCCCCCCGGTCCGCGTCCGCTGATATACCCGATGGGAAGTTCGGTCGCCTTCCACATCAGGTAGATCGAAAAGAGGGCAAGAAGCCCAGCCAGAGAAATCTCACCTTGGCGCATAGCTGCCCTCTTTCCTGCTTTATTGCTTAGTTGCCGATATCAGCCAGAAGCTGACGATGGTTGGCGACTTGGGTTGACCAGTAGGCACGGGTCGTTGCTTCATCCATCGGCAGGGGCGACAGGCTTTCCGAGACAAGATAGTTCTGCCACTGCTCGCTGTCATAGACCTGCCCGAAGACCTCGCGGTAATAGGCAGCGGCTTCCGGGGTCATGCCGGGTGCACCGACAATGGCCCGCTGGTTATAGTAAGAGAAGTCTTGCCCCTTTTCCTTGAGGGTTGGAACGTCAGGAAACGCATCCATACGCTCGTCGGAAAAGCTAAGGATTGGCAGAAAATCACCAGACTCATAGAAACCCTTGGCTTCGGCCGGGTTGTTCACGGTTGCCATGATCTGCTGACCGGCCAGCGCAGCCGCCACGGCACCGCCTCCATCGAACGGGATGTAGTTGATGTCTAGGCCATATGCACTCGACATATAGGCGATCACGATCGAATCTTCCTGCCCCGTGCCGGTGCCGCCCATGACGTAGTCACCGTTCATTTCCTGCACCTTGGCCACGAATTCTTCGAAGGTGGTGATACCGGAATCCTTGTGCACCCACAGAACGAAGGGATCGACGCCCATCATGGTGATCGGGGTGAAGGTTTCGATGTCAACGCCAAGACCTTCCTGACGGATCGGTGTGGTGTAGAAGGAGTTCAGCGTCACCATCAGCGTGTGGTCGGGGTCGCGCGCATCTTTCAGGTGCAGAAGCGATTCCGCGCCCGAACCACCGCCACGGTTGGTCGGGATCAGCGGACGATTGGTCAGGTCGCCAGCTTCGACAACCGACTGGATGAAGCGCGCGATCTGGTCTGCGCCGCCGCCGGGGCCTGCCATGATGGTAAAGTCGATGGGGCGGCGCGGCTCCCAATCCTGAGCGACAGCCGTCATCGGCAACGTCGCAATCGTGCTGCTTGCGGCGAGTGCAAGGAATACTCTCTTGGTCAGTTTCATGTGGGTCTCCTCCCTGAACGCCCGGATGCTCCGGGCCGATTGCGCCACGCTAATCGCGGCCTTCAATACAACTTGTTAAAGCGCCACGCCCCGGCGGGGCTGGACAACAAGACGGCGTTCTAATGCGCCATCAAAACCGGCATTTCCGTGCTGTCGACAATGCGTTGGGTGTTCCCGCCAAACAGCATTTCCGTTTCGTGGCTGTGGCTGTAAGCCCCCGTCACCAGCAGACTGGCCCCTATGTTCTTGCACGTCGCCAAAAGCTCTTTGGCCGGGTCTTTACCGTCGAATGTCACGACCTCTGCGGTCACACCGCGCAGCGCGTAATAGGCAACCAATTCCTCGACCGTCGGGCCATGGGCTTGCACTTTGCCGCCGGTCAGGATGCTGACCCGCTTCGCGGCATGCACAATATCCAGCGACGAAGCCACGGCGCGCGCGGCAGGCAGAGATCCGTTCCAGCCAACCGCGACATGTTGGGCGAAAGTCGCATCGGGCTGAAGCAACGGGGGGCAGATCAACACAGGGCGCCCTGCCCCGTATAAGGCCGATTTCAAAGAGCTTTGGCCCAAATTGCGCTCGCGTTGCGGCTTGGGCAGCACGATCAGGTCCGACAGGCGGCCGGCATGTTTGACCACCTCGGCCATGCGCCCTTGTTCTTCGGTAAAGGTGCATACGACCTTGCCGTCTTCCGACACATCTTCCGACAACCCAAAATCGCGCGCCAAGCGGTGCAAAACACCGCGCAGATGATCTTCCTGACGGTTCGCAAGCTCTACAGCTTGCTCCATCATCACCTTCTTGGCGAAGTCGTTCAACGGAATGCCTTGCGGCATCAGGTCATTCGCCTGTGCGCGACAATGCACGACATTGACCTGCGCATAGTGCTGCCTGGCAAGTTCTGCCGCATGGGCCAGCACGGTAGCAACCATGCCATCCCCACGCACCGGAACCAAGATCGACTTTAGCATTGCACCACTCCCCGTGCACCTTCTCGGAGCCATTCTTGGCTTCTCACTCGTTGACCAACCCACGCAGAGCGTTCCCCCGGGCCGTTCACACGCAACAAAATTACGTTTATTAAAGTTTCGTCAAGAGCGAAGTTAGGGAAATTTCGTTACTTGTTAAATTTTCTTGAATTTTTAAGCTTTTGTAAAATAATTATTTTTCTGCATCCCGCCGTATACTGACAAATCTTGCCCCTGCGGCACCCCAAACCGCGCATGACGCCGTCGGGCACGCGCCATGTGACACCCTTTGCAGAGGGGTTCAGACCACGACAAAGATGTCTGGTGAATAACCTGTCGTAACTCTGCGCCGCGCTGGAATGCCAGCCGGACGAACTTTTGGACCACACATCAGAGAAGGTTTCATCTAGGTCGGCACGCCTGTTTCCATCGGTTCACGGTTGACGCGGCCAGTTGCGGCCCGATCTATGCATATGACAGAGCACCTCAGAAAACGGAGCCGCCACCATGCACCTGAATGCCGATTTCAGCCAACGCGTCCTTGTGCGCTATGACGAAAACGACTGGGTGGCTTCGCCCGTTCCGGGTGTTCGGCGCAAAATGCTGGACCGCATCGGTGCAGAGGTGGCGCGGGCGACCAGCATCGTGCAATTCGATGTCGGCAGTGCCTTTTCGCCCCACACCCATGACGGGGGCGAGGAATATCTGGTCCTTGATGGCACGTTTCAGGATGAAGATGGCGACTTCCCGGCAGGCTATTATGTGCGCAACCCGCCGACCTCGTCGCACAAGCCCGCCGCATTGGACGGGGCCACAATTCTTGTGAAGCTGCATCAATTCGACCCCGATGATCGCACACAAGTGCAACTGGACAGCCGTTCGGCACGATGGTCACAGCCTGCGGCAGGGGTCGAAACGCTGCTGCTGCACAGCGATGCGCGCGAGATGGTTGCGATGGAACGGTGGGCCCCGGGAACCAGCCGCACTCTGGATGCGTCTGGCGGATTAGAGGTGTTCGTGATCGCGGGCGCGCTGTCAGACGGAGCTGATACGCTGACCCGCTGGGATTGGTTGCGCCTGCCCGCAGGCTCCAAGCTGCATGCCACGGCGGGGGCCGAGGGCGTGCATATCTGGACCAAGTCAGGGCATTTGCGCGATGTGATCGGCTTGGCCGCGTGACCTTTGATGCGGAAATCTGCATTGTCGGGGCTGGCCTGTCGGGCCTTGCACTGGCCAACATGCTGCGCGCCAGTGGGCGGGACGTGGTGGTGCTGGACGCGCGTGACCGTGTTGGCGGGCGGGTGTTGTCGCAACAAGGCTATGACCTTGGCCCCTCTTGGATCTGGCCGCATAACAGGCGCATGTTGGCCTTGCTGGACCGGCTGGGTTTGCAGGCCTTTCCGCAATATGCAACCGGACGGCTGGTATTCGAGGATGTAAACGGGGCCATCCGCCGCGATCTGGATTTTGCCACGATGGGCGGCGCGTTGCGTGTCGCGGGTGGATTGGCACGCGTGACCGATGCGTTGGCCGCAAGGCTTGGCGACGCGTTGCGCTTGTCGCAGAAGGTGACCCATATTGCCGAAGACGCGGCGGGCGTGACGATCACGGCGCAAGGCCAGACAATGCACGCCGCGCGGGTGGTTCTAGCCCTTCCCCCGCGTTTGGCAGCACAGCTTGGGGTCGCGGTTCCCGATGTGCTGACATGGATGGCGGGACAGGCCAAGTTGGTCGCCAGCTACAAAACACCTTTCTGGCGAGAGCATGGGTTGAACGGCGATGCAATCTCGCATCGCGGGCCATTGGCAGAGATCCATGACGCCTCTCCCGCAGATGTCGGGACTGGCGCGCTGTTTGGGTTTGCCCATGCAGGCGCAGCCAGGTCGAGCGGGTTCGAAACCGCCGCACTCGCGCAATTGGTGCGCCTGTTCGGACCAGAGGC
>JAFGVZ010000189.1 GCA_016937725.1 Paracoccaceae bacterium | reverse complement strand
GGGCTGACGAAGCGGTTAAGATCGGCAAAGAGCGCGCCCGCCAGCCCCGTGATCGCGCCCGAGATGACGAAGGCCACCAGTTTGAGCCGCGTCGGGTCCAGCCCGACGGTTTGCACCCGCACCGGCACTTGCCGCGCCGCATTCAGCGCCAGCCCGAAGGGTGACGCCACGAGCCGCGCGTTCAGCCAAAGCGCGACCAGAAGTGCGGCAAAGCAAATGCCGAAGAACTGGATCGGCACCAGCGTATTCAACCCCGGAAAATCGTTGCGGATATAGATGGAAATCCCATCCTCACCGCCATAGCGCGACCAAGAAATGGCGAAGTAGTAGAACATCTGCGCAAAGGCGAGCGTGATCATAATGAAATAGACCCCGCTCGTGCGCAGGCTGAGCGCGCCAATGGCCAATGCCGCAAGGGCCGAGGTGGCGAGAGCGACCAACCAGATGATCGGCATGGACTTGGTGCCCTCCAGCACCGCGAACCCCAGATCAAGCGGCATATAATTCTGTGCATGGAACGCCAGAATACCCATGGAATAGCCACCGATCCCGAAAAACGCGGCATGGCCGAAGCTGACCAACCCGCCCCATCCCAGCGCGATGTTCAGGCCCACGGCGGCCAGCGCAAGGATGGCCGCGCGGGTGGCCAGCGTGATGGTGAACGGCTCATCCACCGCCAGCGCATAAAGCGGCACGGCCAGAAACCCGGCCAGCAGCGCCGCAGTCAGATGGCGCTCTTGGATCATGCGCGCGCGCCCAGCAGGCCAGTGGGGCGGAAGATCAGAACAAGGCTCATCAGGATATAAACCGCCATATTCGCAAGCGACGCTCCCACCGACATGGCCGTGGCCGGGTCCAGAAACAGACGGAAGAAGGCAGGCAGGAAGACACTGCCAAGGGTTTGCGTCAGGCCCACAAGGATTGCGCCCACGAACGCGCCTTTGATCGACCCGATGCCGCCGATCACAATGGTCACAAAGGCCAAGATCAGCACCGGCTCCCCCATTCCGACCTGAACCGACTGGATGGCGCCGACCAAAGCGCCTGCCAATCCTGCAAGTGCTGCACCAAGCGCGAAGATCAGCGTGTAAAGCCTTGATATATCGACACCAAGGGCTGCGATTATCTCGCGGTCATTCTCGCCCGCGCGGATCTGGATGCCGATGCGCGTGCGTTCAATCAATATCCAAAGCGCCAAGGCCACGGCCAGCCCCGCCCCGATCAGCGCCAATCGGTAAAGCGGGTATTGAATGCCGCCGGGCAAAGTGACCGGGCCGGAGAGCCAGCTTGGAATGTCCAGATAAAGCGGGAAAGAGCCAAAGATCAGCCGTGTGCCCTCGGAAAAGATCAGGATCAGCGCGAAGGTGGCCAGCACTTGGTCCAGATGGTCGGCAGCATACAAGCGACGGATGACCAGCATTTCCACCAGCACGCCCGCGACGGCGGCGGCCACCAGCGCGCCGAGCAGGGCCAGAAGAAACGACCCCGTCGCGCCCGCGACGGCGGCCGCGGCAAAGGCACCGACCATGTAAAGCGAGCCATGAGCAAGGTTGATCAGCCCCATGACGCCGAAAATCAGCGTCAGGCCCGCCGCCATCAGGAACAGCATGATTCCGGATTGCAGGCCGTTGAGCACCTGCTCGATAATGAGGATCGTTGACATGACCTAACCCCGTCCCGGCCTTGAGCCGGGACCTTGCGGGTGGCGAGGCCCCGGGTCAAGCCCGGGGCGCGTTGCCACTCATTACATCTGGCATTCCGCCGCATAAGCGTCGGCATGATCTTCCAGCGCGACCCCGATGATGCGGTTGGTGAAGACATCGCCCTCGCGGATCACCTCGCGCGCGTAGATGGTCTGGATCGGGTGCTGATTGTTACCGAAGCGGAACGCGCCGCGTGTGCTGTCGAAATCGGCCTCGCGCAAAGCCGCGCGGAAGGCCGCGTTATCCGACGGGTCGGCCTTTTCCAGCGCCGAAATCAGCAGGTTTGCCGTGTCAAACCCTTGGCTGGCATAGAGCGAGGGCAAGCGGCCATATTCGGCCTGAAAGCTGGCGACAAAGGCTTGGTTCACCGGGATGTCGATATCCTTGGACCATTGCGAAGTGTTGACCACGCCAAGTGCGGCTTCGCCCACCGCCTGCAAAATGCCTTGGTCAAAGCTGAAGGCGGGGCCGACAACCGGAATATCCACGCCGCTATCGGCATATTGCTTCAGGAAGGAAATCCCCATGCCGCCGGGCAGGAAAAAGAAGACACTGTCTGCGCCAGAGGCGCGGATCTGCGCGATCTCGGCCGCATAATCAGTCTGCCCAAGTTGGGTGTAAATCTCGCCTGCAAGTTCGCCTTCATACATGCGCTTGTAGCCCGTCAGCGCGTCCTGACCTGCCGGGTAATTCGGCGCAAGGATGAAGCTGTTGGCATAGCCCGCCGTATTGGCATAGGCACCTGCCGCTTCGTGCAGATTGTCATTCTGCCAAGCCACGTTGAAATAATTCGGATGGCAGCCCCGTCCGGCCAATTGCGATGGCCCCGCATTGGGCGACAGATACACCACGCCCTGATTGACCGCTGCCGGGATCACCGCCATCGCAAGATTGGAAAAGATGATACCCGTCATCACATCCACCCGTTCGGACTGGATCATCTTGTCGGCCAGTTGCACGGCGATGTCGGGCTTTTGCTGGTCATCTTCAACCACCAGTTCAATGTCGTCGCGGCCCGATTGCGCCAGCGCCAGCAGGAACCCATCGCGCACATCCAAGCCCAGACCCGCGCCACCGCCCGAAAGCGTGGTGATCATGCCGACCTTCACCTCGGCTTGTGCGGTGGTGGCCAGCGCCAGAAGCGCGGTTGTCATCAGCAGTTTTTTCATATTGTTACTCCCTGTTGGTTTTTGTCTTGATGGCCGGATTATGCGGTATTCGTCAAGGATGGCTGATCTGCCCACCGCCCACAGCCGCCGCCACGCCTGTCGTGCCGGGGCAAGATGTGGGCAGGCCGCGCGCCACACGCACCGCGAGATAGGCGAAAGCCTGCGCTTCCAGCATGTCACCATTCAGGCCAACCGCTTCGACCGGAAGCACCTCTGACGGCACCAATGCCGCGATCCGGCGCATCAGGTCGGGGTTGTGCCGCCCGCCGCCGCAGACCAACAAGCGCGCCGGGGCCACTGGCAAATGCTCATAGCCAGCCGCCACTGCCCCTGCCGCGCAGGCCGAAAGCGTGGCCAATGCATCGGGCGTATCCAGATGTGCGACGCGCGCCACAAGGTCATTGCTCCGGTCCAAAGACTTTGGCGGAATGCGGCGAAAATATCCCTCGGCCAGATAGCCCGCGACGATGGCATTATCCGCCGTGCCTTGGGCGGCTAAAGCGCCGCTCGTATCGCGCG
>JAFGVZ010000188.1 GCA_016937725.1 Paracoccaceae bacterium | reverse complement strand
GCGCGGTGCCACTGGTGCAGCTATTATGGCAGCGCGAAACCGACGGGCAAGTGTTTGACAGCCCCGAGCGGCGTTCCGCCTTGGACAAACGCCTGCGCGCGGCCTTGGCAAAAATTGCCGATCCGGGCCTGCGCGGGCATTATACAGATGAAATTAAACGCTTGCGGGCCGATTTTTTGCGGCCTGTCGGGCGTGGCTTCGTGCCGCGCTCAGGCCGGGGCGCAGCCCCCGCCAAACCCCTAAGCGCCACGCGCAGCACCCGCCTTGCCAGCGCACCGGATGACGCCATTGCCGAAGCCATGCGGGAAGAATTGATCGTCGCCATGTTGATCTGCCACCCAAATCTTCTGCCAGAGTTCGAGGGCGATCTGGAACGCCTGACCTGCGCCGACCCGGTGCTGTCGCAGCTTTGCGCGGCATTGCTGGCGAATGATGCGCCCGATCCCGCGCAAGTGGACGCGCTTCTGGCGCTGCCCCATATTGCCATCGCCCCGCCCCTGCGCAGCGGCGATGCCGAGCTTGCCAAATTGTGCCTGCGCGACGAATTCGCCAAGTATTTCGCGCGCGGCGGCGTGCAGGCCGAATTGCGCGAAGTGGTCGAAGACATGAATGATCTGGCCGATGAAAGCGTGACCTACCGGCTGGCGCGCGCCAGTGCGGCCCGAAACGAATCAGAGCGTTCGCGCCTGAGTGATTCGGCAGATCTTGGCGAAGATCGAGCGGCGCTATCGAAGGGATTAGAGCTCTTCATCGAATCAAAGCCATGGATCAAACGAAAAAAGTGACCGATTCGTAACGATAGCGGTGACTTAAGAGACCAAATCTGCACGGCATAACTGGAAAATCCGGCAATCTGCCCCTACATCCTAGTCAGCACTGATGCGCCCTGCCCCGATTCGCGTGAACCGGGCCGCTCATCTTCGCATTTACCTCGGGAGCTTCCATGGCCGCCAAAGATACTGACGACACTCGCAACGACGATATGGAAGTTGAAGAATCCCAAACCGTCAGCCAAGCCTCGATCAAGAAGATGATCGCGCAGGCGAAAGAGCGCGGTTACATCACTTACGAGCAGCTTAACAAAGCCCTACCGCCCGAGCAGGTCGCGTCCGAACAGATCGAAGACGTGATGTCGATGCTGTCGGAAATGGGGGTCAACGTTGTCGAGGATGACGACGAAGGCGACGGAGACGACGGCAAAGGCGGCGAATTGGTCGAAGTGTCGGGCGCGCGTGAAGTGACCGTTGCCACCTCGTCCGGGTCGGAAACCTTGGACCGGACCGATGACCCGGTGCGCATGTATCTGCGCGAAATGGGGTCGGTCGAGCTTTTGTCGCGCGAAGGCGAGATTGCCATCGCCAAGCGGATCGAAGCCGGGCGCAACACCATGATTGCGGGCCTGTGCGAAAGTCCGCTGACCTTTCAGGCAATCACCATTTGGCGTGACGAATTGCTGAACGAAGATGTTTTGCTGCGCGACGTGATCGATCTGGAAACCACCTTCGGCAACTCGCTTGATGAAGAAGAAGGCGTGCCTGTCACCGATGGGCTGGGCGGCGGTAATTCCGAACCAAAGCGCGAGCGCAGCGCAGAGCAGGAATTGGACGCAGACGGCAACCCCATTGTCCGGAACGATGATGACGACGAGGATGACGAGCATTCCAACCTGTCGCTGTCGGCAATGGAAGCCGCCCTCAAGCCGCGCGTTTTGGAAACGCTGGACCGCATTGCGGACGATTATGAACGCCTGTCGGAAATGCAGGATGCCCGCATAGACGCCACCTTGCGCGAAGCTGGTAAGTTCAGCAGCGCCCAAGAACAGCAATATCAGAAGCTGCGCAGCGAAATTGTCGAGATGGTGAACTCGCTTCACCTGCATAACAACCGCATCGAAGCGCTGGTCGATCAGCTTTACGGCATCAACAAGCGGATCATGTCGATTGATAGCGCCATGGTGAAGCTGGCCGATCAGGCCCGTATTAACCGGCGCGAATTCATCGACGAATATCGCGGCTCGGAACTGGACCCGACCTGGTGTGACCGTATGGAAGAAAAGCCCGGTCGCGGCTGGCAGGCGCTGATGGAACGGTCGCGCGACAAGGTGGAAGAGTTGCGTGCCGACATGGCGCAGGTCGGCCAATATGTCGGTGTCGATATCAACGAATACCGCCGCATTGTCGCGCAGGTGCAGAAGGGCGAAAAAGAAGCCCGTCAGGCCAAGAAAGAAATGGTCGAGGCAAACCTGCGTCTGGTGATCTCGATCGCCAAGAAATATACCAACCGCGGATTGCAATTCCTTGATCTTATTCAGGAAGGCAATATCGGTCTGATGAAGGCGGTGGACAAGTTCGAATACCGCCGTGGCTACAAGTTCAGCACCTATGCGACATGGTGGATCCGTCAGGCCATCACCCGATCAATTGCCGATCAGGCGCGCACCATCCGCATTCCGGTGCATATGATCGAAACGATCAACAAGCTGGTGCGGACCGGTCGCCAGATGCTGCACGAAATCGGGCGCGAACCCACTTCGGAAGAACTGGCCGAAAAGCTGCAAATGCCGCTGGATAAGGTTCGCAAGGTGATGAAAATCGCCAAGGAACCGATTTCGCTGGAAACACCTATTGGTGACGAGGAAGACAGCCAGCTTGGCGATTTCATCGAAGACAAGAACGCGCTTCTGCCCCTCGATTCGGCGATTCAGGACAATCTGCGCGAAACCACGACGCGGGTTCTGTCATCCCTCACCCCGCGAGAGGAACGCGTGCTGCGCATGCGCTTTGGCATTGGCATGAACACCGACCACACGCTGGAAGAAGTGGGCCAGCAATTCAGCGTGACACGCGAACGTATTCGCCAGATTGAGGCGAAGGCGCTGCGCAAGCTGAAGCACCCGTCGCGCTCGCGGAAATTGCGCAGCTTCCTTGACCAATAAACACGGCGCCAAGGCACTTGCTTTGGCGGAATACGCCGTTGAGATTTATGCCCAAGACGCGTGCCGTAACGGTGCGCGTCTTTTGACATATGCTGACTTGGCCGTGATGCTTGGCAAAAAACCCAGCTATGCACGCAACATGGCCCCGATGCTGGCTGCGCTGCGGCACGTCTGCTTGTCGCGCGGTTTGCCAGATTTATGCGCCGTCATCGTGGCGGCGGGCACAGACATGCCGTCGCGCAAATCCTTCCAAACCCTCAGCGGCACGTGGTGCGATACGGGGTTGGATGAAGCAGGCGTGCGGGAAGAACAGGCCAGAATCCTGACATTGGATTGGGCAAGCATCGCGCGCCTCGACGGCATTTAGCCAAGCTGCACATCCGTCAGCCGATCAGTCACCCGTTCCAGCCAATCGCCGCGCATGGTGGTCAGGGCAGCGCGGTAGTCCTGCCAATCCTGCGCCAACGCGCCCAAAAGCACGGCATCGGCAGCAACCGCTTCGACCACCCACCAGCGGTTCCACTCATAGGCCAAGGACCAATCCGCCTCGTCCAGCCGGGTTTCGGGCAGGCGGTAGTGAAAGGTCGGACGACCGCCTTTCAACTGGTCCTCGGGCACATCCGCCAGCGTGTCAGGGCAAGCGTCTTGCAACAGCGGCAACAGGTCCAGCCCGTAGCCGCGCGAGGGCGCAAGCTGCGCATAAGCACGGCCAAGGTCGGCCAGTAACCAGCCCTCGGCCCCGGCCAGCCCATCGACCAGCGCGCGCGGCCACGGGTCGATAAACGGCAACACCCGGCGCGCGGGGTCCAGCGGGTCAGAGGCGCGCAACCAGTCTTCCAGCAGCGCATAGGCGCGGGCAATCGCCACCGTCGCCGCGTCATTGGGGCGCTCCGGGTTCAGATGCACCCCGAAGCCATAGGCGATATGCGCGCGCGATCCCTCGGCCCCTGCCTGTGCCAGTTTGACCAAAAGCGCATCAACCTGCGGCAGGTCGTCTTGCGCCAAAGGCGCTGTCACAATCTCGACCGGGACAAGATCGCCCAGAATGTCGGCGGCCATCTCCTCGACCCAAGCGTTTTTCAGGGTAATGTCCAGTTCCACCTTCACCTGGCCCAATCGCCCACCGGTCACGACCAGATCGCGTGGGCCCTCGCGGGTGATCGTGCCGCCCCATTCGGCGCGCACGATCTCTGCGGCCTCTTCGGGCGAGAGGCCCGCGAATTCCACCTCTATCCCGGTTTTGCGGCCTGCACTTGGGCCCTGATGATCGGGCAAGGGCAGGAAACGATCACGGGGCAAAGCGGTATGCAGGTTGTCCATGCTCAATCCTCTACCGCGCTTAACCCGCCCGCGCCGATCAGGCGGTAAACCCATGCGCTTTGGCCATCTTCCAGAACCATCAGGTCGCGGCGGTATTTGCGGCCCGTGCGCTCGTATCGGTCCAGACGCTGCATTTCTGCCGGGGTCACGCGAAACACCACCCCGTCCAGAACCATATCGACCCCTTCAACAATATCGCGCCCCTGCCCGCGCTGCCATCCGCGCAATTGCGCGGGGCTTGCCGACACCCAGCGCCCGACCACGACCAAGCGCACCAACGGATTGGTCAACGTGGCAAAGCCAAACACCAAGGCCGGCCCATCGGGCGGCGCGGGCGTGGCGGCATCTGTTGGCGGCAGGAAGAACGGCGCGCGGGTGATCGCAAACCACAGCGCAACCAGCAGGATCAGGGCAATCAAGGTCATTTTCATCTTCCCCAGACTGACAGAGCCGACGCGACCGTCAAGCCTGCACCGCGCGCCGCTTGCGCAACACTTCCGAGATATAGAGCGCCATCGCCGCCCAGATCATGGGAAAGGCGACAAGACGCGCACCATCAAAGGGTTCCTTGAAGGCCAGAACGGAGATCAGGAAAATGATCGTGGGGATCGCATAACCCGAAATGGCGATGGTCGACAGCCGCAAGCCCTTGGCGGCATTGGCATAGAGGATAAGCGGAACAGCCGTGATCAACCCACAGCCCAGCAGCAGCGCCCAATCCACCGCCCCCGCCTGCGTAGCAAATAGCTGGCCCCGCCCTGCCTGCCATGCCATGAAGCCGATCGCGAAGGGCAGAAGGATCAGCGCTTCCAGCGCGAAGCCTTGGTTCGGCCCAATGGGCAAGGCGCGTTTGAAAAAAGCATAGCCGCCCCAAGAAAAGACCAGCACCAGCGCACCGATGGGCAGGCTTCCGGCGTCTATAGTCAGAACCAGCACCGCCGCAATGGCCAATGTCACGGCCCCCCATTGGCGCAGGCTGAGCCGTTCGCCCAGAAAGATCGCCCCCAGAAACACACTGAAAATGGGGTTGATATAATAGCCCAAAGCCGCATTCATCGCTTGGCCCGACTGGATCAGCCACACATAGGTGCCCCAATTGAGCGAGATCAGCGCCGCCGTGACCATGGCCATGCCCAACATGCGCGGGGTCCGGATGGCCAATCGCAAATCGGCCGTGCGCCCTAGCCACAACAACCAGCCCAATGCAACAGGCACGGCCCAGATGACCCGGTGCGCCACCACTTCGGGCGTGGGCACATGGCCAAGCGCCCGGAAGTAAAAGGGCAAGATGCCCCAGATGGCAAAGGCCGCAAGCGCAAAGACAAAGCCGCGCGGGGTGTCTTCATTCATCTGTGGCAATCCCGGCCTGCACGGCGGCGATGAACGCGGTGCCGCGTGCTTCGAAATCCGGAAATTGGTCGAAACTCGCCGCCGCCGGGGCGAGTAGCACTGTGTCGCCGGGTTCTGCCTCGGCCATGGCGCGGGCTGTGGCCTGATCCAGCGTGTCAAACACCTCATGCGGGTGTTCGCCCAGTTGCAGCGCAAAGTCGCGCGCAGAATGGCCAATCAGGTAGGCTTTAGTCACGCGGCCCAGATGCGGCACAAGCGCGGCGATACCCCCGTCCTTGCCCAAACCGCCCGCGATCCAGCGGATGCGGTCGAAGGCCTGCAAGGCTTTGGCAGCACTATCGGCATTGGTGGCCTTGGAATCGTTGATGTAGCGCACGCCGCCTGCCTCTGCGACCAACTGGCTGCGATGCGGCAAGCCGGTGAAACTGGCCATCGCATCTTCGATCGCGCGAGGGGCGGCACCCAAACTGCGCGCCACGGCATATGCCGCGCAGGCATTCTGGTGGTTATGCGCGCCCGGCAGGCCCGGCATGGCGCGCAGGTCTATCGACGCAACCTGACGCCCGGCGCGGTATTCGGCCAGAAACCCCTTCCGCGCATAGACGTTCCAACCCGGTCCGGTCAGCTTTTGCCCGGACGAAATGCGGATCACGCGCCCATCCTCGCGCGCTTCGGACAATTGGCCGGCCATGAACAAGCCTTCCACTTCATCAACGCCAACAATCGCACGGTCCGGCCCGCCTTCGGCAAAGAGCCGCCGCTTGGCCGCGAAATACCCGCCCATACCGCCATGCCGGTCCAGATGGTCGGGTGAAAGGTTCGTGAACACGGCAATGTCAGGCGTCAGCGCGCGGGCAAGTTCGGTCTGATAGCTGGACAATTCCAGCACGATCACCTCGCCCTCTTGCGGCGGGTCGATGGACAACACGCCCGTGCCGATATTCCCGGCCATCTGGCAGGGACGGCCCAAAGCGGTCACGATATGGTGGATCAGCGCCGTGGTCGTGGATTTCCCGTTAGAGCCGGTGACGGCCACCACCTTGGGCGGCTGATCCATCTCCATGTTCACATCGGTCGCCATGCTGCG
>JAFGVZ010000187.1 GCA_016937725.1 Paracoccaceae bacterium | reverse complement strand
GGCACACCGATCACCGATTCCACCGCGATCATCCAATATCTGGCCGACAAGCATGACGACCTGACCTTTCCGGCAGGCACGTTGGACCGCGCGCGCCAAGACAGCCTGACCCAGTTCCTGCTGGATGAATTCGACGCGGCGCTCTGGATGGCCGCGCGCCATTCCTTCGTTTTGCCAGAAGAATTGCGCCAATCCGCGATCAAGCAATCGCTGATCTGGGAATTTACCAACAGCCAGAAAACGCTGGCGCAGCGCATGGGCGACGGGCCGTTCCTGATGGGCGACCGGATGACCGTGCCTGACGTGATCCTGACGCATTGCGGGCATTGGGCACGGATTGCCAAGTTCCCGGTGCAAGAGGAACGCCTGACCGCCTATCTTAACCGCATGTTCGCAAGGCCTGCGCTTCGGAAGGTGATGGAGCGGATGGGGTGAGAGCGGCACGGCCAAGGCCTAGCAGACCTTTTGCCAAGCCCTCACGCCATCGTGACACCCAATCATGCAACGCCCCACCGCATTCTCGCGTATTACCCCTAAGTGTCATTCAAACCCGGAGGCCCCCCAATGCGGCTCACCACCCTCTTCGCCACGCTCTTCGCAGCGTTCTTCACCGCCCTGCCTGCCATGGCCCAAACCCAGACCGCACTGGTCGCCGGGGGCTGTTTCTGGTGTGTCGAGGCCGATTTTCGGCGCGTCGAGGGCGTGACCGATGTGCGCGTGGGCTTTGCGGGCGGCAGCCAACCCAACCCGGCCTACGAGGACGTTGCGCGCGGGCGCACCGACCATCTGGAAGTGACGCAGATCACCTTTGATGCGGGCCAGATCAGCTACCGTCAGGTGATGGACCTGTTCCTGCGCTCGATCGACCCGTTCGATGCGGGCGGGCAGTTCTGCGACCGGGGCATGCAATATTCCACCGCCATATTTGCGACGCCAGAGCAGCGCCCAATTGCACAAGCAGCCATTGCAGCAGCAGAGGCGGAACTGGGCAAATCCATCGTCACACCCGTGCGCGACAACGCGCCCTTCTACTTGGCCGAAGATTACCACCAGAATTACGCCAATAGCGAAGAGCGCACACTGACGCGCTTTGGCTGGATTGCTCGCAAGGACGCTTACAAAAACTACCGCAACGCCTGCGGGCGCGATGCGCAAGTGCGCCGCATCTGGGGCAGCGATGCGCCCTTCGTCGGCGGCTAAGCCAGAGCGGCGTCAATTTCTGCTCGTGTGGGCATGGCAGCGGCTGTGCCCATACGCCCCACTTGCAGACCGGCCGCAGCGGCGGCAAAGCGCATCGCTTCGGGTGGCCACAAAGCCGCGTCCAAGGCAGCGGCCAGCGCGCCGGTAAAGCAATCGCCCGCCCCTGTTGTGTCGATCACGCGCGCCGCCATGGCGGGCACATAAATTTCAGGCGTTCCCGGTGCGTGCCAGCTTGCCCCCTCTGCGCCTTTGGTCACGACTACGGTTTCGACGGGCAGATCCTCGAACGGAATGCCAAGCGCGGCTTGCAACTGGGCCGCTTCGACCGCGTTCATGATCAGGATATTTGTAAAGGGCAGCACTGCTTCAACCGCCGCCGGGTCAAAGGGGGCTGCGGAATAGATCACCTCCATCCCCAAGCCCATTGCGTATTCTGCCATCTGGGCGACATGCGCGACCTCGTTCTGAATCAGCAACAGGTCACCGATCTCTGCCGCCCCGAGCGCTTCCTTGGCTGCGGTCAAATCAAGGGACCGGTTCGCACCGGGATGGATGACAATGCTGTTCTCACCGCCCGGTTCGAGCAGGATAATCGCATGGCCCGTGGCCTCTGCCACCACCTGCACGCCCGACACGTCCACCCCGAACGCGGCAAGCTGCGCCTGCGCCCCACCCGGCCCTGCGGCCCCGATATGGCGAACGACCGCACCCGCCCGCGCGGCGGCAACCGATTGATTCGCACCTTTGCCGCCCAATTCTATATGGTAGGCGGTCGCGGCCAGCGTCTCCCCGGGAGTTAGGCGGTGGGGCAGCGTGTAGAGGTGGTCCAGATTGATGGACCCATAGCAATAGACCGTCATCCCAACACTCCGCTTTAAGAACAGACCTGCCCTTGCGTGCGCAAGGCTGATTCCTCGGCGCGCAGCCGGTCCAGCGCGGCGCGCTCTGCGGCCATATCCACCACCACACGCCGCGCCGCGCGCGGTTGCTGGACATTATCGGTGCACAGCAATTCGGGCGAGCCGCAGAGCCGCACCAAAGTCTTGCCATCCTGCGCGGGTTGCACACGGTAGCCGCGCGCCACCGCGCGTTCGCGCTCTGTGATCTCGGCCATCACCTCTCCCAGCCGCCCATCGCAGTGCGGTGGCGTGGCGCATCCGGCCAAAAGCAACATCATTCCGAAAGCTAGCCTTTTCATGCCCGCCTCTTAGCATATCCGGGGATCGTGCGCAGAAAATTCCACCAGCCCTTTTTTCTATCCGCTATCGGGCATACATCTTGCCCAACCGTCAAGGAGCGCGCATGTCTTTCACGCCAAACCCCGTCTTGGAATTTCTGTTAACCCGCAGATCTCGCCCTGCCAAAGTGCTGCGAGGGCCCGCGCCAGACCGGGCAGAGCTAGAGGTGCTGCTGCAAGCCGCCGCGCGTGTGCCCGACCATGGCAAACTGGAACCGTGGCGCTTTATCGTGTTGCAGCAACCTGCGGGCAGCCGTGTGGCCGCGCAGATCATGGAGTATGCCGCCGCCAATGGGCTGGATGGCGAGAAACCGGCCCGCGCCTTTCTGGACAGCCCGCTTTGCGTGGCAGTCATCGCGAGCCCCAAACCCTCTGAAAAAATCCCCGAAATTGAGCAAACCCTGTCAGCGGGTGCGGTCTGCCTTGCGCTGGTGAACGCGGCGCTGGCCTCGGGCTGGGGTGCAAGCTGGCTATCAGGCTGGCCCGCGCATGACGCGCGCCTGATGCAATCCATTCTGGGCATCGCCCCGCAGGAATGGGTCGCGGGCTTTGTCCATATCGGGACTTCGGATTTCGCCCCGCCTGACCGCCCACGGCCCGACCTTGCGGCCATCACCGAATGGGTAAGCGCGTGATCCTGTCTGCTTATGCAAATGCCATCGGGCAACTTCGGGACCCGGCCTTTCGCCGAGTCATATGGCTGGGCGTCGCGTTGGCAGTGGCGCTGCTGTTCTTCATGTATGGGCTGTTGCTGCTGGTCGTGCAGGTCTTTGTTCCCGGCACACTGACGCTGCCCATCGCGGGCGAAGTATCCGGCCTGCAAACGCTTCTTTCCATAGGGTCGCTGTTTTTCATGCTGGGCCTGTCGATTTTCCTGATGGCGCCCGTGGCCTCTGCCTTTACCGGGTTGTTCTTGGAAGATGTGGCAAGCGCCGTGGAACACCGCCACTATCCGGGCCTGAGCGCGCCCAACCCCGTGCCACTGGCCACAGCCGCGATGGATTCACTCCGCTATTTCGGTGTGCTGGTGGGCCTGAACCTGCTGGGGATGATCGTCTTCGTCTTTTCCGGCGGGCTTGGCTTCGTGGTGTTCTGGGGCATCAACGCCTATTTGCTTGCACGCGAATATTTCACCATGGTCGCACTGCGCCGCCACAGTGTGGCAGAGGCCCATGCCCTGCGCAAAAAACACGGTCTGCGGCTTTGGTTCGCAGGGTTATGGCTCGCGGTGCCGCTGTCCATCCCCTTCGTGAACCTGCTGATGCCGGTGATCGG
>JAFGVZ010000186.1 GCA_016937725.1 Paracoccaceae bacterium | reverse complement strand
GGTGACCAACTGCCCATCTGCGCGCGGTGAGGCGCGGTCGGGATTGGTGCAAAAGACTGGCAAGTCCAGCGCCAGCGCTTGGTCAAGCCGCGTCTGGATGGCGGTCAGATCGGCGGCATCTGGTAGCCCCATCAACAGCACACCATCTGCATGCGACAGGTCAGTCACCAGATTGACCGCCAACCCTGACGCCCAAGCTTGCGCATCGTGACTGCTGCGCTCTATTGGGAAAAGCGCCCGTGGTTGCACCCGACCGGCTGCAATATCCTGATACAGCGCTTCGCCAGAGGTCATGACACTGTCGAACAGGTCGGGCGCGAAGCCCATGGCGGCAATCCGGTCCAGATTGGGGGCGGCGCGTTTGCCGGAATTGGACAGAACCGCAAGCCGCGTGCCGCGCGCGCGCAGCCGCTCCAAGGCGGCCACAGCGCGGGGATACGGGCATGTGCCGTCATGCAGCACGCCCCATTGGTCCAGCACGATGGCGTCGAACCGCTCGGCCACTTCTGACAGAGAGGAAAGGCGCAAAGTCATGGCTTAATACTCTGCCATGTCCTTGGGGTGGGTCAGCCCGGCGAGATAGCTTTCCGCCTCTGCCGCCGTCATGGCGGGGGCGGCCTTGGCCGCACTGCCCTGCGGCATGTCGCCAAAATAGAATTTCAGCCCCGGAATATGCTGGCGGCGTTTGCGCAGGGGCATTCCTTCATAGGGGAACACGTCCGAACGTTCATTGGCTGCGGCGTCATGGCAAGGCAGCACGTAATCGGCGCGTTTGTCGATCTCCTCGACAGATTTCCAGCCCTCATAGCTGTTCACGAAGCGCGCAGGCACCCAGTAGCGCCAGCCTTCTTCGGGGTTGGGTTCCAGATTGCGTTCGACAAAGATCGCATCGCCCGCCACCACGATGTCGCCCATCGCGGTCGCCACGCTGACTGCCATATGCCCGACCGAATGGCCTGGCGTGGGGAACATGGTGATGCCCGGCAGCACCTCGCATTCGCCATCCACCGCTTCGAACACGCACCCGGAATAGGCCGGGTCAATGCCCAGATAGCCGGATTCGTAGGTGCGGTAATACAAAGGCAGCGGGTTGAACGCCATTTCGATCTCTGCCTTGGGGGCGATGTAGCGGGCGTTCTTGAACAGCTTCATGTTCTGCACATGGTCCCAGTGCAGATGGGTGAAGACGATGGCGTCAATCTCGTCCGGGTGCACGCCCAGCTTTTGCTCCAGATGCTCATGCACCTGCAAACACCCGCGCTTGTCGCATTTGTGGTGGTATTTCGTGGCGCGTTCCGCGTCGCACAGGCCCGTGTCGATCAGAATCTTGTGGATGCCGGTATCGACATAATGGCAATAGACCGGGTTCCAGTATTTCTTGCCCGCCGGACCTTTCCAGAAGATGTAGGTGCCCAGATCGGCCTCAAGCCAGCCGGTATTGATTGGGTAAATCCGTGTTTCGGTCGCGCCCATCTGGCCCTCCGCATGCTGAATCAATGTTTGTATACAAAAAACTGATTGTGCATGCTTTGGCAAGCGCAAAAGCCAGATCAGCGTCAGATCAGGTCGATCGTTTTCAGAAAACTGGCGGTCATATGTGCGCGCATCCCGTCGGAGGCAGCTTGCGAATCCTCGGAAAAAATACAGGACATCAGGTCTTTGTGGCTGTGCGCAGAGGCGATCAGATCGGCGCGCGAGGCGAATTTCTTGGCGCGAAACGGGCCAGTGCGGCGGCGAAAGTCCGAGGCAATTTCCTCGATATAGGGGTTGCCGGTCGCCCGGTAGATCGCTTGGTGAAACGCCTCGTTCGCGCGCAGATAGCCCAGACGGTCGCCGCGTTCGGCAGCATCAATGCAGGCGGCTTGGGCTTTCTCTATCTCTGCCCGGCTCAGCAAGGTCAGCCTTTGGGCCGCGATCCGGGCGCAGGTAGATTCAATTTCGTGCATGGCTTCAAAGATTTGCGCCAATTCTTCGCGCGAATACTGGGCCACGCGCACGCCCCGCTTTTCGCCCGGCACAAGAATCGCCTGTGCGGTCAGCCGGGTCAGCGCCTCTCGGATCGGGGTGCGCGACACGCCGAAGCGTTCGGTCAGCTTGACCTCGTCCAGCCGCTCGCCCGGTTTCAGGACGCCTGCCGCGATATCTTCGATCAGGGCGGCCTCTATGCGCTGGGCGCTGTTGCCACGGGCGGTCTTGTCATGGGTGATAGTCATGGCGGGTCACGCTCTGCCGTTCTTGGTGCACCCGGTATTTCTACGCTATCCGGGCGGATTTGGCAAATTTGGATATTTACAATTTATTTTGTATACATAATCTGCCAATGTGACCGCGGAGAGGGATTCGATGCCTGAAATTCGACTGGACAAGTTGGTGAAGCGGTATGGGGCGGTGCAGGTGTTGCATGGCATTGACCTGCACATGGCCGAAAACGAATTCACCGTGCTGGTCGGTCCTTCGGGTTGCGGCAAATCCACCACCTTGCGCATGTTGGCCGGGCTGGAAAGCGTGTCGGATGGCGACATCCTGATGGGCGGCAGATCGGTCAAGGATCTGGATCCGAAAGACCGCGACATTGCCATGGTGTTCCAGGATTACGCGCTCTACCCGCATATGAACGTGGCGCGGAACATGTCTTTTTCACTGCGCCTTCAAAAAGTGCCGCAAGCGCAGATTGACCGCAAGGTGGGCGCGGTGGCCGAGATGTTGGGCCTGTCGCCATATCTGGACCGCAAACCGGGCGAATTGTCGGGCGGGCAGCGGCAGCGGGTGGCGATGGGGCGCGCGCTGTGCCGCGATGCCGGGACGTTTTTGTT
>JAFGVZ010000185.1 GCA_016937725.1 Paracoccaceae bacterium | reverse complement strand
CCGGGGCCGACCAGCTCGACATTGGTCGCGCCGACATAGTCGATCTCGCCACCAGCAGCCAAGATTTCCAGACCCTTGGCCAGTTCGCCCGGCAGGATCGGCTCGCCCGGTGCGTTGGCAACGGCCAAGATGTTGGCGGCAATGCCAGCCGGCGTTGCTTCGCCAGCGGCTTGCGCGGCAAGTGCCAGCAAGGCAGCGGCATCATAGCTTTCACGGGTATAGCTGCTGTCAAAGCGCACGCCAGCGGCTTCGGCGGTCGCGGCGAACGCATCTGCGCCATCGCCTTCGGCCCATGGTATGGTGCCCACGGTGCCTTCCAGTGCCTCGCCGGTATTGGCGATCAACGCGTCGCCATACATGCCGTCACCCATGAAGAACTGCTCGAACGCGCCCAGCTCGTAAGCCGTGCGCAAGGTCGAGCCGCCGCCGTCGGTGTAGCCCAAGATCACCAGCGCATCGCCACCCGCGGCGGCCAGCGCGCCCACTTCGGCAGAATAGTCGCCCTTGGCTTCTTCATGCGGCACGGTGGTGGTGATGGTGCCGCCGCCTGCGGTGTAGGCTTCGGCAAAGGCGGTCGCAAAGCCGGACCCGTAATCGTTGTTGGTGTGGGTCAGTGCCACGCTGGTCAGGCCGCGTTCCAGCACGATCCCGGCCAGGATTTCGCCCTGACGTGCATCAGACGGCGCGGTGCGGAAGAACAGACCGTTCGAGTCGGTCGTGGTGAAGGCGGGCGATGTCGCGGAGGGCGAGATCATCGGCACGCCAGCCGACATGGCCACGTTTTGCAGAACGGCCATCGTCACGCCGGAACAATCCGCGCCGACCATCGCAACGATGCCTTCGGACGAGATCAGACGCTCGGCGGCGGCTTGCGCGGCAGAGCTGTCCACACAGGTCGAATCGGCGCGCACGGGCGTGATGGTGGCCCCGCCAAGGAACAGGCCGCTGTCGCTGACTTCTTTCATCGCCAGTTCGGCGCTGTCGGCCATGAACGGCGTGATATCTTCGATTGGGCCGGTATAGCCCAGCAGCACACCCATCTTGACCTCTTGGGCCGAAGCCATGCCTGCCGATAGCGCCAGCGCGGTGCTGGCGAGAAGCAATTTCTTCATGATAGTCTCCCGGTATATTCTTGATTATGCCCCGCAAGTAGCGGAACCGACGGTTTTTCCGTCCTAATCCTTGCGTAGCATGGAGAATTGGCTTGGAAAAGCCCAAACGTCGCGTCGATTGACGCGAGGCGCGGGCCTATTCCAGTTCGATCGTGCCTGGCGGTTTGCTGGTGCAATCGTAAAAGACCCGGTTGATCCCGCGCACCTCGTTGATGATGCGGGTCGCGGTTTCGCCCAAGAATTCATGGGTGAACGGGTAATAATCCGCCGTCATGCCATCGACTGATGTGACCGCGCGCAAAGCCAGTGCGTAATCATAAGTGCGCCCGTCGCCCATCACGCCCACGGTGCGCATGGGCAGGATCGCGGCGAAGGCCTGCCAGATCTCATCATACAGGCCATGCTTGCGGATCTGGTCGATATAGACCGCATCGGCGCGGCGCAGAATATCCAGCTTCTCGCGCGTGATCTCTCCGGGGCAGCGAATGGCAAGGCCGGGGCCGGGGAAGGGGTGGCGGCCAATGAAGCTGGCGGGCAGGCCCAGTTCGCGGCCAAGCGCGCGCACTTCGTCCTTGAACAATTCTCGCAGCGGTTCGACCAGTTTCAGCCCCATCTTTTCGGGCAAGCCGCCGACATTGTGGTGCGACTTGATCGTGACGGAGGGGCCGCCACTGAAGCTGACCGATTCGATCACATCGGGGTAAAGCGTGCCTTGGGCGAGGAATTCCGCGCCTTCGATTTGGCTCGCGTATTTCTGGAACACGTCGATGAAGAGCCGCCCGATGATCTTGCGCTTGGTTTCAGGGTCGCTGACACCCTCCAATTCGCCAAGGAACAGGTCGGCTTCCTCGGCATGGATCAGCGGGATGTTATACGTGTCGCGGAACATGGCGACGACTTCGTCGGCCTCGTTCTGGCGCAACAGCCCGTGATCGACGAACACGCAAGTCAGTTGATCGCCAATCGCTTCATGGATCAGCACGGCGGCGACGGAGCTATCCACCCCGCCCGACAGTCCGCAGATGACGCGCTTGTCGCCGACCTGTTCGCGGATTTTGGCAACAGCCTCTGCCCGGTAAGCGCCCATGGTCCAATCGCCGGAAAAACCCGCCAGCGTCAGGAAATTGCCCAGCATCTGCGCGCCTTTGGGCGTGTGGTGCACTTCGGGATGGAACTGCACGGCATAGAAGCGGCGCGCAGGGTCACCCACGATGGCAAAGGGCGCATTGGGCGAGGTCGCGATCACGTCAAAGCCCGGCGCAAGCACGGTCACGCGGTCGCCATGGCTCATCCAGACCTGCTCGCGGCCCGCGTCGAACAGCCCCTTGAAGATCGTATCGCCCGCATGGCCCGAGGCCGGTTCGATATAGGCGCGGCCAAATTCGGCGTGGTGGCCGGATTCGACGCGCCCGCCCAACTGCTCCATCATCACTTGTTGACCGTAGCAGATTCCGAAGACGGGCACGCCCATCTGAAACACCTTTTGCGGTGCGCGCGGGCTGCCCGCTTCGGGCACCGATCCCGGACCGCCCGACAAGATGATCGCTTTCGGCGCGCGCGCTGCCAGAAACGCATCATCCACCGCGTTGAACGGGTGAATTTCGCAATAGACATTCCACTCGCGCAAGCGCCGCGCAATCAGCTGCGTGACCTGAGAGCCGAAGTCGATAATGAGGCAGAAATCATGCTGTGTCATGGCCAAAGCGCATAGGGCAAAGCCCGCAGATCGGCAAGAGGGCAGCGATAGAGGGACCGCAAAGGCCACAAGCACGCACAACCCTGCGCTGCAAAAGCATAAGGTCTGGGCGAAATTCCTTGATCGGACAAGCAATCGCGCACAGGCTTTGTAGGTAATGTCGACCAGTTTGGACGGTGAACCACAGCGAAAGGACAATCTTATGCGCTCCATCCCCCCAGTTCGCGCGGCTTTGGCAGCGCTACTTTTTGGTTTTGCGGCCCCCGTAAGCGCAGGCGAATGTGGCTACGATTTTTGTTGGGGCGCAGTCGCTATCGGCCCAGACGGGGAATGGGGCTATGCCTATGACCGCTGGTCCGAGGAAGATGCCTATAACACCGCGCAAGAAGGCTGTGGCTGGGGCTGCACGACCGTCAAGACCTTCTACAATTCTTGCGGCGCGATTGCCGTGGCCAGCAATGGCGCGTGGGGCTTTGGCCGCGAATGGAACCGCGAACTGGCCGAAAGCACGGCGGTCAATTGGTGCATGGACAATGGCCGCAATTGCCAGACGCGGGTCTGGGCCTGCTCTAGGTAACAGCCAAGATTTGCAGATCCGCCACGTTGGTGCCGGTGCCGCCGGTCAACAGCAGATCGCCAGCCAGTTTCAGCGCGGTGTAGCTGTCATTATTGGCCAAAAGCGCATCAGGGTCGCCGCCAGCCAGCCGGATGCGGTCTATGGTGCCGCCGTCGACAATCGCGCCTGCCGCATCTGTCGGGCCATCGCGCCCATCGGTGCCAGCCGACAAGAACCGCCAGCCCGTGCGCCCTTGCAGCGCCAGCGCCACACGCAGCGCCAATTCCTGATTGCGCCCGCCAAGGCCCGTGCCGCGCAGGGTCACGGTCGTTTCGCCGCCCAGAACGGTAACGCCGGGGCGCTCTGCCATGGCCACGACCCGCGCGGCGGCATCGCTCACATTGCCCTCTAGCGGCAGGGGGTCTGTCTGTGCGCCGGGTAGCATGGCAGCCGCGGCGGAAACAGATTGCGCGTTCGAGCCGATCAGGTGGTTCGCAGCTTCGGGCAGGGGGGCGTCTTCGTCGTCGCGGCGCAAGATAGTGCGCACCGCATCTGGCACATGCGGCCAAAGCCCGTGATCTTCCAGCAGGCGCATGGCGTCGGGCCGTGTGCAGATGGGCGCGACCGTCGGGCCAGAGGCGATGACACGCAGATCATCGCCGATCACGTCCGACAGGATCAACGCGGTCACAGGTGCAGGGCTTGCGGCGCGCAACAACCCGCCGCCCTTCAGCCGCGACAGGTGCTGACGCACCATGTTCATTTGCGTGATATCCAAGCCCGCGCCCAGCAGCAGGCGGTTCACCTCTGCCTTGTCCTCTAGCGTCAGACCCGTGACCGGCGCGGGAACCAACGCCGAGCCGCCGCCAGAGACCAGCACAAGAACGGCATCCGCGGCTGTGGTGCGCGCCAGCATCTTTTGCACCGCAAGCCCCGCTTGCAACCCGTTTTCATCGGGCACCGGGTGGCCTGCTGCCATTACGCGCGCACCCTCTACAGGGCCCGCATTTTCGTAATTCGTCACCACCAGCGCTGCATGGGGTTTGGGCAGTGCCGCCAAGGCCGCCCGCATCAT
>JAFGVZ010000184.1 GCA_016937725.1 Paracoccaceae bacterium | reverse complement strand
TGAAGGCACCGCCTTCGCCCCAGCCGGGCTTGCCGCGCAGGCAGATTCCATTCACGCCGGTTTCCGGGTTGTCCATGGCAGCCGCCGCTTCGCGGATGAATTGCCAGGTGGGGGCGGTCGGCATTTCCAGACCTGCGGCTTCCATCAGGTCTGTGCGATACATGACCATGGAGCTTTCGCCATAGAACGGGGCTGCGTAGAGCGTGCCGTCGTGGCTAAGACCGTTGCGCATGGCGGGAAGGATATCGTCCACGTCATACTCGGCGGACAGGTCATCCAGTGGCACCAGCCAGCCATTTGCCCCCCAGATCGGCGTTTCATACATGCCGATGGTCATGATATCGAACTGGCCACCCTTGGTGGTGATGTCCGTCGTCACGCGCTGGCGCAGGACGTTTTCTTCCAGCGTAACCCATTCGACACCAATGCCGGTCTGTGCGGTGAACTGATCGGTATAGCCCTGCATACGGATCATGTCGCCGTTATTCACGGTGGCAATAGTGATCGTGGTATCTTGGGCAAAAGCAGCCGTGCTGCTGAGTGCAAGCGCCGACGTGGCGCAAAGAATGCGCTTGAGTGACATCCGATATCCTCCCTGATTTTGGATGCGATGTCAGTGTTCTATGGCATACTCATTTTCGCGTCAATATTTTTCTTTACGCGCGATAATTTTATGCAGACTTTCGCATCACCAAAGACCCGTTAAACAGGGTCGAGCGTTTGACCGGCGGGCGCTCGCCAGATGCGATGATCGTCAACAATTGGTCCAAGCTTGACCCCGCGATCTGGTCATATGATTGCGACACGGTGGTTAAAGACGGACAGGTGAACCGCGAAAACGGGTGGTCGTCATGACCTGCCACGCGCAAAGCGCTCCCCTCGCCCACACCGACGCGTAACCCGCTTTCATAGGCCGCGGCCAAAAAGCCGATGGCCAGACGGTCATTGCTGCAAAACACCGTATTGGTGGGCAGGCGCCGCTCTGCAATCAGGCGCAGGGCTTCGCGGTGGGCGATCTCCTCAAAGGCCCAACCTTTGCCCTCGACTGCCAGGATCATCGGCTCATATCCGGCCATGTTCATAGCGGCTTCATAAGCGGCGCGGCGCTTGTTGGCATTGGGGTTCGGGGCATGCGCCATCTCGAACAAAGCCGGCGGCTCTCCCGAGCGGCATAAATATTCTACCATTAAACCAGTGCTTTGCGCGTGATCTGTGCCGAACATTGCACAGCCAACATCCTCGACATCATAATCGAAGAGGACAGTGGCAACATCTTCGGCAAACTCCGCAATCGCGTCTCGGTCTGACCGCCGCCCCAGCGCCGCCAGCAACACGCCCGCAGGCCGAATGCCGCGCAAGCTTTCCAGATTTTCAATCTCGCGCTTGGGGTCGCCGTGCGAGCTGAGCACGATCGGGTTGAACCCGGCGCTGCCGCATAGCAATTCCAGATTGCGGCCAACCTCGGCAAAAAACGGGTCAGCCAGAAACGGCACGACAATGCCGATATTGCGCGTCAATTGGCGGTTCTGATTGATCGCGTAAACATTTGGCGTGTAATCAAAACGCTCCAGCGCCTGTTCGATGCGCGCACGCGTGGTTTTTCGAACCGATTGCGGATCGTTGAAAAACTTGGAGAGCGTTGGCCGCGAGATGCCACTGACAGCGGCAAGCTCTTCCATCGTTCTGACTTTCTCTTGCCGCATCCGCTCGCCCCTATAAGTTTACGCGCGATAACATACAGTTTGCGCATAGCGCTGTATCCTGTCAACATTTCCAAGGCTTAGGCGCAAGGGGCGCTGTTGGATAGCCATCTGGCACCACCATGCGATGGCAAGCCCGCGACACCCGGCCTTTGCCCAAGGCGTGCGACTATCCACAGCTATTTTCCCCATTTGGCAGAATCCGCTTTACAGAATCTTGCTTTGCCGACACCATATCTAGTAAGCGCACGCAGAGGCGTTCACACAATTAGCGGCAAGCACTGTGGCTTGTGTTACGGGCGCAAGCACATGCAGGAATGTGAGGCGGGAATGTCAGCGGCTGAACTCTACCTCTCGAATGACGATATTCACCCAATCGACATGGTCGAAACCTTGGCCACCCATCACGATTGGGATTTCGACCGCTTGGCCGAAGACCAGATCGCCATGGTGGTCGAAGGGCAATGGCGCAGCTACAGCTTGTCGCTGGCGCTGGCACCGGGGGGCGACGTGCTGCGCCTGATCTGCACTTTCGAGATGGACCCGCCAGAGGCGGCCATGCCAGCCCTTTACGAAACCCTCAGCCGCGCCAATGACATGGTCTGGTCCGGGTCTTTCAGCTATTGGGATGCGCAACGCCTGATGGTCTGGCGCTACGGCCTGTTGCTGTCCGAAGAGCAACCTGCCGGCATTGACCAGATCGACCGGATGCTGCGCAGCGCAATTGCCGCGGCAGAACGGTTTTACCCCGCATTTCAGCTTGTTGCATGGGCTGGCCACAGCCCGGATGCCGCGCTGGATATGGCGTTGGCCGATGCGGTCGGCCGCGCTTAAACGCGGCCCCGTCGCCTCTTGAACCCCGCTGAATGCAGGCGCATGATGCAAGCGCAACAACCGGGGTGACTTTCATGCAGGATATCAACGCGCGCGGCCTTGTTTTGCTGGGGTGTGGCAAGATGGGGTCTGCCATGCTGGCGGGCTGGCTGGCGCAAGGGGTCGAACCCGGCGCAGTGCACGTGTTAGAGCCTGCGCCCTCTGACTGGCTGCGCGGCACCGGCGTTCAGATCAATACGGGCCTTCCGCCCACGCCCGCCGTGGCGGTGCTGGCGGTCAAACCGCAAATGATGGGCACCGCTCTGTCGCAACTGGTTGCTCTTGGCGATGGCGATACGCTGTTCCTGTCGATTGCCGCAGGCACGACCTTGGCACGTCTGGCCGATATGCTGGGGTCTCAAAGCCCCATCATCCGCGCCATGCCCAACACGCCCGCCGCCGTGGGGGCCGGGATTACGGCGCTGATCGGGAATGCGCATGTCTCGCCAACCCATCTGGACCAAGCTCAAAGACTGTTATCCGCCGTCGGGCAGGTGGTCGAACTGGAAAACGAAGCGCAGATGGATGCGGTGACGGGCCTGTCCGGCTCTGGCCCCGCTTATGTGTTTCATCTGATCGAAGCCATGGCTGCGGCAGGTGTGGCGCAAGGGCTTGCGCCCGATCTGGCCATGCAATTGGCGCGCGCCACGGTGGTCGGTGCTGCGCGTTTGGCCGAGGGCAGCCCCGACAGCGCCGCAACCTTGCGCACGAATGTTACCAGCCCCGGTGGCACCACCGCCGCCGCCCTTGCCGTGCTGATGGATGATGCGCACGGCCTGCCGCCGCTCTTGGCACGCGCCATTGCTGCGGCCACCGCGCGGTCCAAGGAACTGGCCGAATGACCATCGGTTATGACGACTTTCTGAGGGTCGATATCCGCGTGGGCCGCGTGACCCGCGCCGAACCCTTCCCGGAAGCGCGCAAACCCGCGATCAAGCTCTGGATCGATTTCGGGGCAGAGATTGGCGAAAAGAAATCCTCGGCCCAGATTACCGCGCATTACGACCCGGACAGGCTGATCGGGCGGCAGGTGATGGCGGTGGTGAATTTTCCACCGCGTCAGATTGGCCCTTTCATGTCGGAAGTGCTTGTGCTGGGCGCAGCCGATGATGCGGGCAATATCTCGCTTATCGCGCCCGACCACCCCGTGCCTTTGGGCGCAAGAATGCATTAGGGTCACCTCATGGCAGAGCTTTACATCACCCGCCCCCTTCCCGACCGTGTGCTGGCGCGTGCGCGCGAACGGTTCAATGTCACCTTACGCGAGCAGACAACGCCCCTGAAAAAGGGCGAGATGCGCGCGGCGCTCGTGCTTTATGACGTGGTTCTGCCTACTTTGGGCGACATGTTTACCGCCGAGGTGTTCGAGGGCATGGACCAAGCGCGCTGCAAGCTGCTGGCCAATTTCGGCGTGGGTTACAACCATATCGACGTGGCCGCCGCCAAGGCGAAGGGCATAGCTGTCACCAATACACCCGGTGCCGTGACCGAAGCGACCGCCGACATCGCGCTGATGCTGATGCTGATGACCGCCCGCCGCGCCGGCGAAGGCGAGCGTTTGGTGCGCGCGGGCAAATGGCAGGGCTGGCACCCCACGCAAATGCTGGGCTTGCATCTGGGCGGCAAGACCTGCGGCATTGTCGGCATGGGCCGGATCGGGCAGGCGATTGCGCGGCGCGCGCATTACGGGTTGGGGATGAAGGTTGTCTATCACAACCGCTCGCCCAAAGCCTTGGACCTGCCCGCGACGCAATTGGACAGCCTGACCGATGTGATGGCCGCGTCTGACGTGGTGGTGCTTGCCGTGCCGGGCGGCGCTAAAACGCGCCACCTGATCGGGGCCGAAGCCTTGGCGGCGATGGGCCCCCATGCCCATCTGGTCAATATCGCGCGCGGCGACGTAGTGGATGAAAACGCCCTGATCGCGGCGCTGCAAGCGGGCCAGATCGCGGGTGCGGGGCTGGATGTATATGAACATGAACCCAAGGTGCCCGACGCGTTACGCGCCATGGAAAACGTGGTGCTGCTGCCGCATCTGGGCACCGCCGCCTTGGATGTGCGCGAAGGCATGGGGATGATGGCGGTCAACAACGCCATTGCCCATCTGGACGGGCAGCCGCTTCTGAACCCGGTCTGACATGCAGGCGCAGGCAGAGATTGCCGTCATCGGCGCGGGTGTTGTGGGGCTGGCTTGTGCCTTGCGTTTGCATCACGCGGGGCATGACGTGGTGCTGGTTGCGCCAGAAGATGAAGAAACTGGCGCAAGTTACGGAAATGCTGGCGTAATTGCGGACTACGCTGTCATGCCGGTTGGCACGCCCGACGTGCTGCGCGACCTGCCGCGCCTGTTGTTCGATCGTGACAGCCCCTTGGCCATACGGCATGCCGCGATGGCCACATTGGCCCCGTGGTTGTTGCGCTTTGCCCGCGAATGCCTGCCCGGTCGCGCGCGGGCCAATGCGCAGGCGATTGCGGCCCTTCTGGCGCCCGCCGCGCAGATGTGGCGCGATCTGGCGACCGAGATCGGAGCGCGCGACCAACTCAAGGCGCATGGTTCGCTTTACCTGTATGAAACGCCGGATCAGGCCTTGGACCTGGCGCAGCACCGCGCTTTGGGTGTGAATGTTGAAGCGCTCAGCGGCGACGAGCTTGGCCAATTGGAACCCGCACTGCGCGGCCAAGCGGGCGGCGCGTTTTTTCCCGACACATTAACGGTGAATGACCCGGCCACGCTGTTGCGGGCCTTGCGCGCAGCTTTGGCGGATGTCCCGCGTCTTCATGCGCGCGTGGAGCGACTGGAGCGCAGCACCCAAGGAATTACCTTGTCCGGTCCCGGCCTGAATCTGAGGGCTGCGCGCGTTGTGCTGGCGGCTGGCGCATGGTCGAAACGGCTGGCGGCTATGGCCGGTGACAAGGTGCCCTTGGACACCGAGCGCGGCTATCATCTGGAATACGACTCGCTCGAGAATCCGCTGACACGGCAAACCAGCCCGGTCGCGCGCGGGTGGTATTTCTGCC
Organism: Paracoccaceae bacterium; assembly: GCA_016937725.1. Classification (GTDB taxonomy): domain Bacteria; phylum Pseudomonadota; class Alphaproteobacteria; order Rhodobacterales; family Rhodobacteraceae; genus Roseinatronobacter. Next base: position 15,354 of record JAFGVZ010000184.1, on the reverse strand, counting down.
CCATGCAGGGCCGTTTGCGCGTGGCGGGCACGGTGGAACTGGGCAGGCTGACCGCGCCGCCCGCACCGCACCGATGGGCGGTCATGGACCGTGGCGCGCGGGCGATCCTGCCCGACCTGCCCGCACCATCTCGGCGCTGGATGGGGTTTCGCCCCTCTATCCCCGACTCGCGCCCGGTGATCGGCCTGTCACGTGGCGGGGCAGATGTGATCCACGCCTATGGTCACGGCCATCTGGGCCTGACACTGGCCCCCGTGACCGCGCAAATGGTGCTGAACCTGATCAACGGGCGCGGCCCCATTCTGGACCCCGCGCCCTACCGCGTGGACCGTTTCTGAAGCAGCGCGCGGCCCAAGGTTGTGGCTAGAAACAACCCCGCCGCCACCACCACGATAGACGGGCCAGAGGGCGTGTCTTGCGCCAGCGACAGCTGCAAGCCGCCCCACACAGCTAGGCCCCCGAGCACAATTGCACCAAGGGCCATGCTTTCGGGTCCACGCGCCAAGTTGCGCGCCGCTGCCGCCGGGATAATCAGCATCGCCGCGATCAGCAGCGCGCCCACGATCTTCAGCGACACCGCGACGACAATTGCCAGCGCCACGGTCAGAACCAGCCGCTCGCGCGCGGGGTTGATGCCTGCGGCATGGGCCAGATCCTCTGACAACGTCGCCGTCAGCAATGCGCGCCACCGCCAGACCAGCAGCGCCAGCACGGCGCCTGCGCCCAAGGCAATCACGGCCAGATCGGCCCGCGACACGGCCAAGATGTCGCCAAACAGGTAAGATGTCAGATCAACCCGCACACCGGGCAGGTAGGACACCGCGACCAAGCCGCAGGCCAGCGCCGAATGGGCCAGCACGCCCAACGTGGTGTCCATCGCCCAACCACGGCCCGCCAAGGCGGACACCGTCATTGCCATGGCGAGTGCTACCAGAACGATGCCCAGATAAAGGTTCAGCGCAAATCCAAGCGCCAAGGCAACGCCCAGAAGGGCTGCATGGGCGGTGGCGTCTCCGAAATAGGCCATGCGCCGCCAGACCACGAAACAGCCCAAGGGGCCTGCGGCCAGCGCCACCATCAGACCCGCCAGAAGCGCGCGCAAGAGGAAATCATCCAGCATGGGCATGCTCTTCATGGTCATGGTCGTGGTCGTGGTCATGGTCATGTTCGTGCTGATACAAAGCCAATGCGCCGCCGGTGCCATGACCAAACAGCGCCCGGTATTCGGGCGCATCGCGCACCACATGCGGCGCACCGGAACAACAGATATGGCCGTTCAGGCAGATCACGCGGTCAGATGCACTCATCACAACATGCAGATCATGGCTAACGGCCAGCACCGCGCAGCCCAGTTCGCGGCGGACATCCTCGATCAGCCGGTAGAAGCTGGCCGTGCCGGGTTGGTCCAGCCCCGCCGTTGCCTCGTCCAGAATCAGGATATCGGGCCGCGACAGCAGCGCGCGGGCCAGAAGCACCCGCTGGAATTGGCCGCCCGACAGCGTGGTCATGTCCTGTGCCAAGACGTCGGGCACGCCCACGCGGCCCAAAACCTCTGTCATGCGGGCGGTAGATTGGCGGTCGGGAAGCGACAGGAACCGCCCGACTGGTAGCGGCATGGTCGGGTCGATATGCAGCTTTTGCGGCACATAACCAATGCGCAGCCCCGGTTTGCGCGTAATCTTGCCCTGTGCCAGCGGAACAACGCCCAGCAACGCCCGCACCAATGTGCTTTTGCCGGACCCGTTCGGGCCGACGATGGTCACGATCTCTCCGGGGTCGATGCTAAGCGCCACGCTATGCAGCACCTCGCGCCCGCCCAGACGCACGGCAAGATTTTGGGCCGCGATCAAGCTCATGCCGTGCCCTCCACGCAGACGGAACAACGGCCCACGGCCTCTATGGTGGCGCGGTCCATCACGAACCCCGCAGCTTCGGCGGCAGCGGAGAGGGCCGCACTCACGGCCCCGGCGGGGGCTTCGGTCACGCTGTCGCAGGTGGCGCAGATCAGGAAGGCCGCCGTATGGTCATGCGCGGGATGAGCGCAGGCGGTAAAGGCGTTCAGGCGACGGATACGGTGGGCAAAGCCATTCTCCACCAACCAGTTGAGCGCGCGATACGCCACGGGCGGTTGCGTGCCATAGCCTTCTGCCGCCAAGCACTCCAGCACATCATAAGCCCCCATCGCGCCATGCGCCGCGATCAGCATTTCCAGCGTGCGGCGGCGCACCGGTGTCAGACGCAGCCCCATGCGCGCCGCGCGCGCCTCGGCTTGCAACAGGATATTGGCGGCATCTTGGGCACCGCTGTGGTCCGGGCAACAAAAACTGGTCTGGGTCATCGGTCGGGCCTTGATTGTTATGACATAACGTTAGATAGGCTTTGTAACTTTGTAACACAAGGAGACAGAGATGCGCTACTCCATCGCTTTGGCCGCCGCAATGCTTGGCACCCCGCTTGCCGCCCAAGATATCCGTGTTGTGACCGATATTCCGGTCGCACATTCGTTGGTGTCGATGGTGCTGGGCGATCATGGCAATGCTGAATTGATGTTGGAGCGCGGCGCGAATGCGCATTCCTACCAGTTGCGCCCCTCTCAAGCACAAGCCTTGGCGCAGGCGGATGTGGTGGTCTGGATCGGCGAGCGGATGACCCCTTGGATGGGCCGCGCCATCGAGGGCCTGAACAGCGACGCGCATGCGGTCGCGCTGCTGGGGGTCGAGGGCGCGATGCTGCGCGAATTTGGTCAGGCGAAAGAAGCGCATGACCATGAAGATGAACACGCGCATGAAGACCATTCAAATACAACAAGCCATGATGATCATGGCCATGACGACCATGGACACGATGATCACGGACACGATGATCATGGGCATGACGATCATGGGCATGACCACGCAAGTGAGGACCTTGACCATGCAGAGGACAGCCATGCCCATTCCGGGATAGACCCGCATGCCTGGATGGACACGCGCAATGCCGCGATCTGGATCGATGCCATCGCTGGCGAACTGGCCGAGCATATGCCCGACCACGCCGCCGACTTCAGCGCCAATGCCGAAGCGGCAAAGGCCCAGATCACGGCCCTGACGGCAGAGCTGGACACAATCCTTGCCCCGGCGCGCGACATGGCTTTCGTCACCTTCCACGATGCCTATGGCTATTTCGTCAACCAGTTCGACCTGACGCAAGCCGGGTCAGTCGCGTTGGGTGATGCCGCCAGCCCCGGCGCGCAGCGTCTGGCCGCCTTGCGCGCAGAGATGGAAGCCGATGCAGCCGTTTGCATCTTCCCCGAAGCGGCGCATGACCCGGCGCTGGTCACGACCATGATCGAAGGCACCGGTGTGCGCCTTGGCACCACGCTCGACCCCGCAGGCAGTTTGCTGGAGCCGGGCGCGGATCTGTATCCGACGCTGATGCGGAATATGGCGCAAGCCATCGCCGACTGCGCGCAGGGCTAGACGAAACCGCGCCCAATGGTTAGGTCTGGGGCAGACAGCCCCGGACCTGAAAGCGCCCCGCCATGACCGCATTGACCCTTTATCTGGCAGCCCCGCGCGGCTTTTGCGCGGGCGTGGACCGCGCGATCAAGATCGTGGAAATGGCCTTGGAAAAATGGGGCGCGCCGGTCTATGTGCGCCATGAAATCGTGCATAACAAATTCGTGGTCGACAGCCTGCGTGACAAGGGCGCGGTGTTTGTTGAAGAACTGGACGATTGCCCAGATGACCGCCCGGTGATCTTTTCGGCGCATGGCGTGCCGAAATCGGTGCCGGAAGCGGCTCAGGCGCGGCAGATGCTGTTCGTGGACGCGACCTGCCCGCTGGTTAGCAAGGTGCATATCGAAGCCGAGCGCCACCATGAAAACGGGTTGCAGATGGTCATGATCGGCCATGCGGGCCATCCCGAAACCGTGGGCACAATGGGGCAATTGCCCGAAGGCGAGGTGCTGCTGGTCGAAACCGCCGCCGATGTGGCGGGCTTGCAGGTGCGTGACCCGTCTAAACTGGCCTTCATCACCCAGACCACTTTGTCGGTGGATGACACCGCAGATGTGGTCGCGGCCTTGCAAGCGCGCTTCCCGGCCATTGTCGGCCCGCACAAGGAAGACATCTGCTACGCCACCACCAACCGGCAGGAAGCGGTCAAGGCGATTGCACCGCTGATCGACGCGCTCTTGGTCATCGGCGCACCGAATTCGTCGAACTCGCAACGGCTGGTCGAAGTGGGCCGCGCCAAAGGGTGCACCTACGCGCAGCTTGTGCAGCGGGCGGCGGATATTGACTGGCGCGCGTTGGAGGGGGTGCGCTCGGTGGGCATTACCGCAGGCGCATCGGCCCCGGAAGTGCTGATCACCGAGGTGATAGACGCCTTCCACGCCCGCTATGACGTGACGGTGGAGTTGGTGGAAACCGCGAAAGAGCGGGTGGAATTCAAGGTGCCAAGGGTGTTGCGCGAAACCGCCTGACGCGCACACACCCGTCAGCCCGCCGGAACGATGCGCGCCCAAAGCGGGGCAACGAGTTTGACGCCGACGGGTATCAGCGCCAGCCCCAGCGCCAAGCCGAATACCCCGTCAAGTGTGGCGGTCACGGCCCAATCGACGACGCCGCGCCAAGCGGCGGCGCTGGCGGGCAGCGCGTCGACCGCGGCTACGGTCACGTGATGCACCCAGTCATAGGGGGCCGACCAACCAAGCTGGTCCAGCGCGTGCAGGATGATCGAGCCGCCGACCCAGATCATCGCCGCCGTGCCCACCACGGTCAGCGCCGCGATGAAGACCGGCATGCCGCGCACCAAACCGCGCCCTGCCGCGCGGGTCAAGGCGGTGCGCCCGGTCCGCGCCATCCACAGGCCCAGATCGTCGGCCTTCACGATCAGCGCGACCGCGCCGTAGACCATGACCGTGATCCCGATCGCGACGGTCACCAGCGTTGCCGCTTCCATCCACAACGTGGATTTCGGGATTGCGTCCAGCGCGATGGTCATGATCTCTGCCGACAGGATGACATCGGTCTTGATCGCGCCCTTGACCTTGGCCTCTTCCAGCTTGGCGGTGGCCCCTTCGACATGGCTGCCATCGGGCCCGCCATGGCCCTTGCCGGCGCCGAACGCATGGGCGACCTTCTCGGCCCCCTCAAAGCACAGATAGGCCCCCCCGAACAGCAGGAGGATGGGAATAAGCCAAGGCGCGAAATTGGACAGAAGCAACCCGGCGGGCAACAGGAACACCAGCTTGTTGAACAAGGACGCGCGGGCGATGCGCCACACCATCGGCACCTCGCGCGCGGGCGAGAAGCCGCGCATGTAGCCCGGCGTTACCGCCGCGTCGTCGATCACCGCCCCGGCGGCCTTGGCCCCGGCCTTGGTTGCCTGTGCGGCCACATCATCGACAGAGGCGGCGGCCATCTTGGCCAGCCCCGCTACGTCATCCAGCAAGGCCATCAAACCGCTCATACCGATCCTCCAAAGCTCCGGGGCACCTGCCCGCGCGCCATCACACGTGTTATCGCCGGAATGCACGGCCCGTTCAAGTCAAGTGCGGCGCGTCACGGCGATTCCCCGGCACCGGGATGCGCGCGCGCCACGCCCGGCCGCAGGCGGGGCTTTGCACTTGCTCTGCCCGCGCCGCTGCGCCATCCTTGTGCTCTAATGAAAGGATGCGCCCCATGCTCTCGACTCAATTTCTGCTGACTGCATTAGTGGTCGTGCTCGCCCCCGGCACGGGCGTTGTCTACACGCTGGCGGTTGCGCTTGGCCAAGGGCGGAAGGCAGGGCTTTGGGCGGCCTTGGGCTGCACATTCGGCATTTTGCCTGCGCTTTTGGCGGCAATGTTGGGACTGGCGGCACTGATGCACAGTTCGGCGCTGTTGTTCCAAGCCGTGAAATTCGCGGGCGTGGCCTATCTGCTTTACCTTGCGTGGCAGATGCTGCGCGAAGGTGGTGCGCTCAAGGTGCAGGAAAGCCCAATCCCGACGCCCGGCTTGGTGGTGGCAAAGCGCGGCGCATTGCTGAACATCCTGAACCCCAAGCTGTCGATCTTCTTTCTGGCGCTATTGCCCCCCTTCCTCAGCGGCAATCCGGCCACCGCCACGCAGGAACTTGCGCTGATGGGCGGCGTTTTCATGGCGCTGACCTTCGTGGTTTTTGCGGCCTATGCCGTGGCCGCGGCCCAAGCCCGCGACTGGCTGTTGGGCAGCGCGCGCGTGATGGCTTGGGTAAACCGCGCGTTTGCGACGGTCTTTGCCGCCCTTGCCGCGCGCCTTGCGCTGGAGCGCGCATGATCCCCCGCGCGGCGCTCACCCTTGGCCTTGCCGGGCTGCTCCCTTTCGCCTACGGGCTGGCCACGATCCTCTCGCCCGCGCTGTATGAGGCCACGATCCGCATCATCGGCCCCCGGTTCGCGGGCCAATATGTGCTGATCGCCTATGGCACGGTCATCCTGTGCTTCATGTCGGGGGTGCTCTGGGGTTTTGCCGCCAAGGGGGCAGAGCGGTCATGGGTTGGCTACGCCCTGTCCGTCGCCCCCGCGCTGTGGGCGTTCTTCTTCGTCGGCGGCGGTGCCATGCAGGCGCTTGCGGCGTTGCTCACTGGCTTTGTGGTGCTATTGGTGATCGACCAGCAGTTCAGCCTGTGGGGCCTGACCCCGCCTTGGTGGATGAAATTGCGCCTGATGCTGACGGCGGGCGTCGCGCTCTGCCTTGCAGGCGGTATCTGGCTGGGATAGCCCTTGCGCACCGGGTTTTGCGAAAGGCACGCGCCATGATCCTCTATAATATGCCGTCCAGCGGCAACAGCTACAAAGTGCGACTGCTGATGGCGCTGACGGGCCAGAAGGCCGATCTTGTAGACGTGGAATATGGCGACCCGGCGCTGAATGCTGCCAAAGCCGCGCTGCCCTTCGGCAAAGCGCCCGTGCTGGTGCTGGTTGATGGCACCCATCTGGCGGAATCGAACGCGATCCTGTGGCACTTGGCACAGGGCACGGCGTTCTGGCCTTCCGAGACACTGGCTCAGGCCCAAGCCTTGTCCTGGATGTTCTGGGAGCAGAACCAGCATGAAGGCGTCATCGCCGTGCGCGCGGCCTTGCGGACCTACCCGCATCGCGCGGCGCAGGCGACGCCAGAGCGGCTGGCGGCACTTCTGGAACAAGGCAATGCGCTGTTGCAGATCATGGAAGACCATCTGTCCAACCGCGACTGGCTGGTCGGCAATGCGGCCTCCATCGCGGATATTTGCCTTTACGCCTATACCCACAGCGCCGAGACGCGCGGCGGCTATGACCTGACGCCCTACCCTGCCATTCGCGCTTGGCTGGACCGCGTCGCTGCTCTGCCCGGTTACGCCAGCCTATGACACGCCTTGTCGCCTATACCGATGGCGCGTGCAGCGGCAATCCCGGCCCCGGTGGCTGGGGCGTGCTGATGCGCGCCGAACGCGACGGCGCGATCCTGAAGGAACGCGAATTGCAAGGCGGCGAGGCGCAGACCACCAATAACCGGATGGAGCTGATGGCCGCGATCTCGGCGCTGGAAGTGCTGGAACGCCCGTCGGAACTGACCATCGTCACCGACAGCGCCTATGTGAAAAACGGTGTCAGCCAGTGGATACATGGCTGGAAGCGCAATGGCTGGCGCACGGCGGACAAGAAGCCCGTCAAGAACGTGGAGCTTTGGCAGCGGCTGGACGCGGCGCAAGCGCGCCACAAGGTGACATGGGAATGGGTCAAGGGTCATGCGGGCCACCCGGAAAACGAGCGCGCGGATGAATTGGCCCGCGCGGGCATGGCCCCGTTCAAACCGGGCAAACCATGACATTCTTGCAGAGCCTTGATCTGGCGGCGGTGTTCATCTTCGGGCTGACCGGTGCGCTGGCGGCCAGTCGCGCGCAGTTGGACATCGTGGGCTTCATCTTTCTGGCCTGCCTGACCGCAGTGGGCGGCGGCACCTTGCGCGATGTTGTCATGGGGCGGGACATGGTGTTCTGGGTGGCAGAACCCTTGATGATCGTGTCGGCCACGGTCGCGGCGGTGCTGGTGTTCTTCACCGCGCATCTGGTCGAATCGCGGCTGCGCGCGTTGGAATGGTTGGATGCGTTGGCGCTGGGGGTGGCTGTGCCGGCAGGCGTGGGGCTGGCGCTGAGCTTGCAGGCACACCCGATCGTGGTGGCGATCATGGGCGTTGTCACGGCCACTCTGGGCGGGTTGATGCGCGACGTGGTCTGCAACGAGGTGCCGCTGATCCTGAAAAAGGGCGAGCTTTATGCCACGGCCGCGCTGGCCGGAGCCTTGGTCGCGCTCGGAGCAGTGGCTCTAGAGGTGCCCACCGGAGCCGCGCTGATTGCCTGTGGCGTGGCGACCTTCGGCCTGCGCGCCGGGTCCATGCTGTTTGGCTGGAACCTGCCCGTGTATAAAAGCCGCCCGCCGCGCCTTTAGGCGGCGGGCAGAAGGGCCACGGCCACGCGGCGTTGCTCTGACAGAAGCACGTTATAGGTGCGGCAAGCGGCGGGGCTGTCCATTACCTCGGCACCGATGCCCGCCGCGTCCAGTTCCGCGCGCAAGCCTTTGGGCAAATGCGCGATTTGCGGGCCGGTGCCGACCAGCAGCACATCGACCCGGCCTGCCAGTGCCAGAAGCGTAGCGGCATCGGCGTAGCCGCCCCATGGGAGGACCTCTCCGCCATAGATCAGCACCGGGGCCGGATGGGTCTGCCCGTCCAGCCGAAAGAAATCAGGCCCGTAGCCCTCGATCGGTTTCGCATTGCCGAACTCGATCTCGGATAGCTGCATGGCCTAGTTCTCCTTCACCCCGAATTGCGTGCCTGCTGTATCGCCCGACACTTTGGACCAGTCGCGCTTCACCCCGAACCGATACAGAACCACCGACGCCACGAAAACAGACGAATAGGTGCCGACGATGATGCCCCAGATCATCGCAAAGACGAAACCGCGGATCACATCGCCGCCCAGCACGAACAGCGCGATCAGCGCGATCAGCGTGGTGACAGAGGTCATCATGGTGCGCGACAGGGTCTCGTTTATCGACAGGTTCAACACTTCGCGCAGCGGGCGTTTCTTGAACTTGATCAGGTTTTCGCGCACCCGGTCGAACACGACCACAGTGTCGTTCAGCGAATAGCCCACAATGGTCAGAAGCGCCGCGATAATCGCCAGATCGAAGCGGATTTGCAGCACCGCGAACAGACCGATGGTCAGCACAACATCGTGCACAAGGGCCGCGACCGCGCCGACGGAAAACTGCCATTCGAAGCGCAGCCAGACATAGAACAGCACCGCACCCAGCGCCAGCAGCACCGAAATAACCGCAGATTGCACCAATTCGCCCGACACTTTCGGTCCGACCGAGTCGACAGAGGCGAAAGTCAGCGACGGGTCCACCTCTTGCAACGCGGCGCGGATACCGGCAAGCTGTTCGGGTGTTTTGGCTTCCTGCCCTTCCTGCGCCTCGATCCGGATCATGGCCACGTTTTGATCGGGACCGAATGTCGGGTCGAACACTTCGGTAATCGCCACATCGCCAAAACCCAAAGGCTCTACGGCGCCGCGATAGGCGCCAATATCCACAGGTTGCGCAGCTTCGGTGCGGATGGTCGTGCCGCCCTTGAAGTCGATCCCGAAATTCAGCCCCATGGCGAAGAATGCGATAATGGACAGCACCATCGCCAGCACGGATGCGCCGAACGTGTAGCGCCAAAAGCGGAAGAAATCGAGATTGGTCTCTTGCGGGACAAGTTTCAGGCGCATGGGCTTTCCTTATATCGCAAGGGTTTTGGGGCGGCGGCGCTCGTAATACATCACCATCATCACGCGCGTGACCAGAAGGGCGGTGAAGACCGAGGTGATGATCCCCAGCCCCAATGTGACAGCAAAACCGCGCACCGGGCCAGAGCCCATGGCAAACAGGATCAGCGCGGTCAGGAAGGTGGTGATATTCGCGTCCAGAATGGCCGAAAGCGCTTTTTCATAGCCAAGTTCAATCGCGCGCGCGGGGCCCTTGGCGGTTTTCAATTCTTCGCGGATCCGCTCAAAGATCAACACCGTGGCATCCACTGCCATGCCGATTGTCAGCACGATGCCCGCGATCCCCGGCAGCGTCAGCGTGGCCCCGATCAGCGACAGAAGCGAGAAGATCATCGCCACGTTCAGCAATAGCGCGATATTGGCGATCACGCCGAATATGCCGTAGCTGGCGACCATGAAGATCAGCACGGCAGCCATGGCGACCATGGCGGCAATGCGGCCCGCATCAATACTGTCTTGGCCCAGTTCGGGGCCAACGGTGCGTTCTTCCAAGAATTCCATCTCGGCGGGCAGCGCGCCAGAGCGCAGCAGAACCGCAAGCTGAGTCGATTCCTCGACCGTGAAGCGCCCTGTGATAATGCCGGACCCGCCCGGAATATGGCTTTGGATCGTGGGGGCCGATACGACCTCGCCATCAAGCACAATGGCAAAGGGGCTGCCGATATTTTCCGCCGTATACAGGCCAAAAGCCCGCCCGCCTTGCGCATTGAAGCGGAAATTCACGGCGGGGCGATTGTTCTGGTCCATGGCTGGGCTGGCATCGACCAATTGATCGCCCGTCACGACCGGAGTTTGTTCCACTTCGTAGAATGTGCCGGGCGCGTCCAGAGAGGGGTAAATCGCATTTCGCGGCCCCGGCACTTGGTCTGGGTCAGACGTAACACCCACAACCGGGTGGAAGGTCAGCCGCGCAGTGGTGCCGATCAGCGCTTTGAGTTCTTCAGCAGAGCCAATTCCGGGAACTTGGATCAGAATGCGGTCCTCTCCTTGGCGCTGAATGGTGGGTTCGCGCGTGCCCGCTTCATCTACCCGGCGGCGGATAATCTCCAACGAGGTGCGCATGGTGCGCTCATCTGTCGCCATGCGTTCAGCTTCGGACAGGGTGACGACGATCTCTTCGCCTTCGACCCGCACTTCCAGATCATTGGCCGCGCCAAAACCGGTCAGGCTTTGCGTGGGTTGGGCCAGTTCGCGCACGAAGCCCGCAGCTTCGTTCACGGCTTCTGGCGTGCCGATGCGCACGCGCAATTCGCCAGCATCTTCGGACGGCATGCGCCGCACCGCGCCCACAATATCCCGCGCGTCGCGCAAGCGGTCCCGCACGGCGGGCCATAGCCCATCAATACGGTCGGCGTAGACATCCGACACCTGCACTTCGGCCAGTAGATGCGCGCCGCCACGCAGGTCCAGACCCAGATTGATCAGGAAGGACGGCAGGAAGGACGGCCACGCTGCCAAATCCTCTTCCGAGAAGGAATCCCCACGGGCCTGCGCCGCAGCAGCGTCGTTATGCCGCTCGACATTCGCGTAAAACAGGTTGGGCGTGGCGATCAGCAAGGCCAGCGCGCACGTGCCCCAGATGAGGATGCGTTTCCACATCGGAATATGCAGCATGGATCAGGCTCCCGGTCCGGTTCTGACGTATCAAAGGGCTGTCGCGCACGGGCGCAAGGGGGGCAGGCTTATTCCTTGGCCGCCGGTTCGGTTTTCGAGATCACACTTGCGATAGTCTGCTTGATCACGCGCACGCGCACGCCCTCGGCAATCTCGACCTCGACCTCGCCATCTTCCTTGACCTTGGAAATCTTGCCGACAATGCCGCCTTGGGTCACGATCTGGTCGCCCCGGCGCAGATTGGACACCATGTTCTGATGCTCTTTCAGCTTTTTCTGCTGCGGACGGATCAGCAGGAAATACATGATGACGAAGATCAGAACGAAGGGAATGATCGAGATCAGACCACCGGCGGCACCGGCATCTTGCGCATAGGCGGGAGTGACGAACATGAAAGCTCCTGTTGGTGTTGGCCCGGATGGGCAGGCATGACGAACCGGCCCCTCGGCGGGGCCGAATTTGCGCGCACCCTACTGTCCGTCAAAGGGCTTGGCAAGGCGAACCGGGCGCGTCTACCAGCGCCCGGACAGGCCACGCAAAAGCAAGGTGCCACGGCGGCGAAACTCTGACGGGGCCAAAGCACCTGCCTCTATCCGGGCAGGATCAGTCGCGGCGCGCGATAGGAAGGCATGTGCCTGACACCCCGCCAAAAGGGCGGGCACACAGGCTTTGGGCACGGTGCCGCGCGCGGCGCGGGCTTGTGCCAACGCTTGCAGCCCAGCTTGCGCCATATCGGCCCCGTTCGTGCCAAGTGGCCATGCGGGCCGGCCCGTGGCCTGCAAGGCGGGCACGGCTTGCAACCATTGCGCAATGCCGGTGGCGCGGCCCATGGCGCGAGTAGCGGTTTCAGCCCCGTCGGTCGCCCCTAGAATACGCGCCGCCAGCCACATCAAGTTGCCCGCGCTTTGGTCAATATGGTCCAGCCATGCCGCCATATCCGCAAATGGCGCGCGGTCAATATGCCAATGCCGCGCGGCAATCATTTGTTGGCCAAGGTCTACGGGCAGCCCATGTTCGCTCCATAGGGTCGCCAAAGGCTCTGCCACCTCATGCGCGCGCGGGGGCTTGCCCGCAGCGATGTCGTCCAGCACATCGGCCCAGAATTGCAGCCGCATCTGCGCGATCAGGGGTTCTTGCGTCAGATATGGCGCGCGCGCGATTTCAAGGTTGAAGGCATAGAGCACCCACAGTTTTGCCCGCGCCTGCGGCGACGCGGTCAGGCTGGCGGCATACCGGTCGGGATCAGAGGCCACAACCTTGGCTTCGAGCGCATCGCTCATTCCGGCGCGACGACCATCAGGGCATAGGCAATCTCTGACGGGGCCGCGCGCCAGCGGGCAATTTCCGCTTCGGCCTTGTCCAATGCCGCTGCAAGGCTGGGCGAAGCATCGGGGCGCAGGCTGGCAATGCGGCGCTCCATCGGCAGGTAGTAATTTTCCCACGCGGCCCCGATTTGCAGGTTTTCCCCCAACACCCGGTAGCCCGCTTGCGCCACCCGGTCGCGGATACCCGCCATATCGGTGATCTGCGGATATTCCACCGACCAAAAGTCGCGCGCGGCCTGCGACGGGCGCGGCAACATGCAGGGTTCGGAAAATGCCACGCGCCCGCCATTGGCAAGGGCAGACCGCCACGCGGTCAAAGCCTGCGTGATCCCGATGAAATAAATCGCGCCCGCGCACCAGATCAGGTCATACGGCCCGTCCAGCCTGGCCATATCGCCTTGGCGCACCTGCACGCGATCCCCAAACGGCGCGAGCCGCTTTTGCGCGGCCTCTACAAATTGCGGGGTCTTGTCGACGGCATCAATCCGCGCCTGCGGGCGGTCTTTCGCCAGCGTCAGCGTATCGGCCCCCGACCCGCAGCCCGCATCGACAATGTGCGCCTGCGCGGGCGTGCCTGCGACGGACAGCGCCCAGCCCAGATCGGCCGACGCCCCCGGCCCTTCGCGCGCCAGATCGGCATAGAGCGTCAGGAACGCTTCATCTTCGGTCAGGTCGGACATGGGCGCACTCCATCGCGCAAAGTTTCCAGGTAACGGCGTCGAGCAGGGCTTCGAAACTGGCGTCAACTATATTGGGCGACACGCCCACGGTGGACCAGCGCCGCCCCTGCCCGTCCTCGGAATCGATAATCACCCGGGTCACGGCCTCTGTCCCGCCTTGGGTGATGCGGACCTTGAAATCCACCAGTTTCATATCGTCAATCGCACCTTGATAGGGGCCCAAATCTTTTGCCAAGGCTTTCGCCAAAGCGTTGACAGGCCCGCGATCATGGCCCTCGGCATCCATCGATTCCGACACCGACAGTTTCTTGTCACCCCCGATTTTCAGCACCACCACCGCTTCTGACAACGAGACCATCTGGTCATACTTGTTCTTGCGCCGCTCAACGGTCACGCGATACCGTTTCACCTCGAAGAACTGCGGCACCTGCCCCAAGGCCCGCCGCGCCAGTAGCTCGAAACTGGCCTGCGCGCTGTCATAGGCATAGCCCGCATCCTCGCGCGTCTTGATGTCGTCAAGGATCGCAGGCAGGCGCGGGTCATCGCGCGCGACGCTGACACCCATATCTGACAGCACCATGCGCAGGTTCGATTGCCCCGCTTGGTTCGACATGGGCACGATGCGGGCATTGCCGACCTGCGCGGGGTCGATATGTTCGTAGGTGGCCGGGTCCTTGGCGATGGCGCTGGCATGCAGCCCCGCCTTATGCGCAAAGGCAGACGCACCCACATAGGGCAAGCTGCGCAGCGGCACACGGTTCAGGATGTCATCCAGCTTGCGCGAGATGCGCAAAAGGTTTGTGAGCGCGTCGGGTGTCACGCCGGTTTCGAACCGGTCGGCATAGGCAGGCTTCAGCACCAGCGTGGGGATCAGCGTGGTCAGGGACGCGTTCCCGCACCGCTCCCCCAACCCATTCAGCGTGCCTTGGATCTGGCGCGCGCCCGCCTCTACCGCCGCCAGGGTGCAGGCCACCGCTTGGCCCGTATCGTCATGGCAATGAATGCCCAAACGGTCGCCGGGAATGCCGCTGGCGATGACCGCTTCGGTGATGGCGCGAATTTCCGATGGCAGAGTGCCGCCATTCGTGTCGCACAGCACGGTCCAGCGCGCGCCTGCGTCATGGGCGGCGTGGATGGCTTGCAGCGCGTAATCTGGGTTCGCCTTGTAGCCGTCGAAGAAGTGTTCGGCGTCGAAATGGGTTTCGCGGTTTTGTGCTATGCACTGCGCGACCGAGGCGCGGATATTGTCGAGGTTGGCGTCAAGGCTGATCCCAAGCGCCTGTGTCACGTGGTAGTCATGCGTCTTGCCGACAAGGCAAACGGACTTGGTGCCCGCGTTCAGCACGGCGGCCAGCACATCGTCATTTTCCGCCGACCGCCCCGCGCGCTTGGTCATGCCGAAGGCGGTGAGGGTGGCTTTCGTCTTGGGCGGCGCGGCGAAGAACTCGGAATCGGTCGGGTTTGCGCCGGGCCAGCCGCCTTCGATATAGTCGATGCCAAGCTGGTCGAGCATCGCCGCGATCTGGTGCTTTTCGGCGGTGGAAAATTGCACGCCTTGGGTTTGCTGCCCGTCACGTAGGGTGGTGTCGTAGAGGGTGAGGCGCTCGCGGGTCATGCGCACCCCGCGCCCCGGGCCTGACCCGGGGCCTCTGGGGTGGTGGCCCAGTTGGCCGTGAGGCCCCGGGTCAAGCCCGGGGCGCGATAGTCCATAGGCTCATTCCGGCGGCTGAAACACCGCGGGGCGCCTGCGACCCGCTTCGCCCCCGACCCGCCCCCGTCGCACCGAAGGTGCGCGCCTGTGGCGCGACGCGGGGGCGAAATCGCCCCCACCCTCGGGTCGGGGGCTACGCTATGGTGTGCGAGGATCATTCGAGGCCCTCCAGTTTGGACGGGTCGAAGTCTGGGCCGGGGATGAGTTC
>JAFGVZ010000183.1 GCA_016937725.1 Paracoccaceae bacterium | reverse complement strand
GAATTGCAAGGCCCCCACGCAGTCGCGCCCGATCTTCTCCAGCATGTGCCACGCATCGGTGCCGCCCGCGCGCACCCGCGCCGCCACACGCTCGCGGATCGCCTGATTGTCAGGCAGTAGGTTTTCCAGATAGGCGATGACCGGCGCGCCCTGATGCGCCTCTTCGCGCAGAGGCAGCGAGAGTGAGATCGGCATGGCGTGTTCCCACGCCAGCCAGCCCGGATCATAGGCGAAACTGATCGCGCCAGAGCTGGCAAGGCGCAGGTGCCCCACCAGCCGCCCATTCAGAAGCACCTGCATCGTGCCGCTGCGACCGCGTTTCGCCATCAGAAGATATCCTCGATTTCGACCGAGCCACCGCGTTCGACCAGTCGAAACTCCAGCCCGAGCGCGGCCATCACGGCCAAAAGCGTCGCCAGCTTGGTGCCCGCATCGCCGTTTTCCAGCGACGAGATCGTCGCCACCCGCAGGTTAGTGCGCGCGCTGATATCGCCCTGCGTCCAGCCGCGCGCCTTGCGTGCGCGGCGGATCGCCTCGCCGATCTGTTCGGCAGTTCTCGCTGAGAGGTCCATGATACGGCTCCTTTTACGGTGGAGCGTAAATCAAAGCGCATTACGCTTCAACGTAAAATTTAAATTTTAACGCCACGCCGTAAATCACGCATCAAGCTCGCGCCCGCGATCCGCCAAGCGGCGATAGACAGGTTCCGCCATTCGCAACGCTTCGGCCTCGCGCTCCGCCCGCGCTTCCAGATCGACCAGTTCCGCCGATCCCAAGCACAGCCGCGCGGTGGTCACATCCCATTTATGCCCACCATCCTCGCGCGTCCAATAGCGCAACAGATGCGCATCGACGGCCTGAACGATGCGCTGCAACAGCCGCCGCATCAGTTCAGAAATCCGCTCGATCATATCGAGGCCGATGCCCGCGCTGCTGACCTCCTCGGTCAATGCCGCCGCGACATAGCGATCAGGGTCTGGTTCGGCATTGCGCAGTTCCGACAGGAAGCGGCTTTGCTCGGGGTAAAGTCGCCCATCGCGTTCCGCGCGCAGCGCCGCGCGATAGCGGCCCACGACAATGCGATGCAGGTCATAGGCCTGTTGTTCCGCCTCGCTAAGATCCTCCAGCAGCAGCCCGTGATAAGGGCCACTGGCCGCTTTGGCCCAGAGAAACAGCGCCTCGCTTGCGGCCTTGGCGTCCGCCTCTGCCCGCGCGGTAGCCTGCCTCTTCTCGACCTCCACCGCCGCCATCGCGGCCTGATGCGCGGCCCGCTGCTTGTCGCCCTCGGCACGCAGAATATCGGCATGGATGTGCTTGCGGCGTGTTTGCTCCAAACTTTTGCCCCGTTCAATCCGCAGATCGAGGCGATCCTTGCACCACGCGTTCCAGCTCGACTGCATCGCCTGACCGGAAGTCTTGGCCTTCATCGCCTTGCGCAACTCTTCCTTCGCCATCCGCGTCGAGATCGTCAGCACCTCCTTCGCCGCCGCGTTCTTGCGGGACTTGCGGCGCTGCATCCGCACCGGCACGACCACCAGATCGACATTGCCGCTGCCTTGCTCATCGAGATCAAAGCGCGTGTGGATGACCGAGCTTTCGCCCGCCCAGCTTTCTGCCCAAGCCTTGGCTTCATCGAACAGCCGCTGGATCCGGTCGTTCTTTGCCGAATGCACATCGCGCCCGTCCTCTTCCAGCCACTCCCGCGACACACCCACCAGCATATGCAGGGCCAAGGACGCGCCGCCGCGTTCAACCGCGCCGGTCTCTTCCTTTTGCCGTTTGAAGGCATCCCAGAGGTCGCAACCGCCCGCATTGATGCCCGATCCCATCTTCGACCATGCCAAGGGGTCAAGCTCGCGAACACGGCGCAGCAACGATGTCTTGTCGAGCCTCTTGGCATGGGCCTCGATCCCGCCCATCGACGTTTTCCCCGTCGATCCCGCCTTCACATTCGCGGCGCGAACGAATGATTTAAAACTTCCCCCACTCATGCTGCTGCCCTCGATTGGGGCTGCCCAAAACCGACGGCCAGAAGGTCCGCCCGAAACGCGGGCCAATCCGCACGCCGCAAAGGTGGCTTTACACACGGCAAGAGATATCCTCTCTGACCTTCCCGCATAATCTCCTCGACCAGCCGATTCAGGTCGCGGCCAAACATTTCACTGCAAAACTCTCGCCAGCATTTCCCAGCCCATGAAAACTGCGCAACGAAGACGGGGGCAGAGCCTGCGCGCGGCGGGGCGGATGGCTTGCCATCCCGCCGATCCGTCCCGCCCGCGCTTTTTTGTTCAAAGGATTGTTCTTTATAGGAAGGCTCGCACATGACCCCTTTTTCGGTCACGGATGATCCCTTTTTCTGCGCCTGAAGGCTCGGTGATGAACCCTTTTTGCGGTGACGGAACGGAATGATCTTGCAGGGGGATTTCAGCAGATAGCGGGTGAAGTTTCCGGCCCCACGCCCCTCAGTGCGATCGAGCCAGCCCAAAGCGACCAGCTCACGGATCGCCCGCTTGATCGTCGCAATGGACAGCTTCAGATACTCCGCCAAAGTCGGCAGCGCGGGGCAAATCTTGCCCGTCTCGTCATTGGCGAATTCAATCGCCAAAGCGGCTGCGACGTTCTTCGTCGTTGCGGCCACCTCTGGCAGCTGGAGCACAGCCTTGAGCCATTCGTAACGGTTCAGGTCAGCCATGGCACCCTCCCGTCGTCGCAGAGGTTGCGGGGGCTACCCGAGGCGTGATAACCTCCTGATCACACAGGATGCTTTTCCAAGAGCATTGAGCCCCGATTGCGCCCGCCAGCGCGTCGGGGTTTTTCTTTGGTCCAACCCCGATCTGGCGTTTCGCAGGTTCACAAGGCGTTCTGCCTATGTCCTGCGAAACTTTTTCGCCAAGTGTTTGAGCGTCTGAGAACTTCGCGCAATTTAGGTTCTGGCGCCGCAAGGCGTGGGGGTTCAAGTCCCTCCACCCGCACCACAAACTTAACAGGCGCGCTCGATCAGAGCGCGCCTTTTGATTTCGGTGTTACAAAAGCGGGCAAACCGCCCCTAGCCACATTTACTGTGCCCGCAGGCGCGGCAGGTTATACAGCCCTCGATCATCACCATCTCGAAGGCTCCGCAGGACGGGCAGCCGGTGGGTTTGCCGCCGACGGCCATTTTCAGCGCTTGCGGGTCACTTTTCAGCCCTAGCCCCGCCCCGCCGATGAACCCGATTCGCACAAGATGCTGTTCAATCACGCCGCCAATGGCGGCCAGGATGGACGGGATGTATTGCCCCTGCACCCAAGCCCCGCCGCGGGGGTCGAACACGGCTTTCAGTTCCTCGACAACGAAAGACACATCGCCGCCACGCCGAAACACCGCAGAGATCATCCGTGTCAGAGCCACGGTCCAAGCGTAATGTTCCATGTTCTTGGAGTTGATGAATATCTCGAACGGGCGGCGGTGGCCCGCGATGACGGTGTCGTTGATGGTCACATAGATTGCGTGTTCCGACCCCGGCCATTTCAGCTTGTAGGTCTGGCCTTCCAGTGTTTCTGGCCGATCAAACGGTTCGGCCAAGTAGACCACATCGCCCGAAGGCGTGGCCTTCGGTTCGATTTCGGCCCCGGATACGGATAGAACAGAACCGGTCACGTCATTCGGGCGGTAGGTTGTGCAGCCCTTGCAGCCCATATCCCACGCCGCCAGGTAAACATCCTTGAACGCATCAAATGAAATATCTTCCGGGCAGTTGATGGTCTTAGAGATGCTGCTATCGACCCATTTTTGGGCCGCAGCCTGCATTTTGACATGGTCCATCGGCGCGAGCGTCTGCGCCGTGACGACATATTCGGGAAAAGGCGCATCACCATGCAGCTTGCGCCACAGGGACACTGCAAAATCCTCGACCACTTCTTCCGTGCGCGAGCCGTCTTTTTGAAGCACCTTCCGGGTGTAGCTGGTGGCGAAAATCGGTTCGATCCCGGAACTGACATTCCCGGCATAAAGACTGATCGTCCCCGTCGGCGCGATAGAGGTCAGCAGCGCGTTGCGGATGCCGTGCTGGGCGACCGAGTCGCGCACATCCTGATCCATCGCTTGCATGGTGCCAGAAGCCAGATAGGCGTCGCGATCGAAAAGCGGGAAGGCCCCCTTTTCGCGCGCCAGATCGACGCTGGCCAGATACGCCGCGCGGGCCACGGCGCGCATCCAGTTGTCTGTTGCCGCCACGGCCTTGTCCGAGCCATAGCGCAGCCCGGTCAGCACCAGCGCATCGGCAAGGCCCGTCACCCCCAGCCCGATCCGCCGTTTGGCTTGCGCTTCCTGCGCCTGAGCGTCCAAGGGAAAGCGAGACACATCGACCACATTGTCCATCATCCGCACCGCCACGCGCACCAGATCGTCCAACGCGGCCATGTCCAGGCTTGCCGCATCGGTGAACGGGTCGCGCACCAGCCGTGCGAGGTTGATCGACCCGAGCAGGCATGCGCCATAAGGCGGAAGGGGTTGTTCGCCACAAGGGTTGGTGGCGGCAATCGTTTCACAATAGGCAAGGTTGTTGGCCGTATTGATGCGGTCGATGAAGATGACACCCGGTTCGGCGTAATCATAGGTCGCTCGCATGATACGGTTCCAAAGGTCCCGCGCTTGCACCGTGCGGTAGACCCGCCCGTCAAAGACCAAATCCCACGCGGCATCGGCCTTGACCGCGTCCATGAACGGGTCGGTCACCAGAACCGACAAATTGAACATGCGCAGGCGGGCTGCGTCTTGCTTGGCGGTGATGAAATCCTCGATATCCGGGTGGTCGCATCGCATGGTGGCCATCATTGCCCCGCGACGGCTACCTGCCGACATGATCGTGCGGCACATTGCATCCCACACATCCATGAAACTCAGCGGCCCCGACGCATCGGCCGCCACGCCATGCACCGCCGCGCCCTTGGGGCGAATGGTGCTGAAATCATAGCCGATCCCGCCACCCTGCTGCATGGTCAGCGCGGCCTCTTTCAGCATGTCGAAAATGCCGCCCATGCTGTCGGGGATCGTGCCCATCACAAAGCAGTTGAACAGCGTTACGCTGCGCCCCGTTCCCGCGCCTGCCGTAATCCGGCCTGCGGGCAGGAATTTAAAATCCTCCAGCGCGGTGTAGAAGCGATCCTCCCACGCAGCGGGATCGGTTTCCGCCTGCGCCAAAGCGCGGGCTATACGGCGCCACGTGTCTTCGACCGTTTGGTCCTTAACCGCGCCATCGGCCGCTTTCAGGCGGTATTTCATGTCCCAAATCTGCTCTGCAATCGGGGCTGCGAAACGGCTCATGACGGGCATCCTTTGGGGGTCAGTCTGGGGAGGCAACAACATAGGCCGCAGTATCGCAAGGGTCAACGTAATCCTGTGTTGGGCATCATTGGTTTGCGCCGTTGGTCAACAGGGCTTGATTGCGTTTTGCAACAGGGTTTGCCCGTCGCTGTGCTAGACTACCCTCGGGTGCGTAGTTTCGCGTGCCTTGCATAGATACGCTTACGGGGGCACGAATGCGCTTTTTCTTTCTTTTCATGTTGGGACTTTTGTCAGCAGGGGCGGCGGCTGCCGATAGTTGCTGGTGGCACAACGGCTCGCTTATGCGCTTGGCCGACAGAGGCACGCAGCGCGCCTTTTACTACGAGGAACCGAGAGACGGTCTGCGTAGCGTGGGCGTGCGCCGCGGAACGCTTTTGTTCAATGGCAACAAGAACGGGAATTGGTATTCCGGCTGGGCTTCGGTCTTTTCGCCGGGCTGTGCACCTTTGGAATACTGGGTCGAAGGGCCGGTTGCCTCCAACCAGCGCGAAGTCAGTGTGCGCGGCACGCGCGAAGTGCATCGCAATTGCCGATGGACCGGCGATTACGCGACCGATGTGTTGGTCTTCACTTATTCCCACCAGTGCTGACAGACTTGCCAAAGGCAGTGCTTGTTGCGTGATCGCGGCACTTAGCGCCCAAGTCGCGCTGGCGCTGTTCGATCAGGCCGAAGCACGCTGTTCGCGCTTGCCTGCCCTGTTGGACAGGTTACATACGCGGCATGGGAAGCCTGCATCTTATCAAGCTTTGTGTCGGGGCCGAAACGGTCGAAGACCTGTTGGATTGGCAACGCAATCCGCGTGCCAAGGGCCCGGACGGCTTGCCGCGCCATATTACCCGCATGTGGCCCAAACGAGCTGAAGACTTGCTTGCAGGTGGTTCGCTTTACTGGGTGTTCAAAGGCGCGATCTTGGCAAGGCAGCGCATTCTGCGACTGGACGAGGTTTTAGGCGGCGATGGCATTACCCGTTGCGCCATCGTGCTGGACCCAGAGGTGGTGCGCACCACCGCCGCCACGCGCCGCCCGTTTCAGGGTTGGCGCTACCTGAAGGCAGAAGATGCCCCGCGCGATCTGTCGAAGGCCCGCAAAGGCGATGACAATTTGCCCCCCGAACTGGATGCGATGCTGGCCGAAATCGGCCTGCGCTAACCGATCTGCGACAGGGCCGGAAAGGTTTCCAGCAACCACCAGCTAAACCGGGTGAATGCGCCAGTGACCATGGCCAGACCGACCAGCAACAGCAATCCGCCCATGACCTTTTCGATCAGCCCCATATGGCGCTTGATCCGGTTCATGATGGTGATTGACCGTTGCACGAAGATTGCCGCCAGCAGGAAGGGCAACCCCAATCCCAGTGCATAGACGCCCAGCATGATCGTGCCGCGCATGGCGTCGGCTTCGGTCGCGGCCATGGACAGGATGGCCCCCAGAACTGGGCCGATGCAGGGCGTCCAGCCAAAGGCGAAGGCCAGGCCCAAAAGGTAAGCCCCAAACGCAGACCCGCCTTGGTCGCCCGCGTCAATCCGCGCTTCGCGCATCAGGAACGGGATACGAAACACGCCAAGGAAATGCAGCCCGAACACGATGACAATCGCGCCCGCGATCCGGCCGAACAATTCCGCGTTGCGTAAAAACAGATTTCCCATGGTCGAGGCTGTGAAGCCAAGGATCAGGAACACCGTTGACAGGCCCATCACGAAAAACAACGCAGGCACAATCGTGCGCCGCTTTTGTGCGCCCGATGTCATTTCCTGCATCGAAACGCCGCCCATATAGGCCAGATAGGGCGGCACAATGGGCAAGACGCAGGGCGACAGGAACGACAACACTCCACCCGCAAAGGCGATCAGCAAAGCGGGCATCAGGGCCGCATCGAAAAGATCTATCCCGAACATGAAGCGCCTTCGCTAACGGATGTTTGCCAAGGCATAGACCAAGCCCGGGCAAAGATCACCAACCCGCGCCGTCACATTCCCGTGGAAAGGTCGCGTGACGGCGCGGGTTTTGTTCTTCAGCGCGACCACCATCCGCGGCGGCGTGGCTTGTCTTCTGCCGTGTCGCTCGCATCGGAGGTTGCGGTTTCGACCACTGGCTGTTCTGGCACTGCGCTCTCGGCTACCGGGGCTTGTGCGGCCTCTGGGGCAGGTGGAGCAACCGCCTGCGCCTCTGGCTCTGCATCCTTCACTGGAGGAGCCTCGGCTTCTGGCGCGGGAATGTCAGGCACGCTGACCGCGGCAACAGGGCTTTCGTGTTCTGAACTTGGTTGAGCGTCTTCCTGCGCCGGGATCGCGGGTTCTGCCACGGTGTCTGGTGTAACAGGCTCGGCCACGGGCGCCTCTTCGGGTGCCACGGCCTCTGGTGCCGGTGCCTCCTCCGCCGCAGGCTTGCGGCGGCTGCGGCTACGGCGCGCGGGCTTTTTCGCCGTCGTGTCGTCCGCGTCTGCTGCCGGGGCCTCTGCCTCTGCGGGCACATCTGCCGTTTCCGTCTCTGCCGGGGCCGCTTTCTTCGCACGTGACCCGCGCTTGCGCTTCGGCTTCTCGACGGGCGCTGCATCTTCGGCTGCTGCTTCTGGCTGTGCTTCGACCGCTACGTCTGTATCCGTGTCAGCATCAACGTCAGACTCGTGACCATTCTCGTCGGTCGTGGCCTCGCCATCTTTGCCGCCACGCCGACGCCGCCGCCGACGACGCTTCTTGCGCGGCTGTTCCTCGGTCTCTGCACTCGGCACAGCCTCGGCCTCGACGGCCTCAACCATGTCGATATCTTCGTCCTCTTCTTCAAGTTCTGGCATCAGCTTGCTGTCCATCGACACGACTGCCGCTTGCGGTGTCGGCACACGTGTCGCGGTCTTGAACTTCTCGATCACGAAATCGGGGCTGATCAAGGACGGATCAGCTTCCAGACGCACCGCCATTCCAAAGCGTGCCTCAATCATCGCAAGGTTTTCGCGCTTGTAATTGAACAGGAAGTTGATGACGGCGGCAGGCGCGCGCACCAAAACCTCGCGCGATTTGCCGCGCGTGCCTTCTTCTTCAATCTGGCGCAGCACGGTAAGGGCCATGCTGTCATCTGACCGGATCAGGCCGGTGCCATGACAATGCGGGCAGGGCTGGGTGGTCGCTTCCAACATCCCGGGGCGCAGGCGCTGGCGGCTCATTTCCAGCAGACCAAAGCCCGAAATGCGGCCCACCTGAATGCGCGCGCGGTCGGATTTCAGCTTGTCTTTCAGCATCTTCTCGACAGCGGCGTTATTCTTGCGCTCTTCCATGTCGATAAAGTCGATCACGATCAGACCGGCCAAGTCACGCAGGCGCAATTGGCGTGCGATTTCCGCCGCCGCTTCTAGGTTGGTCTTGAGCGCAGTTTCCTCGATGGACCCCTCGCGCGTTGCCCGCCCAGAGTTGATGTCGATGGCGACAAGCGCTTCGGTAATCCCGATCACGATATAGCCGCCAGAGGGCAGTTGCACCGTGGGGTTGAACATGGCCGACAGCGTGGTTTCGACTTGATAGCGCGCGAAGAGCGGCATGCCTTCGTCGTATAGCTTAACGTTCTTGGCATGGGACGGCATGATCATTTTCATGAAGTCCTTGGCCACACGGTAGCCTGCCTCGCCCTCGACCAGAACTTCGTCAATGTCCTTGTTGTAAAGGTCACGGATCGTGCGTTTGATCAGGTTGCCTTCCTCGTAGATCGGGGTTGGCGCGATGGATTTCAGCGTCAGGTCGCGGATTTGTTCCCACAGGCGCAGCAGGTATTCGTAGTCGCGTTTTATCTCTGCCTTGGTGCGGTTTGCGCCTGCGGTGCGGATGATCAGACCTGCGCCTTCGGGCACGATAATCTCACCCGCGATGGCTTTCAGCTTCTGGCGGTCGGCAGCGTTGGTAATCTTGCGGCTGATGCCGCCGCCACGTGCTGTGTTGGGCATCAGGACGCAGTAGCGGCCCGCCAAAGACAGATAGGTGGTCAGCGCCGCGCCCTTGTTGCCGCGTTCTTCCTTGACCACCTGCACCAGCATGATCTGGCGCACTTTGATAACTTCTTGGATCTTGTAGCGGCGCATCCGCGGCTTCTGGCGTGGGCGGGCTTCTTCGATCGTGTCGCCTTCAGAGACAGATTCGATCCGGTCGTCGATCTCTGTGGCGTGTTCAGCGGCGACATAGGCGTCTTCTTCGACAGTCGGGTCGGCTGTCGCCGCCGCTTCCGCTGCCAATGTGGCGACTTCGGCCTGTGCGACCGCTGTATCTTCCTCAGTTGCTTCGTCGGTCTCTACGACGTCGGCTTGATCGGTGTCCCTTGGTTCCTCGGCACCGGTCTCGGGTGCTGCCGCACGTTCGTCGCCATCGCCCAAGGGTTCGACAATATCCATACCCGCGATGGACGCAGTTTGGATCTGGTCCTCGGCATCGACCGTTTCGGCCTTGCTGGATGACCGGCGGCGATTGCTGGATCGACGCGGCTTGCGGGCAGGTTTCTCTGCTTTCGGGGCCTCGTCTTCGTCAGCGTCAGCCGCGAGCGCGCGCTCTTCTTCCAACAACGCTGCCCGATCCGCTGCCGGGATCTGGTAGTAATCCGGATGGATTTCGTTAAACGCAAGGAATCCGTGGCGATTGCCGCCATAATCGACAAACGCCGCCTGAAGCGACGGTTCGACCCGTGTGACCTTGGCTAGATAGATATTGCCGGCGAGTTGACGACGGCTTGCGGTTTCAAAATCGAATTCCTCGACCTTGTTTCCGTCCACCACCACGACGCGAGTTTCCTCCGCATGGGTGGCATCGATGAGCATTTTCTGTGCCATGAAGTTCCGTTGCATCCGCGCCCACGCAAAACAGGCCGGACAGGCGCTTGGCCTGGCGGAGCGTTTGACATGGTCGGATGGCTTGTCTGAGCGTTTTGCAAGACCATTTCAGCGCCTTTGTCTATCAGCATCGCGGCAGGGATCCTGCTGCGGGATAGATACAAACTGCGCCTAGGTCCGTTCATCGCGGTTCCAAAAGTGCCACACATGGGTGGCTGTTCAGTTCAAGCCCGACCATTCGTGAAAATGGTGCGGGCTGTTCAAGCCTTGCGGCCTATCCATCTGCCAAGGCGAGGCGGCGATCATGCCAGCCCATTCGCCAAGGCAGCGAAATCTGTCTGGGTTTGCAGTCAAGTGCAGACCTTAACACTTGCAGCATATCTGTGATCTGACGGAAAATACAATGCCAATTGCAGCGTTTACGAAAATTGGCAGAGTTTCAAACGTAATCAGACCTGACCAAACCGTATTTTGCCATCTTTTCGTTCAGGGTGCGGCGTGGCAAGCGCAGTTCTTCCATCACGGCGGTGATGGAACCTTTGTGGCGCCGCATGGTGTTGTCGATCAAGATGCGTTCAAAGGCTTCGACATGCTCTTTCAAGGGCTTGCCTTCGGTGGTCATCGCCTCGCCCGCAGCCTCGTTATCGGCCATGATAAGCGACATCAGTGCGCCATCCTCGCGGCGACTTTGCAGCACGCAGCGCTCGGCTATCGTGAGAAGCTGGCGCACATTTCCGGGCCAAGGCGCTTGCAGCAATTGCGCAGCTTCCGGCATGGTGACTTCGGGCACCGCGCAACCGTAATCTTCCGCGAATTGCGACAGGTAGTCGTTGAAGATCGCCAAGATATCTTCGCCACGTGCGCGCAGCGGTGGAAGCACGATCTGATGTGCGCCAAGGCGGAAAAACAGGTCAGGGCGCAGCGCATCTTCTAGCGTTTGGTCCTGCTTATGCGCGTTACAGACCGCGATGATCCGCGTCTCTGGCGGGGTGCCTTGTGCGTTTATAAATGCCAGCAGGCGCGCTTGCACAGCTTCTGACAAGGCTTCGACATCTTCCAACACCAGTGTGCCGCCGCGGGCTTGGTCGGTCAGCGGGCGTTCGGCGCTGTCGGCGGGGGCGGGGCCAAAAAGCTGCGCGAGAAGCGTGGTATCCTCCATGCCCGCGCAATTTACAGAGACCAGCTTGCGCCCTGACCGGCTGCCAACCGCGTGCAGGGCATGGGCCACCAGCGTCTTGCCGGTGCCGGTTTCGCCATCGATCAGGACATGCCCATCGGCTTGCCCGATATCCAGAATGTCTTCACGCAAACGCTGCATGACCCCCGAATCCCCGATCAGGCGGCGCATCATGGTCGCGCCATCGGCCAATTCATGTCGTAATGCGCGCGCTTCCATGGCTTGCGCACGCGCTTTGGCGGCGCGTTCGGCCAAGGCCATCATCTTTTCCGGATCGAAGGGTTTTTCCAAAAAGTCGAACGCACCAAGGCGCATGGCTTCCACGGCCATCGGCACATCGCCATGCCCGGTGATCAGGATAACCGGGATCGTGCTGTCCAGCGCATTCAACCGTTTCAGCAACCCCATCCCGTCCAGCCCCGGCATACGAATGTCGGTGATGACAACGCCGGGGAAATCGCTGCCAATCGCGGCAATGGCTTCCAGCCCGTCGCTATAGGTTTCGGTCGTGAAACCCGACAGTGCCAGCCATTGGCTGATGGATTGGCGCATATCCTGTTCGTCATCGACAATAGCGACATGCATGGCGCTGCTCATGGGCGCGATCCTTCTGATACAAGCGGCCTATTGGCCAAGAAGCCGGGACAGAGGCAAGTCAAGTTGCACCACATTCGCGTGACGGTCATGATGCTTTGTCCTGCGGCGCGATGTAGCGTGGAAACTCGGCTTCGAAGACGGCGCCGCCATCGCCGGGGTTCATGGCGGTCAAGCGCCCCCCATGATCTTGCACGATGCCCGATGAAATGGCCAGTCCAAGCCCCACGCCCTGACCGGCAGGCTTGGTGGTGTAGAACGGCTCGAACAAGCTGTCGATGTCAGCGATCCCTTCGCCATTGTCGCGCACCGTAAGCTTCGCGGTTTCACCTTGGCTGAGGATGATGTCAATTTGCGGTGCATTCGTGCCGCGCGTGGCATCGACCGCGTTGCGCACAAGGTTAACAATGACCTGCTCCACCCGGACCGTGTCGCCCATGATCATCACCGGGTCGGGCGGCACGGTGCGCACCAAAAGCACGCGGCTGTCGCGCAAAAGCGGTTCGGTCATGGTCAGTGCATCGGCGACGCAGGTGCGCAGGTCGATGGGCGCAAAGGCCTCGCCGCCCTTGCGTGCGAAGGATTTCAGCGTGCGCGCAATCGCGCCCATGCGGTCGATCAGATCGTCGATGCGCTGGAAAGAGGCCAGCGCTTCCTCGGTGCGCTTGCGCTTCAGCAGCAATCGCGCACCTGCCAAATAGGTTTTCATAGCGGCCAGCGGCTGATTCAGTTCATGGCTGACAGAGGCCGACATTTCCCCCAAGGACGCCAGCTTGGACGATTGCGCCAGCGTTTGCTCGGCCACGGCCAAGTCCTTTTGCATCCGCACCCGCGCCGCGATTTCGCGTTGCAGCCGAGCGTTGAGCGCGCGCAACTCTTCCGATTCGCGCAGGAATGCGGCGGATTGGGTATAGGCGCGGCGGCTCAGGATGTAGAATGTCAGCGCCAAGAGCAGCGCAAAGCCCGTCAAGACCAGCGCCAAGGCCGCGTTCACCTGCTCGCGCACCGAATCGTAGCGGGTGAAGCTGACAATGCGCCAACCACGAAAGGGCACGCGCACTTCCGAGCGCAGCACGGCTTCTCCGCGCAAGAACGCGTCCGGCGCAGGTTGGGTCCAGTCGGTGGTCGCCCGGAACGCGCGCGCAATGGCCGATGGCGCGTCGCGGATGGCCAGCGCTTCCTCCAGCGTGCGGCCGCGCCAGCGCGGCTCGGTGGCAAGCACGATCCGGCCAGAGGATTCCACAAGAGCCACGGCATCGGCGAAACCTGCCCAGCTACGCTCGAACTTGGACAGGTCAGCCGAGACGACAACCACCCCCAGAACATCGCGCCCTTCGCGCACTGCCCGCGAGAACGTAAAGCTGAACCCGCCGCTATCCAGCTCGCGCGTCTGGAACACGGTGTCAGGTGTGCGGCGCGCATCGACAAAGGCCGCGTCATTGGCCCGCATCGTGCCAAGAATGTTGCGGTCCGTCGCGCCCACGGTGCGGCCAGTCTGGTCCAGCAATTCTATAGACGCTGCGCCGATTTCGTTCTGAAGGTCGATCAGCCGTTGCGAGATGGTGGCGAAACTCATGTCACGCAACGCGGTGGCAATGACCGGGTCGCGCGCCAGCAGCAGTGGCACGACAGAGTTGCGCTGCAATTCTGACTGGATATTCCCGGAATACAGCACCAAACGCAATTCGGCCCGGTTACGGGTGGTGTCTGTAAAGTTGCGTGACAGCCAGCCATTCATGAACCAAGTGCTGACAGCGGCGATCACCAGTAGCCCAAGCACAGCCGCCCGCCCCCAAAGCGGTATGCCAAGAATACTGGCGCGGCGATTGTCCAGATCGGGCGGGCTAATCATGGGCGCAACGATATTGCGATTGCCCAAGCCGCTCAAGCGACGCGTTTTCAGCCGGGCACGAAAGCGCCGATTAGGCTGGCAAATAATGCCCGGCCATCAGCGCTGCCATGGGCCGCTTCCATCGCGCGTTCGGGATGGGGCATCATGCCCAGCACGCGGCGGTTCTCCGACAGGATTCCGGCAATATCGCCATCCGACCCGTTGGGGTTTTGCGCATAGGTAAAGGCCACGCGCCCGTCGCCTTGCAAGCGCGCGACCGTGTCGGCATCGGCGGTGAAATTGCCGTCATGATGCGCGATCGGAATGCGGATTTGCGCGCCCGCCGCATAACCCGAGGTGAATGCGCTATCGGTGCTGGCCACGTTGAGTGTGACCGGCTTGCACAAGAATTTCAGCCCGGCATTGCGCAACAACGCACCCGGCAGAAGCCCCATCTCCAAAAGCACCTGAAACCCGTTGCAGATGCCCAGAACATAGCCGCCCGCTTTCGCATGCGCGGCAATCGCTGTGCCGATGGGCGAGCGCGCGGCAATCGCGCCACAGCGCAGGTAGTCGCCATAGGAAAACCCGCCGGGCAGGCCAACAACATCCGTGCCCGCGGGCAGTTCGGTGTCTTTGTGCCAAACGCGCACAACCTCTGCCCCGGCCTGACCGAAGGCGACGGCAAGGTCACGGTCGCAATTCGACCCCGGAAAGGTAATGACGGCGACTTTCATGGCTTACCCTTCCAGCGGTTCCAGCACGTAGCTTTCGATCACAGTGTTCGCCAGCAGCTTTTCACACATGGCGCGGGCTTGTTCCTCGGCACGGGTCGGGTCTGTTTCAGCCAGGTCCAGCTCGATCATCTTGCCCTGACGAACCTTGTTCACGCCCTCGAAGCCAAGCGAGCCAAGCGCGTGGCGCACGGCCTCGCCCTGTGGGTCCAAAACGCCGGGTTTGAGGGTGACGATCACACGCATTTTCATGGAACTGGCTACCTTTTAATTCATCAACTTGGGTTTGGGCATAGGTGTTGCGTTGCGTGGCATCACGCCAAGACGGCGCGCCACTTCGGAATAAGCGTCGGTCAGGCTGCCAAGGTCACGGCGGAACACGTCCTTGTCCAGCTTCTGACCCGTCTTGATATCCCACAACCGGCACGAATCGGGGCTGATTTCATCTGCGATGACAAGGCGCTGCATGTCGCCTTCGAACTGGCGGCCGATCTCGATCTTGAAATCCACCAGCGTGATGCCGACGGCCAGCATGATGCCCGACAGGAAATCATTCACGCGCACAGCAAGCGCGACCATGTCGTCCAGATCCTGATGGCTGGCCCAGTTAAAGGCCAAGATCTGGTCTTCGCTGACCAATGGGTCGCCCAGCTTGTCGTCTTTATAGTAGAACTCGATGATCGGGCGGGGCAGGCGGGTGCCTTCTTCGATTCCCAACCGTTTGGACATGGACCCGGCAGCAATATTGCGGATCACAACTTCCAGCGGAATGATCTCGACCGCGCGGATCAATTGCTCGCGCATGTTGATACGACGAATGAAATGCGTGGGCACACCGATCTGGTTCAGCCCGTTCATGAAGAATTCCGACAGCATGTTGTTCAACACGCCTTTGCCTTCGATCACGTCGCGCTTTTCGGCGTTGAAGGCGGTGGCGTCGTCTTTGAAATACTGCACCAGCGTGCCCGGCTCTGGGCCTTCGTAGAGAATCTTGGCCTTGCCCTCATAAACTTTGTTGCGGCGTGCCATCGGCATTCTCCAATAGATCAGGCACCGCGAGATGCGGCACATTCTGGCGTGGCTATACTCCAGCCCGGTCACACTCGCAAGCAAAGCCGTTCACATGGTTTGGCCCTGTTTGACCTTGCAGCAATGCGCCCTAGGGGGCATATGGTTATCAACGCCATACAAATGACGAGGGCTCGCCATGACCACCTTCAATGATCGCGAACGCGCATTCGAAAACAAGTATGCCCATGACGCGGAAATGCAGTTCAAGGCGGTTGCGCGCCGCAACAAAAAGCTGGGCCT
>JAFGVZ010000182.1 GCA_016937725.1 Paracoccaceae bacterium | reverse complement strand
CGGGTCGGCATCGAACAACCGCGCATCGGTGAAGGCAAGGCGCAGGGCCTCGAAAACCGGGTAGATGTAGAACAGCCCCAGCATTGCGAGGGCCGGCAACAGCCATGGCAGCGCCCCGAAAGAGCGCTGCGGCTTGGTTGTGTGGGGCCGGGGCGTCATCACCCCCGCTCAGAGGCGCGCATAGGCTGCCATGACCTCTGCGGCGGCGCTGTCCAAAGCGTCTTCCGGCGTGGCCGCCCCCGACAGGACAGAGCCCAACAGGATCTGGATCTGGTTCGAGATTTCGGGGTAGATCGGCACGCCGGGGCGCGCTTGACCATTTTGCAGGGCTTGCGCGAAAACGTCGAATTCGGGACCGGCGAAGGCCTCATACTGGTCGTAAAGCGATGCCGAGGTGGGCAATAGCTTTTGGAACGCATTGCCCGGCCCAGCATAAAGCTTGGCAATGCCCGCGCAGATTTCCACCTTGGCAGGGTCGTCGGTCAGCGCGGCGATGGTCCAGCCGCCAGTGCCCGTGGCGCGCTGGTCAGGCGTGGGGCCGGGCAGTTCCGACACGGCCCAGTTGGCGGCCTGTTCGGGCGCCATAGCGCCTTGAATTTGCCCATACATCCAGTTGCCGCCGATGAACATGCCGGTCGTCCCGGCCACGGCGCTTGCCAGCAGATCGTCGTAGCTGGCCAGCCCCGTCACCCGCGCCGGTGCTGCGCCAGAGGTGACCAGATCGGCATAAAAGCGCACCGCGTCCAAAAATTTCGTGCGATTGTCGCCTTCGAAAAACACCGGGCGGCCCGTGGCATCGACCAGTTCCCCGCCTTGCGCCCAGAACTGCGCCAGCCAATCGAAGGCTGCCGCTTCGTCGCGGCCTGCATTGAACAAAATCCCCTCGCGGCCTTGCGCGGCCACCGACAGGGCTGCGGCTTGCAACTCGGCCCATGTTTGCGGTGCGTCGGGCACCAGCGAAGTGTCGCGGTAGAGCACGCGCAGATCGGTAAACCACCACAGCGCCACGATCTCGCCATTGGCATCGGTCACACCCTCGCGCACGAAGGGGAACAGATCGTCAATTTCCGCTTGGCTGAAATAGGGCGTCATGGGCGTCAAAAGCCCCGCATCCTTGAAGGTGGCAAGCTGCGAGCTGTCGATCATCGCGCAATCGGGGCCACGACCCGCGCGGGTTTGTTCAATGATGCGGGCCTGTTCCTGCGCAATCGCGCCGGTCTGCAATTGTATGTCGATCCTCCAGCCCGGATTGGCAGTGATGAAATCGGTGAAGAAGCCCTCGAATGCCTCGGCGGTGGCCGGGTCGGAGCTATAAAGGTCGAACGCCGTCAGGCGGAAGGTCAGGGAATTCTCGGCATCTGCCGGGCCGACACGGTCGCGTGTGACAAGGTCTTGTGCGAAGGTCGCGGGCGCGGTCGCGGCCAGAAGGGCCGCGGCGCAAAGAGTGGTGCGAAGTTTCATGTCGTCTCTCCAGAAGGGGCAATCGGGTGCCAAAGGGCTGCACCGGACGGGATGTCGAATAGGGTGGCGCGGTCCAGCATCAGGTCAAGCCAGGCCGTCGCGCCGGGGCGCAAGGCACAATCTGGGCCAAGGCGGGCACAAAGCTTCTGGCCTTCGTGGTGCAGATATAGAAGTGTTTCGCTGCCCATGGGTTCGACCTGATCCAGCACGGCGGGAACGCCATGCGGCCCGTCCGACAGGCGCAAATGCTCGGGTCGCAGACCCACAAGCACTTCGGGCGCGGCGCAGTCGGCCCCCGGCGGCAGGGCAAAGCGATGTGCCCCCAAATGCAACGCACCATCCGCCACACGCATGGGCAGCAGGTTCATTCCCGGCATCCCGATAAACTCGGCCACGAAGCGGGAGCGGGGGCGATTGTAAATCTCGTCCGGGGTGCCGATTTGTTCAATCCGGCCCTTGTTCATGACGACCACGCGGTCGCCCATGGTCATGGCCTCTGTCTGGTCATGCGTCACATACAGCGTGGTTGTCGGCAGCTTTGCATGCAGCGCGCGGATTTCACGTCGCATCTGCATGCGCAAGCGCGCGTCAAGGTTCGAGAGCGGTTCATCGAACAAGAACACCGCCGGGTTGCGGATGATCGCGCGGCCCATGGCGACGCGCTGACGCTGCCCCCCCGACAAGGCCGCGGGGCGACGGTCGAGCAGGTCTTCCAATTCCAGCAGCCGTGCCACATCCAACACACGCGCTTGCTTTTCGGCACGCGACAGCTTCGCCCGTCGTAGCCCGAAGCCGATATTCGCATCCACGCTGATATGCGGGTAAAGCGCGTAATTCTGAAACACCATCGCCACGTTGCGCTGACCGGGCGACAGGTGATTGACCGCCGCACCATCGAACAGAATCGCGCCCGATGTTTCCGGCTCTAACCCCGCCACAATGCGCAGCAACGTGGACTTGCCGCAACCCGACGGGCCGACCAGCACGATGAATTCGTGATCCTCGACATGCAGCGAGATGTCCTGCAACACCTCGGTCATGCCAAAACGTTTGCCGATATGCTCAAGCGTGACTTGTGCCAAACCTTCGTCGCCCCGGCCCGCCTAGCGCCGTGCGCGCGGGCCGAAAAACAGCCACAAGATGAAGCCCAAAAGCGGCAGGAAGAACACGATCAGGCACCAGATCACCTTGCGCCCGGTCGACGCCGAGGACCCGATGGTCGAAATGATCGCCCACAGCGCGAGCGCGAGGATGATGAAACCGCCAATGCCGGTGAGTTCTGTCATGATGGCCTTCCCTGCGTTACGTTCCATGAACTTAGCAGATGCGGGGGCGGGCGCAATCTGCCCCTGGCTACACATTCGCATCAGGACAGGCGGGTGGAATTATCGCTTCGGTCATGGCTTGACATGCACGCGGGCCGTGTCAGCTATGCTCGAAAAATAGACATACGGACAGCACATGCGCCAAACGAATACCGACCCTTCCGAAATCTGGGCGCAGTCGCTCGACACGTTGCTGGTTGCCGCTTGGGCGCGATTGCAGCGCGGGGTGCGCGACAAACGCGCCGCGGCGCGCCATGTCACGCTGGCCACCCTTGGCCGCGATGGTTGGCCGCAAGCGCGCATTGTGGTGCTGCGCGGGGCCGAAAAGGATGCAAGCGTGCTAGAGGTGCATACCGACCTGCGATCCGCCAAGATTGCCGAATTGCAGGCAGATCCCCGTGCCATGCTCCATGCTTGGGACCCGCGCGCGCATCTGCAAATCCGGGCCGAGGTGCGGGCTGAAATCCTGTCTGGCCCGCTTGTGGCCGCGCGTTGGGACAGGGTGCCCGAAGGATCGCGCATGGCCTATGGCAGCACGCCCGCACCCGGTCAGCCGATTGCGGACGCGCTCGCCTACACCAAGCGCCCCAACGCACAGGATTTCGCGGTGGTGCACCTGCACGTTCAGGCATTCGACTTGGTGCATCTGGGCGCAGACCACCGGCGCGCCCGGTTCGAACGCGCGGATGGCTGGACGGGCCAGTGGCTTGCGCCCTAGCGGCGTTGCAGTTTCAGCGGCTCCGTCCGCGCCAGCCGCAGAACATGCGCCATGAAGGGTTTTGCCGCATCTTCTTCCCGCACCGCCGCATATAGCCGCCGGGTCAGCCCGCCCTCGGTCAACCGTTTGGTGACGTAATCGGAATGATACCGCACCTCGCGCAGCACCCAGTCGGGCAGGACCGACACGCCGCGCCCGGAGGCGACCAGCAGCAGGATCACCGCCGTCAGTTCCACCTGCCGCACCGCGCGGGGTTCGACCTTGGCCGGCGTCAAAAGCTGGGTGAATACGTCCAGCCGCGCGCGTTCCACCGGGTAGGTGATGAGCGTTTGGTCACGGAAATCCTCGGCCTCGATATACGGCTTTTCGGCCAACGGGTGCCCTTTGGCGGCGACGAAGACGGGTTCATAATCAAAGAGCGGCAGGAATTGCACGCCGTCCATATCTTCGGGGTCGGACGAGATCACCAGATCGACCTCTTCGCGCCGCAAAGCGGGCAGGGCGTCGAAGGCCAGACCGGGGCGGATATCGACATCGACATCGGGCCAGGCTTTGCGGAACTGCTCCAGCACCGGGAACAGCCAGTCGAAACAGGCATGGCATTCGATGGCAATGTGCAGCCGCCCGGAGCTGCCCTTGACCAGCCCCGCGAATTCATCCTCCAGCGCCGTCACACGCGGCAGGATGTCTTCCGCCGCGCGCAGCATTTTCAGCCCCGCCGCCGACAATTTCAGCGGTTTCGAGCGGCGCACGAACAGCTCCACCCCGGCCTGATCCTCTAGCCCTTTGACCTGATGCGACAGCGCCGATTGCGTCATGTTCAGCAATTCCGCTGCGCGCGCCAGCCCGCCCGCATCGTGGATGGCCTTGATCGTGCGCAAGTGGCGGAATTCGATATGCATGGCGCGCTCATAATCATGTTGAAGATAATGAATTGGTTTCACATAAGCATCTGTGGCACAAGATGCGAAATCAACCGGAGTTCCATCCATGTCCGCACCGCGCATTTCCTTCGAATTCTTCCCGCCCAAGACGCTGGAAGCCAGCTTCAAGCTGTGGGACACGGTGCGCATGTTGGCCCCGCTTGGCCCCGAATTCGTGTCAGTCACCTATGGCGCGGGCGGCACCACCCGCAAGCTGACGCATGAGGCGGTGACGACCATTGGCAAGCAATTTGATCTGAACGTGGCCGCGCACCTGACCTGCGTGGACGCAACCCGCGAGGAAACGCTGGCTATTGCCGACAGCTACGCGCAAGCGGGCGTGTCCGAGATCGTGGCGCTGCGCGGCGATCCGCCGAAAGGTCAGGGCGGGTTCACCGCGCATCCCGACGGGTTTGCCAATTCCATCGAGTTGATCGAGGCGCTGGCGGCGACCGGCAATTTCAACCTGCGTGTGGGCGCTTACCCGGAACCGCACCCAGAAGCCGCCGACAGCTTGGCCGATGTGCGCTGGCTGAAGCGCAAGTTTGAAGCGGGCGCGAATTCCGCCATCACGCAGTTCTTTTTCGAGGCGGACACCTTCCTGCGCTTCCGCGATGCTTGCGTGGCGGAAGGGATCGAGGGGCAGATCATCCCCGGTATTATCCCGATTGAAAACTGGTCGGGCATCCGCAAATTCGCACTGGCCACCGGAGCAACCGTGCCCGCATGGCTGGACGAGGCGTTCGAGAAAGCCACCCGCGACGGGCGCGAGGATTTGCTGGCGACCGCTTTGTGCACCGAATTGTGCGACACGCTGATGCGCGAAGGGGTGGAAGACCTGCATTTCTACACCCTCAACCGTCCGACCCTGACGCGCGATGTGTGTCACGCATTGGGCGTGCAGCCGCAGGTCGCGCTGGAAAACGTGGCCTGATCCACCCCATGCTTTCGGTTGACGCCGCGCTTGCGTGGCGCTACCACCCAAAAACGCGGCGCAAGGCCGTGTCGTGGCGATTTGTCACCCGATTGCGGGCCACGTTAAACATTTCCGCTAAAGAGGTCTGGGCCATCCCCCGACCTGCTTCAGGTTCGGGGGTTTTTCATGGCCGCTTGGCCAATGGGGGCTGATATGAGCCAAGACTGGAACACACGCACCAAACTGGTGCATCAAGGCGCGCGCCGCAGCCAATATGGCGAGGTGGCCGAGGCCATCTACATGACGCAAGGGTTTGTTTACCCAACCGCCGAAGCTGCCGAGGCGCGGTTTCTGGGCGCTGGGCCGGATGAGTTCATCTATGCGCGCTACGGCAACCCGACCGTCGCCGCCTTCGAGGAACGTATTGCCGCCATCGAGCGGACCGAAGACGCGTTCGCCACCGCCTCTGGCATGGCCGCGGTGTCGGGCGCGCTGATGGCCATGCTGCGCGCGGGCGATCATGTGGTCGCGGCGCGGGCGCTGTTTGGGTCGTGTTTGTATGTGCTGGAAAATGTGCT
>JAFGVZ010000181.1 GCA_016937725.1 Paracoccaceae bacterium | reverse complement strand
ATCAGCCTATGCCCCGGCGCGCAAGCCTGCAAGCGCACGAAAGCGGTTTCCCCCGGCGCGCGCTTTGGGCTAGGGTCGCGCGCATGAATATGCCCGCCCTTTCCGATGACCAATCCCAAGCTTGGGCGCGTGTCTCTGCCGCGCTTGAAGGCGCGGGCATTGATCTTGATACCGGCCAGACCGGCCCGATGCCCGACACGTGCGGCACGGTGCTGGCGATCACGGGCAAAGCGGGGTCGGGCAAGACGCTGCTTCTGGCCGGGTTAACCAAGGCGTTGGTCGCCGCCGGGGTGGAAATCGTCTCGGGCGAATATGAACCCCGCAGGCGGCGCGACCGCCGGTCACTGGCGGTGCTGGCGCCCACCAACAAGGCGGCGTCAGTTCTGCGCGGGCGCGGTGTGCCGGCCACGACCTTGCACCGTATTCTTTACTCCCCGGTCTATGACCCGGAATATGAAAAGATCGCCGAATGGCTGGCGGGCCAGGCCCCACGCCCGACCGTCGAGGGGCTGGATGACGTGGCGCTTGACCGCGCAGCGGCCTTTTACGCGCAAACCCCGTCCATCCCCGGTGCGCTGGCCGCAGCGGGCCTGCGCGGGTCCGACTTCATCACCGGCTGGAAGCGGCGTGACGACCCGCTCGACATTGGTTTTGTCGATGAAAGCTCCATGCTGGACCAGCGCCAACTGGATGACCTGAAAGAGCTTTTCGGCACATTGGTCCTGTTTGGCGACCCGGCGCAACTTGCCCCCGTGGGCGGCGGCGGTGATATGGTCTTCGACCACCTTCCCGCATCGCAGAAAATGCACCTTGCGCGCATCCACCGACAAGCGGCGGATAACCCGATCCTCGATCTTGCGCATGCGCTGGCGGATCCTGACCTGTCGTTCCAGCAATTCGAGGACCGCGTCGCACAAGCTGCCGCCCGTGATGAAAGGGTGCTTCTGGCCGAACGGGTCGACAGCGACCTGATGGCGCGCTCGCCGGTGCTGGTCTGGCGCAACGCCACGCGCCTGCGCCTGATCCACGCCTTCCGCGCCGCGCATGGCGCACCCGAAGACGCGCTGCTGACCGGCGAACCGCTGATCTGCGACGGGTTGGAATTGCCGCTCAAGCACCGCGCCAAACGCATCGATCTGGAAGCGCGCGGGCTGATCAAAGGCGCGCAGGTGGTCTATCTTGGACCGGGGCGCAAACCGGGCTTCTCGCGGCTGCATATCTTCGGCGCGCCCGATCCGCAAATCTCGGTCGCTTCCATCGTCAAGATCGAAAAAGACCCGAATGAAGACCCCTTCATCCCCTTCGCCGCCGCGATGGGTGCGGCTTTCGTGCATGGCGCGGCCTGCACCATCCACAAAGCGCAAGGCTCGCAATGGCCCGATGTGCAGGTCTTCGCCCCCGACCTGTATGCCGCGGCGCGCGCAGGCCGCACCGAGGGCGGTATCGCGCTGTGGAAACGTCTGGCCTATGTTGCCATCACGCGGGCGGAAACCCGGCTGCATTGGGTCATCCGCAACCGCCTTGCACGGCCAAAA
This sequence comes from Paracoccaceae bacterium, assembly GCA_016937725.1. Lineage (GTDB taxonomy): Bacteria > Pseudomonadota > Alphaproteobacteria > Rhodobacterales > Rhodobacteraceae > Roseinatronobacter. The sequence goes on along the minus strand of JAFGVZ010000181.1, from coordinate 10,141 downwards.
GCCCCGCTCACCACCGACGACCTGGGAAAAGACCCGGCCCCCCTCGCGCTGCAAAGCGAATAACCCTTCCCTCTTCATCCTTGCCCAAATATCCTGGGGGTTAATGGGCGCGTTTGCGCCCAGAGGGGGCAAAGTCCCCTTCCCAACACCCGGAGGCCCCATGCGCTGCGTTTTCGTCCAGTTCCGCTGTATTCCCGGCCAGACCTACAAGGTCGCCGATGCCATCTATGACCGCGAAGTGGTGTCCGAGCTCTATTCCACGTCAGGCGAATACGACCTGATTGCCAAGGTCTATATCCCCGAAGACAAGGATGTCGGCCATTACCTGTCAGAAGCGCTGTTCGACATCCCCGGCATCAGCCGGACGCTCACCACCATGACCTTCAAAGCGTTCTGAACCCGCCAGAACCGCCTTGATCACCGCACCCATCGCTGCCAGAAACCGCCTGTCCCCTGCCTCGGGCGCGGGTGCTTGCAGCTGTGCCACGGCCATCAATGTGCCATTGCCGAAGCGCGGATGCGCGCGACCCATGCGGCAGCGGTAGCGCTCGGCGGCGTCGGCGCGCATCAGCATCTGGGCCATCTTCACGGGCCAGAGCCTGTCTTCCACCGCGATCAAAACCCGCGCGGCTGCCAGAATATCCCCCGGCGTCACTGGACGAAGCCGCGCGCGCCGGGGCGCAAGCGGCGCCGCGCCTGCGGCGGCGCGGGGTGGGCGGGTGGGCGCCCCGGCGCGCGCGCATGGCTCGGGCCGGGTCACACCAGCACCTCGATCCGCGCAAAGGGCCCCGGCCCCACCACATCCGAGATTTGCGCCACTTCCAGCGCAAAGGCCGACCCGGCCCCATCACTCGCCTGCATCGCGGCGCTGTAGCTGAACTGCGGCGCGTCCAAAGTCTGTTCGCGCAAGACCTGATTGCCCATAACGACGCGCAGAAGGTAATGCTCGAAGGCCTCAGATAGCGGCACATCGGCGCTGCCCCAGGCATCCCCGCCCTCGCGGGTGCGGCGCAGCCAGCTTACCACCAGGTCCCCGGCGGCGGTCAGGCGCGCGCGCAGATGCGCCGGGCGATAGGGCCGCAAGCCCACACCGCGCGCGGTCAGGCTAAAATCGCGCTGGCTGGCATCGTCAATCGGGCGGGCAGCAGGGCCAATGCGGTAGCCGCGCTCAACCCCCAGCATATCGCGCGGCAGCGGAATCTGCGTCAGGCGGTCATCCAGCACCACCATCACCGATCCTTCGGGCCATGCCGCGGGCATGATTCCGTCGCTGCCCTGTTGCCCACGCAGGCGCGTGCGCACCAGATACGTGTCCGGGGCCACCAGTTCGGCTTCGGCGAATTGGAACACTTCCCAATCCTCGCCCTGCCCGATGGCCACCCGATTGGCACCGTCCAGCACATCGCGCGGGCTGGCCGAGGCCAGCGTGCCGCGCAGCATCCGCACGCGCAGGCTGGTGCCACGATCCCATCGGCCGGGCGGTGCGGCGGCCAAGACGCTTTCGGTCACCCCGAATTCCATTGGGGCGGCAATCAGCGCCTCTAGCACGAAACGGTCTTCGCCGGCCGCATGATGCAGCGCCACAGCTCCCGGCCAAAGCGTGGCCTGCGCCCCGATCCACGGCGCGTGGTCAGTCTCGAAGCCGGGGATCAGCGGCAGGTCCAGCACCAGCGGTTGCACCGGCCCCGGAGCGGCATAGGCCAGCATCGGCCCCGCGCCAAGGTCCGTGTCGCCATGTCCGTAAATGCCGGGTTCCACACGGGTCGCTTCCATCTCGCGTGGGCCGGACAGGGTAGTGCGATCAATCCGCCACAGCGCGCGGCCCGCATCTGTGACCATGTCAACCACATCCCCCGCCCCAAGCGCAGACGAGGGCGGCAGCGCGAAACGAACAGTATCGCGCGCAACGCGCGCTTCGGTCAGCCAGCGTTCCGCGATCAGCCGCGCTTCGCCATCGGGCAGCACCAACGGCAAATCAGACCCGGCTGCGCGCGCCGCACTGGCATCGGGGAAGACCGCTTCGGTCGTGCGCAAATCGAAATCGCCCCCTTCCGAGACATAGCCCAGCCGCACGCGACCCGCATCATCCGCCTGCGGCGCGCGGATGCGGGTCAAATCACCGCCATTCGCGCGCACCAGCGCATCCATCCCGATCTGCGCCACTGCCCGTCCGTCGCGCGAGATGAAGCGCAACCGCCCATCGCGTTCGACCGCGTCAATACCATAAGCCAGCATCAGCGATTGCAGCATGGCGCGCGGGCTATCGGTCGAGGCGACGGCCATGCCGCGCACTACCCCATGCACGCGGCTGACATCGACACCGTCAAGGCGCGCACGCGCGCAAATTTCGGCAATCACCGCATCGAGCGGTTGGGCGGTCGCCCGCCCCGTCACCCAATGCCCGCGCCGCCAATTCTCGCCATCAGCCCAAAGCGCGGTGTTGGACGGAAACCATGGGTAAGGCCGCGCATCCCATGCCCAAAGATGAGCGCGGCCAAGGTCCACCATCGGGCCTTGGTAAAACTCGGACAGGGGGTTATGCGCAGGGTCCGACCAGTAGCGTTGGATCGCGCGGATATATTGCATCTGGATCGTATCGTCCCGCCACCCGCGCGAGTAATAGGGCGCGCGGCTCTCGCTCGACTTGGGGTCCAGAAACACGTTCGGCTGGTTCGTGCCCCGGTCGATGGCCGCGCAACCGTATTCGGTAAACCAAATGGGTTTCGAGCGCGGCTCCCACGCGGTTTTGCTCAGACGCACGCCGCCCACCCGGTCGTGATGGTCGTTTTCCCACCAACCGCGAATGTCCTTGTAACGGAAGATCCAGTCCTCGCGCCACTCACTGTCGTCACGGATGGGGGTGCGGCGCTGTTGGTCGCGGTCCAGATCGCTGGCATAGAACCAGTCATACCCCTCGCCGCCCGCGACATTGGCGGTCAGGTAATCAAGGTTGTAGATACTGCCCCAACCCGCATCCGCATGGTCGGTCCCGTCGCGCCAATCCGAAAGCGGCATGTAATTGTCGATGCTGACCGCGTCGATATTGGCATCGGCCCAAAGCGGGTCCAGATGGAAGAACCGGTCGCCCTCGGGCGTGATATAGCCGAAATATTCCGACCAATCGGCGGCATAGGTGATCTTGGTGTCTGGCCCCAGAAGCGCGCGCACCTCGGCGGCCAGCGCGCGCAATGCGACCACGGCAGGAAAGCTGTTGCCTGCCCCGCGAATTTGCATCAGCCCGCGCATTTCCGACCCGATACAGAACGCATCCACCCCGCCCGCCGCCGCGCAAAGTGCGGCTTGATGCAGGATGAAGCGGCGATAGCGCCATTCATCAGGGCCGGAATAGGCCACACTGCCGGGTGCGATTGCGAAATCCGCCGCGCTGGCAGTGCCAAAGAAATCGGCCACCTCTGCCTCTGCGGCAAGGGTGCCATCGGGGCTACCCGCCTGCCCCGGCGCTTTCGCGGTGGTAATCCGCCCACGCCATGGCAGAACGGGCTGATTGACCGCGTCCGAATACGGATCGGGCAGGCCATTCTCGGCCATCTGGTCCATCAGGATGAACGGGTAGTAAACAACCTTCTGCCCACGCGCTTGCAAGGCCGCGATCGCGTCCATCACGGCAGTGTCGGACGGCGTGCCGCCATAAACAGGCGCGTTGTCTTGCGGCGGCACTTGCGGGGTCGAGGCGGCTGCGCGGCCTGCGACCGACCACGGGTATTCGGGCGCAATGCGGTCGGGAAATTCGACCTTGGGTTCGATTTGGCACATCCCCGCGCGCAGGTCAGAGCCAAACCAAGACACCACCATCACCACCGATTGGCAGCGCGGCAATTCGCGGCTCAAAGCATCCAACCCGGCCAAAAGGTCGGGCTGCCCGGTGGGCGAATTCAGGTTCATCGGCGTGTCGGCCTGTCCGGCAAATGACCCAAACGCAGCCAGGTTCACCTGCGAAGCGGCCCCGTCGCGGGTAAAGACGGGCTGGGTGGCATAGGTAAAATCCCCCGTGCCCGGCATCAGCGCCACGCCTTGCACCTGTCCACTCATACCTTCGGGGGCGGCAACGGCGCGCATCACCTCGAACGACACTTGCGGCACCCGGTTGCCGAAAGCCCCCAGTTCCAGATCCTCGATGACCACATAGGCAATGCCGCGATAGGCGGGCGCGTTGCCCGCGCCTTCCACCGCTTCTATCAGCAGGTCGGGAAGCTGATCTTCAGACCCGTCATAAACACGCAAGTTCAGGTCCGAGGGCGCAATCTCTTGCCCGTCGGCCCAGATACGGCCAATGCCCAAGATCGGCCCCTCGCACAAAGCCACCGCCACCGAGATGGAATAGCTGAATTCGCGCACTTTGGGCTTTTTGACCACCTTGCCACCGCCGCCGGATTCGCGCACCGTCTCGAAAAACCCGGTTGACCAGATGACCTGTCCGCCCAAGCGCACGCGGCCCCATGCCAGCGGCACGGGCGCGCCTTCGAGTGCGCCATTCACGCGCAACCGCTCGATCCGGCCTTGTTCGATGACCTGGCTTCCGCCGCCCATCAGCCGTTGGTCGATGACCCGGCCCAAGGTTGCCCCCACGGCGCGGCCAATAACCATGCCCGACAAGCCCAGCACGGCCCCCCCGAAGCTGGAGCCGACTGCCGCGCCAACCGCGGAAAGGACGAGAGTTGCCATGGATCACCTATTCGTTGTCTTGCAGCGGCGGAAAATCGAACCGCGCGATGATACGCCGTGCCCAAGGACGGCTCAGCGGCGCGCGCACCACGCCCGCGCGCGGGCAGGCATGGATGAACGCGCGCCCGCTTTCGCATTGAATACCCAAGTGTTTGGCCCGCGCATTCGGGGCTAGCCGAAACAGCAGAACCTGCCCGTCCCCGGCCTTGGATGCCGGTCGCATATGACGGCGCAGCGCGTCCAGCAGCGGCTCTCCCGCGCCCGCTTCGGCCCAAGAGGGGCTGTAAGGCGGTGGCAATTCGGCTTCAAAGCCGTAACGCGCGCGCCAAATCCCCCGGATTAGCCCAAGACAATCGGCGCCTGCACCGCGCAAGCTGGCCTGGTGGCAATAGGACGTGCCCAGCCAAGCCTCGGCCAAAGCCACCGGATCGCGGTTTAGCGTCGCCACGGGCCGCCCGTATTGGCTTGGTCCGCTTTCGGATAGGCCGTCAGCCAGTCTTCGCCCGGAATATGCGGAAAACCACGGAAGTTCAGGAAATTGGCGAATTTGGTGCGGCAGGTCGCGGCCTGCTTGTCGCAACCCGCCTCTAGCCGGAACAGATCGCCCGCAACCAAGGGCGCGCGCAACGCATCCCACAGGGTGATGCGGCGGGGCGCGCCGCCTTGGTCCAGCCGGATCAGCGCCACCAAACCTTGCGCCGCGCCAGACAGCGCGGTCAGGCGGCCATGGGTGAACCAGCCAGGCGCGAAACCCTCCAGCCCGTCAAACAGCAGCACATCTTCGGCCAACCCTGCCAGCGCAACATCTGCCGAAAACCCGGCTTGCGACGTATCGAACCGGCACGCGCCATCGCCCAACACCGCCGAACAGGCGGCATGGTACACACGCCCACCCTGTTGGCCCAAGGCTTCGGACAGACCGCGCAATTCGGCGCGGAAGGCGTCGCCCGTGCGCGTGATCTCTCCCAAGCTGCCGCGAAACAACACACGGCGCTCGGCCACGTTCTGCCAATTCACCTCCCAAATCGTCAACTCGGCGCCATCATAGCGCCCGGCCATGATGTCGGATTCCGTCAACCCAGCATCGCGCAAAGCGCCGACGGCTTCGGAATTGTCCACAGCAAGCCCCGTCACCTGTTCAAGTGCCCGCGCGGTCAGGCCTGCTTCGGCGCGGAACGTGATTCCGTCGAAGCCAAGGTCGCGGTCATGGTCGGTGAACCCCAAGGTCGCGCCATCGGCGCGGGTAAGCGCCCAAGCGCGCGCCACGGTGGTGGCGCCGGTCGCCAGATGATCGGCCAAGCTCATAGCCGCACCTCCAACACCGGGACAGACGGCAAGCTGCCTGCTTTGAAGCTGGCGACAGAGACCTGCACCAGATCGGTGTCGAACCGCACCGGCACGTCGAATTCGAACCCCGCACGCACCTCTGCGCCCACATCCGGGGCGCGGGTGAAGGTGACGGTGCCACGCGTGGCATCAACCGCGTAATCATCGCCCAGCGTCAGCGCCGTTTGCCCCACACCCGCCAACACACTGCCCGCCACGGGCTTGGTGATGGTTCGGTAGACAACTTGCGCGCCAGAGGCATAGGCTTTGCGCAACTGGAACATACGGTTCACGCCGTCGCCCCTGCCAAGAAGCTGGTCGAAGGCGGTGATGGGCGCAGACGCCTTGGCAGACCGATAATCGCCCCAATCCTTCCAGCGAAACCCGTGCAGGCGGCCTTGGCGCGCCTCGAAAAACGCGATCATGGCTTCCAGATCATCCAGCGCGCGCAGCCCCGCGCCCGCGTCATAGCGCCGCCGCGACGCCGCCCAAGGCGTGTTGCGTTCTTCATAGCCATTGGCCAACTCGACAATTTCGGTGCGCCGTTCTGGCCCGCCAAGCGCGCCGAAACTCAGATTGGCCGGAAAACGAATTTCGTGGAAAGCCATAGGCCTGCCCCCCTATCTTCAAGCGTTACGTTGACCGCGCGACAGCAGGCGGCCCATCTGCGCGGCAATCTGCGTTTGCGACCGCTCAAACCCCGCTACATCGGGGGTCGAGATGTTGAAGGTCACATTGACCGCGCCGCCACCGCCCCCAGCCCGCACGCCAAGCCTCCCGTCCGCGCCGCGTTGCAGCGGCAGGATCGCCTCTGGCCCCGCTTCGCCCATCAGCCCGGTGGTGCCGCCACGCATGGGAAAAGCCGTTGCCTGAGAGATCACGCCGCCTTGCGCGAAGGGCAGAATGGACGACATCGCCCCGTTCACCCCCTGCGCCAGAAAGCCGCCAAGGGCGTTCTGCACCGGCTTCATCGCGGCGTTGTAGACGCTGTCGATCATGGTCTGGGCAATGCCGCGCAGCGCGTCTTGCAGGCGCATCCCGTCGAAGATGACCCCGTCAAAAGCGCGCCGCAGTCCGCCCGCGAAATTGCGCGACAGCCCGTCCACCTCGCGCGAGGTGAAGGTCATCGACCGGCCGAGATTGGCAAGTTCATTGTCAAACTCGGCGACCAGCCCGTTGGTCTGACCAAGACGCAGTTCAAGCGCCGCGATCTGGGCTTCAAATTCCGTGGGCGTTGTCATGGGGTGTTCCTTTCGGCGTGTCGGGGTAGCGCGCGGCCAGATCGTTCAGCCGCGCGCGGGTCAGGGGCCCCGCGCCAGCCTCCAGCCCCGCCATCAAAGCCAATTCCGCAGGCGTCAGCGCCCAGAAATCACGCGGGTGCAGGCGCAACTGGCGCAGGCCAAGCCGCATCAGCGCGGGCCAATCGAGGCTGGTCATGGCGCAGCGAACGCGCGGGCAAGGCAGAGGGCGGCGGCGCGGGCGCAAGCGGGCATTCCGCCCGCAATCTCGACCGTCATCAGGTCCGCCGCTTGGCCCTGCCAGCCGCCCCCTCGCAAACCCGCCACGAGGATCGCCAGCACGTCGCGGCTGGCGATCTGGCCGCTTTCCAGCCGTGTCACAAGGTCCAGCACCGACTCATTGTCCAGCCCCGCTTCCAGTTCGGCCAAAGCGCCCAAAGTCAGGCGCAGAATGTGAGCTTGGCCGTTCAGAACCAGCTCAACCTCTCCCGCATAGGGGTTCGCCATCAGGCACTCCCGTCAGCGATAAAGTCCAATTGCCCGGCGCTGGCCAGCGACAATTCGAACGTGGCCTCGCCATTATAGCTGCCCGCGTAATCAAGGCCGGTAATCTGAAACGCGCCTTCGATAATGCCGAAATCGGGGATGATGACCTGAAATTCGGGTGTCTCGCCGTTGAAGAAAATCGCGCGCGCGCGCTCATCTGTGCCCGCATCACGGAACACCCCCGCGCCAGAGATGGAGGCCGATTTCACACCCGCCCCGCCCAGCAATTCGCGCCAGCCCCCGGCGCTGGAAAGTGATGTCACATCAACCGTTTCCGCGTTAAAGCTGATGCGGGTCGCGCGCAGGCCCGCGACGGTTTCGAACTGGCCGTCGCCGGTCATGTCCACCTTGACCAGCAGGTCTTTTCCGTTTTGTGCGCCCATCGGGGTGCCCTCCGTAAGTTGAAATCAGTCCTCGACCCGCGCGCGAAAGCGCAGGTCAATGCGGCGAATCTGGTCGCCTTCGATCTTGCGGGCCTCTGCCCGGTCGAACCACAGCGCCACCAACCGCCCGCGCGCGAGCGTCAGGGCGGGTGCATCCAGCACTTCGGCAATCCGCGCCGCGACCTGCTTTGCGGGCAAGAACCCGGTCGCGTTGGTCAGCACGCTGATCGTCAGCCGGTGTTCGGCACCGTGACCGGTTTTGTCGGACGCATCCGTCACCTGTTCAGGGCCGATCAGCACATAGGTGGCAGGCGGCGTGGCGGGTGGGATCGCGTCATAGATCGCGCCGCCCAAAAGCGCGCCCAAAGCGGCATCGGCGACAAGGTGTTGATAGATCGCCGCTTGCAGCGCGGGGGCCAGATGATAGCTCATGCCGGTAGCTCCTCCTCTGCGGTGCAGATCAGGTAACGGCCCTGCGCGTCATCCTCTGCCACCGCCAGAATGCGATAGACCCGGGCCCCTTCGACGAAGCGTTGATCGGGGCGTGGGCGGCGGTCGCTGCCGAAGGGCGCGGCGCGCAGCGTAATGCGAAACCGCACCTCGCCCGTCGGCCCCAATGCGCCAAGGCGTTCTTGCCCGGTGCGCGCGTTGATCGCGGCCCAATGGGTGCCAAGGCTTTGCCACGTGGTTACAAAACCGCCCGCGCCGTCCGACGTGACAACCGGGCTTTGCAGCACCAGCGCACGGCTGAGGTTCGGCGCGCTCATACCCGCCCTCCAAGGCGCAGGTCGCGCCAGCGTTCCAACAAGGTGCGGATGCCGAAATCCATATCTTCAGACGCGCCGCCATCGCGGTATTCGTAGGATTGCGCGGCCAGCAGGAACATCGCTTGGCGCAGATCGGCGGGGATGTCGCTCCACGCACCGAACCCCGCCGTGAACAGGATCACTACCTGTCCGCCACTCGGGATCGGGGGCAGGACGCTGCCCATCGGCACAAGGCGCGGGCGCGGGCCATCGGCCTGCAAGGCGTAGCGCGCGGAATCGACCAAGGTGCTCATCCCGTCACGGTTCACCAGCTCGACCGATGCCACGGCAGTTACAGGGGCCAAAGGCAAGATATGCCCGCAATCAGACCGCCAGCGCGCCAGCCGCAGCGTGAAATCCCGCGCCAGAAGCGCGCGACCCGTGCGGCCCTCGACACTGGCAATGGCCGCGCGCAGATATTGCTCCAGCAGCGCATCTTGCGTGGTGTCATCGGCAAAGCCGCTGGACAGGCGCAGATGCTCGCGGAACGCAGCAATCGGCAGGGCGGCAAGCGGAATGGGGCTGTCGGTCAGGTCCATGATGGCCTCTTGCATTGGGAAATGGGTTGGGTGCCCCGCAACCGGGGGACGGGGTGTCACGAGGCACCCTGCCCCGCCGCGACAGGCGCGACGGGGATCGCGGTCGCGCCTTAGCTCAGGCCGAATTTCAAAAGCTTGATCGCCTTGAAGTCGGACACATCGCCGCCCACGCGCTTGGTGGCGTAAAACAGCACATGAGGCTTCGCGCTGAACGGGTCGCGCAGCACGCGCATGTCGGGACGCTCGGCAATCGTGTAGCCCGCGTTGAAATCACCGAACGCAATCGCGTAGCTGTCGCTGGCAATATCGGGCATGTCCTCGGCCACCAGCACCGGGTAGCCCATCAGCCGCGCAGGCTCGCCAGAGGCCAGACCGTCCGACCACAGGAAGCGGCCATCGGCATCCTTCATCTTGCGCACGGCACCGGCGGTTTTCGAGTTCATCACGAAAGCCGCATTCGCGCGGTAGCTGGCACCCAGCGCATAGACCAGATCGACGATGGAATCGGCGGCATTGACGCTGGCGAAATCGCCGTTCGCGCCCGTGGCAATGTAGCCCAGATTGTTCCACTCCCAGATCGCATCATCGACCTTGGCGTGGTTCAGGAAGCCGCGCGGCTT
>JAFGVZ010000180.1 GCA_016937725.1 Paracoccaceae bacterium | reverse complement strand
CGCGAGATGGCGCTGGAAGATTTCTTTTTGGCCTACGGCAAGCAGGACCGCGCGGCGGGTGAGTTTGTGGAGAAAATCATCCTGCCCAAAGCAGCCCCCGGCACGTTACATGCGGCCTATAAACTGTCAAAACGCCGGGACGAGGATATTTCGGCGGTCGCTCTTGGCATGTCCCTGACCGTGGCGGAGGGCATGATCACCGGGGCGAAGCTTGCCTTTGGCGGCATGGCAGCCACGCCAAAACGCGCGGCCAAAGCGGAAGCGGCGCTGGTGGGTCAGCCTTTCAGCTTGAAGACGTTTCAAGCGGCGTCGAAAGCCCTGCCGCGGGATTTCACGCCACTGTCGGACATGCGCGCCTCTGCCGCCTACCGCATGACAGCCGCGCAAAACCTGCTGACGCGCTTCTGGCTGGAACAGGCGGGCGAAGCGGCGGCGTTGGAGGATGTGCAATGAAGGATTCAGACCGCATCACGGGTGCCGCGCATGACAGCGTGATCCACGATTCTGCCATCAAGCACGTCACGGGACGGGCCGAATATACCGATGACATCACCGAACCCATGGGCTGCCTGCACGCCTATATCGGCACGGCGACCGTGGCCAAAGGGCGCGTGACCGAGCTGGACCTGTCCGCCGTGCAGGCCGCGCCGGGGGTGGTCGCAGTGCTGACAGAAGCGGATATTCCCGGCCACAACGACATCTCACCCACCGGCCTGAATGACGAGCCGATCTTTACCCGCAACGTGCAGTTCCACGGCCAGCCTTTGTTCGCGGTCGTGGCGGAAACCCGCGATCTGGCGCGGCGCGCCTGCACCTTGGCCAAGGTCAGCTACGACCAGGCGGATCACGCGACCGACATAGACACGGCCGAAACCGCCGGATACCCAAACGTGACCCCGCCCCTGACGCTGGCGCGCGGCGATGCGGCAAGCGCGCTGGCCAAAGCGCCGCACCGCATTCAGGGCCGGATGCGCGTGGGTGGTCAGGACCATATGTATCTGGAAGGGCAAATCGCGCTCGCCATTCCGGGCGAGGATGACGAGATGACCGTCTTCGCCTCGACCCAGCACCCGTCGGAAGCGCAGCACATGGTCGCCCATGCGCTTGGCGTTCCTGCGAATGCCGTTGTGGTGAATGTGCGCCGCATGGGCGGCGGTTTCGGCGGCAAGGAAACCCAGATGAACCTGTTCTGCACCGTGGCCGCCTTGGCCGCGCGCGCAACAGGTCGCGCCGTCAAGCTGCGCCCCGACCGCGATCAGGATATGGAGATCACCGGCAAACGCCACGATTTCCGCATAGACTACGATCTGGGGTTCGATGACACGGGCCGCATTCTTGCGGTCGATGGCCTGTTTGCCGCGCGTTGCGGCTGGTCGGCGGACCTGTCCGGTCCGGTCACGGACCGCGCGCTGTTTCATGCCGACAACGCCTATTATTACCCCGATGTGCGCCTGCGTTCGCGCCCGATCCAGACCAACACAGTCAGCAACACCGCCTTTCGCGGCTTTGGCGGTCCGCAAGGGCTGATCGCGGCGGAACGGATGATCGAAGAAATCGCCTACAAGCTGGGCCGCGACCCGCTGGAGGTGCGGCGCGCGAATTTCTACCGCGAGGGCGCGGATATCACGCCTTATCATCAGCAGGTAACGGACAATATCCTGACCCGGCTGGTGGATGAGTTGGAGGCGTCCTCGGACTACCAAAACCGGCGCCAAAACGTGCGCGACTTCAACGCCAAAGGCGGCGTCATCCGCAAGGGCATTGCGCTTACGCCCGTCAAATTCGGGATCAGCTTTACCGCGACATGGTATAATCAGGCGGGCGCGCTGGTGCATGTCTATTCGGACGGGTCGATCCACCTGAACCACGGCGGCACCGAAATGGGCCAAGGCCTGTTCACCAAGGTCGCGCAAGTGGTGGCAGAGGCGTTTCAGGTGGAGCTGTCGCGCATCAAGATCACGAAAACGACCACGGAAAAGGTGCCCAACACATCGGCCACCGCCGCCAGCAGCGGGTCGGACCTGAACGGCATGGCCGCGCTGAACGCGGCGGAGCAGATCAAGTCGCGGCTGGTAGCCTTTGCAGCAGAGAAATGGGGTGTTGCAGAGGACGCGGTGCAATTCCTGCCCGGTCGCGTGGCCGTGGGCACCCAGATCATCCCGTGGAACGACTTCATCAAGGCCGCCTATATGGAGCGGGTGCAGCTCTCGGCGGCGGGGTTCTACAAGACCCCCGGCATCCATTGGGACCGCGCCAAGGGGCAGGGTCGCCCGTTCTATTACTACGCCTATGGCGCGGCGTGTTCCGAGGTCAGCATCGACACTCTGACAGGCGAAACCCGCGTGGACCGGGCGGATGTGCTGCACGATGTGGGCCGGTCGCTGAACCCCGCTTTGGATTTGGGGCAGGTCGAAGGCGCGTTCGTGCAGGGCATGGGGTGGCTGACGTCAGAGGAACTCGTCTGGGACGATGCAGGCCGCCTGCGCACCCACGCGCCCAGCACTTACAAGATCCCGCTCGCCAGCGACCGCCCGCGCATCTTCAACGTGGCGCTTGCCGAATGGTCGGTGAACCCGGAGCGCACCATCAAACGCTCGAAAGCAGTGGGCGAGCCGCCCTTCATGCTGCCCGTATCGGTGTTCGAGGCGATTGGAATGGCCATAGCATCCGTGGCCGATTACCGCGAATGCCCGCGGCTGGACGCGCCCGCCACGCCAGAGCGGGTGCTGATGGCGGTTGAACGGCTGCGCGGATGAGTATGCGCGATTTGCTGACAGGAGATGCACCGCTGGTGCATCTGCGCCTGAGCGTGGTCGAGGGGTCTGCCCCGCGCGAGGTCGGGGCGGAAATGCTTGTGACTGCGGCTGACCAAGCCGGCACCATCGGCGGCGGGCAGGTGGAATTTCGCGCGGTGGCGCGGGCGCGTGTGATTTTGGAACAGGGCATACCGCAAGACAGCCTGACCCTGGCGCTTGGCCCGGATATCGGCCAGTGCTGCGGCGGGCGGGTGACGGTTGAATTGACCGCTCTGGACCCGGACGCTCGCACGGCGATGCTCGCGCGGCTGGATGCGGCGCAAGCGCCTTGCGTGATGATCCTGGGTGCGGGGCATGTGGGCCGGGCCTTGGCGCAGGTCTTGGCCCCGCTGCCCTGCCGCGTGGTGCTGGTGGATAGCCGCGCGGCGGAACTCGCGCAAGCACCTGCCAGCGCAGAGCATCGCCTGACCGCATTCCCAGAGGCAGAGATCGACCAAGCGCCCCCCGGCACCGCTTTCGTGGTCACAACCCACGATCACGGGCTGGATTTTCTGCTGACACTCGCGGCGTTGAAACGCGGTGACGCGGCCTATGTGGGCTTGATCGGATCGGCCACGAAACGCGCGCGGTTTACCCGTTTCGCGCGCGAAACAGACAATTTTAGCGATCTGTCGCGCCTGACTTGCCCGATTGGGGCTGCGGGCTTGGGCGACAAGCGGCCAGCGGTCATAGCCCTGATGACCGCGCAGGAAATATTCGCCGCCTTCGCGCACACTGCCAAAGGAACCCCATGACCAAAACCCTGATCCGCGCGCGGCTGCTGAGCTTTCACCGCGAACCGCAAACGCCCGATGACACGGACGCGTTTTCCTATATCGAGGATGGCGCGCTGCTGGTCGAGGGCGGTATGATCCGCGCCATGGGTGAGGCGCGAGACATAACCGCCCCCGATGCGAAACTCATCGACCACCGCCCACATTTGTTAATGCCGGGCTTTATCGACACACATCTGCATTTCCCCCAAACGCAGGTCATCGCCTCTTGGGCGGCGGAATTGCTGGATTGGCTGAACGACTACACCTTCCCCGAGGAAACCCGCTACGCCGACCCCGCGCTTTGCGCAACCATGGCCGCCAAGTTTCTGGACCGGCTGACGGACCACGGCACCACTACGGCGGTGGCCTATGCGTCGGTGCACGCATCCTCGGCCGAGGCCCTGTTTGCCGAGGCG
>JAFGVZ010000179.1 GCA_016937725.1 Paracoccaceae bacterium | reverse complement strand
TCTGACCGACCGCGACCGCAGCCGCCGTGAAGCGGGCGCGCGGGCTTTGGCAGAGGTGTTCGGGGCCAATATTCGCCTGTTCGCGCGTGTCCACAATACGCTGGCCAAGGAAAAGGAAATCGAGGATCGCTGGCGCAAGATGCCCAGCCCTCAGCATGGTCGCCATTTGTCGAACCATGTCGAGCCCGAAGTGGTGCAAGCCTTGCGTGATGCGGTCGTCGCGGCCTATCCGAAACTGTCGCACCGCTATTATGCGCTGAAAGCCAAATGGTTGGGGCTGGACACGCTAGAGGTCTGGGACCGCAACGCGCCGTTGCCCACGGAAGCCGCCCGCACCATCCGCTGGCCAGAAGCGCAGGATATGGTGTTGGATGCCTATGCGGGCTTTTCGCCCAAACTGGCCGATCTGGCGCAACCGTTTTTCGAGCGCGGTTGGATTGATGCCGCCGTCACCCCCGGAAAGGCACCGGGGGCTTTCGCACACCCGACCGTGACCGATGCGCATCCGTTCGTGATGCTCAACTACCTTGGCAAGCCGCGCGATGTGATGACGCTGGCGCATGAACTGGGGCATGGGGTGCATCAGCGGCTGGCCGCAGGGCAGGGGGAGCTTTTGTCCTCCACGCCGCTGACGCTGGCCGAAACCGCATCCGTGTTTGGCGAGATGCTGACCTTCCGCCGGATGCTGGCCAAGGCTGCCACCCAGGAAGAACGTAAGACCCTGCTGGCTGGCAAGGTCGAGGATATGATCAACACCGTCGTGCGCCAGATCGCGTTTTACGATTTCGAATGCAAGCTGCATGACGCGCGGCGCGGGGGCGAGTTGACGCCTGACGACATCAACGCGCTGTGGATGAGTGTGCAGGCGCAAAGCCTTGGGCCGGTGTTCACCTTCATGGACGGGTATGAAACCTTCTGGTCCTATATCCCGCATTTTGTGCATTCGCCGTTTTACGTCTATGCTTATGCGTTCGGTGACGGGTTGGTGAATGCGTTATATGCGGTTTACGAAGAACAGCCCGAGGGTTTCCAAGACAAGTATTTCGAGATGCTGGCGGCAGGTGGCTCGAAGCACCACAAGGAATTGCTGGCCCCTTTCGGGTTGGACGCATCCGACCCGGCCTTCTGGGACAAGGGGCTGAGTATGATCGCAGGCTTCATCGACGAGTTGGAGGCGATGGAGTAACGGGTAACAACGCAAAGCCCTTGGTTAACAGGCGCGTAGCGCCCCACGGGCAGCGGCGGGCCGCCCCAGAGGCCTGCCGCTTTGGCGACCGGGGGTGCGCCGATGATAGGTTATCCGGACTTGGCCACCATAAAGCGCCCATTTCTACGCAAGAATGCGGCAGACCGCGGCCCGCCGCTGCCCGGTTATCAACCGGTCAATTCCAACAAGACACCAGCACCGTCAGATCGCCCGAAACGCGGGTCAGATGCTCTGGCGTGACCGTCACGCCTTCGCGCAGCGTGCCGCTTGAGACGCCATTGGCGCTGAGAAAGGCGCGAATGGCGGGGGCAGAGACGGCGTAATTCACCTCTGGCGGAAGTTGGCGCTTCTCCAGCATGGGCTGGCCTGACAACAATCCCAGCACCGCGCCCGTCGGACCAAAGACCGGCCCGCCCAGATCGCCTTGCGCCACGGTCGCGTTCAGGCGCAGAACACCTTCTTCGCCGCTCAGGCCACCGATCGCATCCAGCCGCCCGAAGGTCAGCACGGGGCGCGTGAGCATATCCTCGAACGAAAAGCCCGAAATGGTCACTTCCTGCCCCACGGGCATGTCGCCTTCGGCAAATTGCGCGAAAGCCATCGGCACCAGCGGGGTTTCGGGTTCCAGCACGGCAATATTCAGCACCTCGTCCACGGCGCGAATGCGGGCGGTGTAAGCCTCGTCAATCGTCACACGTTCGCATTGTGCGACGGCGGCGGCGGTCGTGACCGTGGTGCCGGTCGCGTCGATGTAGAAACCCGAGCGCGAATAGTCGGGCCGCCGCACGCTGAGGCCCGCCAGCAGCGCCGAGCGCGCGACTTGGCTGGCTTGGCCCGTGCTTTCAGGCAAGGTGCCGCCGAAGGTTGCGAAGCTCTCCTGCATCATTGGCAGCACGCGCGCCATCTGGTCGTCACGCTCCGGCGTCCAGACAAGCGTGTAGCCCTTGATCTGCCCATTGCGGAATTGCGCGAAGGTATGCGAGCGCAGCTCGTCATTCTGACCGGTCAGGGTAAAGCTGTTCGACCCGCGTTCACGTTCGCCTTCCAGCGGCACGATTTCAAGGGTTTGCATGATTTCATACAGGCCAAAGAGTGTCGCCTGATTGCCCGGCTGCGACAGCAAAAGCACCTGTACGCCGCTGCCGTCCTTGGACGGGAAATGCGAGAACGGCGCTTCGTGGCGGTCGAATGCGACCATGGCGAGGGGCAGCGCGATTTCAATGCCCGCATCCTCGTCGCGGATGGTCTGCATGCCAAGGGCGGCCAATTCGCCCTGATAAGCGGCCAGCAATTCGGCACGCTGGCGGGTGGTCAGGACGCCGGTGTCGTCATAGCCTTGCGCAGCTTGCCAATCGGCCATGGAGCGGCGTGTGCCGGGGCCAAAGGCCGCGTCAATCCGTTGAGTGTAGAACCCGAACCATTGCAAAGCGGTCTGCAACTCGGCGCGCTGGTCACGGTCCAGCGCGCGCTCGGAGACTTGCGCCTCGCGCAGGGTCTCTTCGGGTTCCGGTTCAGGGATTGGTTCCGCGCTGGCCAGAGGCTCCGGCTCTGCGGCCGGAGCGGGGGCCACCGCGGGGGCAACAGCCGTGCCATCTGCCGGGAAGAAGCGCGCACCGTAATTTTCACCGTTCGAGACGAAAGCATCTGCCGGGATCGCCTGCTCTGCGCGCAATTGGCGGCGCACTTCGAACGCATCGGTATCGGTCTCAAAAGGGCCAAGGCTGACGGCATACCAGTCCGACGGCAATTGAAAGCCGCTGACATTGCCAATGCTGTCTTGGTAATCCTGCGCGCGTTGCAAGGCTACGTCCAACTCGCGATGCGCTTCCAGTTGCACCCAGCGGGTATCTTGCGCAAGGACCGGCCCCAGTGCCAAGCCAGAAACGCTGGCGACCAGAAACGCTGCCGTGCTGAAATACCGTGTCATGTCGTTCAATTCCTTCCCCATATCAAGTTCACCAGCCGCGCGCGCCCGGTTTCGGCGTTGACCCTTGGCGGATGCTTGCCTATGCAGACGCAGCTTTACGAGATTGCGCTGACATGGCAAGGGGCCGACATGGCGGAAGCCGCTGAAAACCGTTCACAAAAGCCACAATGCTTTCAGGAAATCATCCTGAGGTTGCAGAATTATTGGGCGGCCAAGGGCTGCGCGGTGCTGCAACCCTATGATATGGAAGTGGGCGCGGGCACCTTCCACCCGGCAACCACGCTGCGCGCGCTGGGGTCCAAGGCCTGGGCCGCGGCCTATGTTCAGCCCTCGCGCCGCCCCACCGATGGGCGCTATGGCGAGAACCCGAACCGCTTGCAGCATTACTACCAATATCAGGTCATCATCAAACCCTCGCCGCCTGATTTGCAAGAGCTTTACCTAGGGTCATTGCGCGCCATAGGGATTGACGATGCGCTGCATGACATCCGCTTTGTCGAGGATGACTGGGAATCGCCAACCCTGGGCGCGTGGGGGCTGGGCTGGGAAGTGTGGTGCGACGGGATGGAAGTGTCGCAATTCACCTATTTCCAACAGGTTGGCGGGCATGATTGCAAGCCTGTTTCGGGCGAATTGACCTATGGCTTAGAACGCTTGGCCATGTATGTGCTGGGTGTCGATCACGTCATGGACATGCCCTTCAACGCGCCCGACGCGCTGATCCCGCTGTCCTATGGCGATGTCTTCCGCCAGACAGAGCAGGAATATTCGCGCTGGAATTTCGATCAGGCCGATACCGAAACGCTGCTCCAGCACTTCAAGGATGCAGAGGCCGAGTGCCAGCGCATTCTGTCTGCCCCGGCTGCTGACAGCGCGGGCCGCAGCATCATCATGGCGCATCCGGCCTATGACCAATGCATCAAGGCCAGCCACCTGTTTAACCTGCTGGACGCGCGCGGTGTCATCTCTGTCACCGAACGCCAAGCCTATATCGGTCGGGTGCGGGCGCTGGCCAAGATGTGCGCCGATGCCTTCGTGCAAACCGCAGCCGGGGGCGCGTGATGGGGCGCTTTCTGGTTGTGCTGCTTCTGGCCAGTGCCGCGCTTGGCGGCGTGGGCATGTGGTATTTGCAGGTTTACGGCTATTACGAAACCCTGCCCGAACAAGACAGCATTGCGCTGACCTATGCGGGCGAAGACGCCCCGCGCGATGTGGCCGTGACCGCGTTCCAAGGGATTGACGCGATCAGTTCCCCCATTCGGTTCCGCGCTTGTTTCACGGTGTCGGACCCGGCCACGGTTTTTGCGCCATATGAGAACGCCACGCCGCTGAACGCGCCCGAATGGTTCGAGTGTTTCGATGCCGCCGCCATCGGTGCCGCGCTGGAAGATGGCACCGCGCAGGCGGTGACTGCGCAGGCGAATATCATCTACGGCATTGACCGCGTGGCCGCGATTTTCCCCGATGGGCGCGCCTTTGCGTGGCACCAGATCAACCCCTGCGGCACCGCCTTTTTCGATGGCGACCCTTTGCCCCAAGGTTGCCCACCCCCGCCGACGGAGTCGACCCCGTGAGCAATGACCTTGACCTGCGCTTCCGCGACCGGATGCATCTGGTGCTTCACAATATCGTCTCGCGCACAGGGGTCGGGGGTCTGAAACCTGTTGCGGTCAAGCGCATAGGCACGCAGTTCGAGTTGACCATTCAAGAACACCGTCTCTTGGTGCCCTCGGCACTGTTGTGGCGCTCGTATCGCCGCGGCTGGACCGCACGCATGCAAAGGCTCGCCGCCGAATTCGGGCTGGATGGGACATTCAAGCTTGCACCGGGGGACACGGTCATCGACATCGGGGCAAATGTGGGCGATTTCGCGCTGCTCGCGGCGGGCCAAGGGGCCAAGGTCTTGTGTCTGGTCGGTGACCCCGTCGTGGTCGAGTGTTTGAACGCCAACATTGCCGCGACCCCCGACATCTCCACCGATTGCGCGATCTTGTGGAAGGAGGCATGTGAGCTGACCTTCTACAGCGCACCCGGCAAAGCCGACAGTTCTATCTTCCTGCCGCCGGGCGAGGGCGTGGCCGCCTTCACCGCGCAGGCCCAGACGCTGGATGCGGTGGCAGCGCGGCACAATTTGGGCGACGTGACGCTTCTGAAAATGGATGCCGAAGGGGCCGAACCCGAGGTGCTGCAAGGCGCGACAGAGGTGCTGAAACGCACCCGCCACGTCGCCATCGACACCGGGCCAGAACGCAACGGCGCCGAAACCGGCGCGGAATGCGCCGAAATCTTGCGCGCGGCGGGCTTTACCCTGTTGCCGTCCCCTGCCACGAAACGCCGCATGACCTTCGCATCGCGGGCTGTTTGAGGTTCCCCAATGGCTGATCTTCTGATCGAACTCTTCTCCGAAGAAATCCCGGCGCGGATGCAGGCGGGTGCCTCTGACGCGCTGAAAAAGCTGGTCACCGACGGGCTGGTCGAAGCGGGGCTGACCTATGCCCATTCAAGCGCCTTTGCCACGCCGCGTCGGCTGGCACTTGCAGTGCAAGGGCTGTCCGATCACAGCCCGACCCTGCGCGAGGAACGGCGCGGGCCGAAGGTCGGCGCGCCGGAAAAGGCCGTCGAGGGGTTCCTGCGCTCGACCGGGCTGAGCATGGACGACCTGAGCATTCAGGACGACAAAAAGGGGCAGGTTTACGTTGCCCATGTCACGACCGAGGGGCGCGCGGCCCCGGTGATCGTGGCAGAGGTGCTGGAACGCACCATCCGCAACTTCCCATGGCCCAAGTCGATGCGCTGGGGCGCGGGCAGCTTGCGGTGGGTGCGGCCCTTGCATTCCATCCTGTGCATTCTGTCGCGCGAGGATGGCGCGCAGGTGGTGCCGCTGGAGGTGGACGGGATCGTGTCGGGCGACAGCACGCGCGGGCACCGCTTCATGGCACCGGACAGCTTTTCCGTCGCGAATTTCGAGGATTACGCGGCAAAGTTGAAGCGCGCCAAGGTTATTATGGACCCGGCGGAACGCGCGGGCCATATCTGGAACGAGGCGTCGCAACTGGCCTTTGCCCAAGGGCTGGAATTGGTCGAGGACAAGGGCTTGCTTGCCGAAGTCGCGGGGCTGGTCGAATGGCCCGTGGTGCTGATGGGGCGGATTGAAGAACAGTTCCTGGACTTGCCGCCGGAAGTGCTGCAAACTTCCATGAAAGAACACCAGAAGTTTTTCTCGGTCCGTGACCCGAAGCGCGGGCAGATCGTTGGGTTTGTGACGGTCGCCAACCGCGAAACGGCGGATCAGGGCGCAACCATTCTGGCGGGGAACCAGAAGGTTCTGGCGGCGCGCTTGTCGGATGCGAAGTTCTTTTGGGACAATGACTTGCGGCTGGTTGCTGATGCGGGGCTGGAAGGTATGGGGGCCGGGCTGTCCGATGTGACCTTCCACAACAAGCTGGGGTCGCAGGCTGACCGGATCGACCGCATCGCGGCGCTGGCGCGTGAGATTGCGCCGCTGGTTGGTGCGGATGCCGATATGGCAGAACAGGCCGCGCGCGTGGCGAAGGCCGATCTGCGCTCAGGCATGGTGGGCGAATTCCCAGAGCTTCAAGGGGTTATGGGGCGCTATTATGCACTGAAAGGCGGCTACGCGCCAGAGGTGGCCGATGCCTGCCGCGATCATTACTCCCCCCTCGGCCCGTCCGACGCTGTGCCCACCGCGCCCGTCACCGTCGCCGTGGCGCTGGCCGACAAGCTGGACACGCTGACCGGCTTCTGGGCGATTGACGAGAAGCCCACCGGCTC
>JAFGVZ010000178.1 GCA_016937725.1 Paracoccaceae bacterium | reverse complement strand
GAAGACCGTCAGCGCCAAATCACAAAAGAGGAAGAAGAACGCGCCAGCGCCGAGGAGTTTGAGCGGCAGGAATCCGAGCTTCTGAGCCGGATCGGGGCGCCACAACAGGGCGGGCAGGCCATTTCGATAATGGATGCCGTTCCGCTTGATGAACCGCAAGGCGATCAGGGGCGCGTAGAAGCCCCTGCATCGCAGGCCGCCATTTCTATGGTGGATATTGGCGCAAGCCAAAACCCGGATCAGGCCGCCGCGTCTTCGATGATGCAAGACCGCCTGATGCGTAACGTGGAAGCCGCCCGTGTGGCCCAAGATCAGGCAAGCGTAGCACCGCCCCCGCAGGCGCGCGAGACGCAGGTTGCAGAGGCCGCGCCGAAGGAGCAGCCACAGCAAGCGCCCGCCCGGCCCGGTATTTCGCTTTTCGCCAGCCCGGCCTTTGCCTCGACCATGCCGGAAGGCGGGCCGCAAGCACCGCGCGCAGAACCGGGGCAGGCAACCGTTGATGCCGTTCAGGGGCGCGGGCAGGGCTATTCCGACTATCAGGAGGCCACACGCGGCATTCGTTCAGACGCGCCGCGCCGGGGCACCATGGAGGACATGGTTGCACAGGAGCGCGCGGCCAATGCGCCGCGCCCAGATCGCCCGGCAGCCAGCCCTGAAGCACAAGCCCGCGCAACGCAGACCCGCGATAAGGCAATGAGCATCTTGCCGGCAGGAGACCCGGTGACAGCGGTAATGGATCGGCTGAACCGTTCTGGCATGGGTATCGCCTCTACGGCTGCGGACGTGGCTGGTGGCGCACTATCCGCAGTCGGGGCAATGGACGCGGGCGCGCGTATGTATGACCGTGGTTCCAGCATGAAGGACGCACAGCGCTACCTTGAAGCGCAAGATCGGGCCAGCACGCAGCCCGCGCCCACGTCACGCGCACCAGCCGCGCAGCCTGTTGCCCAGCCGAACGCCCGCAATCAGGGCCAAGGCCCGACCCGCGCCGCGGCGCAAGCGTTGCAGATCAGCGGCGCCCGGCCCGTCGCGGAAGCCCCCAGCATTCGCAGCGCCGGGGGCGAGGCGATCCAGAACGCGATTGCCGACGCCACGCGCAGCGAGGGCGTCAGCATTGCAGAGGCCGCCCGCGGCGAAACCACGCCCGCCGAAAACCGCCGAATCGCAGAGCAAGCCGGGCGCGGGATTGCCGAAAGCTGGAATTTGCAGGCCGCAGCCGAACTTGAGCAACTCTATGTTCGGAGCGGCAATTTTGAAAAAGCTAAAATGGTCCAAGAGTGGGTGAAAGATAAAAAGGTTCAGGCCGGTATCGAAAAATGGGGCGAAGCCATGGTTTACATGCAGCTAGGCGACAAGGAGTCCTTGCTGGGTGCAATTACCGATCTTTACAACATGAAGGGCTATTACGACGATGGCTTGAGCGTGGTGAAAAGCAAAACCAAATGGAACGAAAACGATGATGGCGAAATTGTAGGCATGACGGTGACTTTTAAGGACAACGCAACAGGCCGACAATTTACGCAGAGCATTCAGGGCGCTCAAGGGATGATTGGCACGGCTATTATTGGTGCAATGGCCCCGGATACAGTGGTTGAGCGCATGATGTCCGAGGTCGAGAAGGAACGCGCGGCTCAATCTGGCAATCGCCCTGAGCAGATTAGCGCACAGGACCGGGCCGAAGCGATTGCGTCTCTTGCCAAAGAAATGGCGGGCGTCGAAGGCGTAACGCCTGAAATCTTGCGGGCGGCAGAGGCGGAATATGACCGGCTGATTGGCGGCCAACGCGCTGCCGATGTGCCCGTTTACGCCCCATAATACAAAATGTGCCCTTCACCGGGGTGCATTTACAAGATATTGTGTGCCAACTCTGGCTGAAAGGCGCTGCTATGTTCAACATCTTGGACCGCGACAACCCCGAAAAGAACCGCGGCACCTTTGGGCAGATTGAAGACGAGGCGCGGAGAACGGGCGTCCCTGTCAACGTTCTTCTTGCCATTGGCGAAAAGGCAGGCGTCAACGACCCTGACGAGCTTCTTGAGGTTACGCGGGCCGCAGCGGCCGAGCTTGGCCCGGCGATAGCTGAGGGCGCGAACGTCAAAGACGTGATCCGGGGGCTGGCCGGGAATCAGTCCGATGCGTTCCTTGCCCGCGCCCGTGAAATTGGCGAAACCCTTTATCCCGACCGCATGGCGGCGGCACGCGCCGCGCGCGCGCAGCAAACCGCGCAGCAGGCAGAAGATCAGCCCGGTGTAGCAGGAAGTTTGGGGCGCCAGCTTGGTGGTGCGCTTGTGGCAGGGACCGGCGCCGCAGTCGAAGGCGTTGGCCAGCTTGCCGACGCCCCTCTGCACGTTCTGCGCGGCGATGCCGATTATGAGCCGGGTTTGACCGCACGCCTTGGCCGGGCAGGTGGTGACTTCCTGCGCGATCTGGGCAACGATATGCGCGGCGGCGTGTCAGATGATGCGAAGCTGGCTATTCAGCAGTCTATGCCTTCGGGCAACCTGTTCAAGCCAAGCACATGGAGCATGGGTGAAGACCCGTCGCCTTACGGGTATGCTTTGCTGGCCGCCGATGTTCTTGGCTCATTCTTGCCAGTTGTCGCTGCGGGCATTGTAACAGGCGGGGCAGGCGCCGCAGTGGTAGGCGGCGCGCAATCCGCGGGCGGTGGCGCAGAATTGGCCCGGCAAGTGGTCGAGGAAGCTTTCTCAGAGCGTGACGCAAGCGGTGTCAGCGCGCTTGAGCGTGAATCCGGGTATTTCCGCGAGCTGCGCGCCGCGGGCATGTCTGAGGAAGAAGCGTTTGAACAGGCCAAGGATGCAGCAGGCTTTGTGTCTGCATTGCTGACAGCGCCGATTGGTGCCCTTGGCGGCGCGACCACAACAGCCATCATGCGTGGGGCTTTGCCCGCAGGCGTGGGCCAGACAGGCGGCGCGCTGCGCCAAGGCACGACCCGCGCGGCAATTGGTGGTTTGGAGGAGGGCTTTCAAGAGGCAGTAGAAGGTGTTGCGGCCCGGTTTGGCACGCAGGTTGCGACCGATATGGAAGTGGACCTTGCCGAAGACACCTTCGCTGATTTTCTGATGGGCGCCCTTGGCGGTGCCCCTGTCGGCGGTGTGGCCGGTGCGCTGCAAGGCGCGGGCGCGGGGCGTGAAAATGACGAAATGGGCGAGGGTGCAGGAGTCACCACGCCGGGCGATCCTGTCGCGCCTGTCGAGCCACCCCTTTCCCAGCAAGCGCAGCCAGTTGAGCCGCCCGCCAAACCCGGCAGCATGGCAGCCGCCCGTCAAGAGGGCGCGCGCCGCACAACACCACAACCAGATACCGGCGCGGAGATGGTCTCGCCGCAGCCCGGTATGCCCGGTGCTCAGCCGCAACCCCCAGAGGCGGGGCCAGTGGCAGCGAGTGCCCCACAGCCTCAAAGCGGCGGCACCGGGCAGCAAATTCCAGCAACGCTTGAGTTTCGTGGCGACATCGCCCCGGAAAACGTGGTCATTGTCGGGGAAACCGAAACCGGCATTCAGCTCATGGACCCGGAAACGGGCGAGATTGGCGAGATTGCCCGCGCCGACATCGAGGCCGGTATCGTCACGCTGACGCCGCGCGATGATGTTGTGACTGGCCGCCCGGCTGACGCGGCCGCCGTGCCCGGCGAGGCAATCCCGCCAGAGATTGACCCAAACGAATACGACCTTGCCGTTCAGGAAATGGGCGAGATTGCGGGCAACCTGACCAGCGTTGGGCAAGCTGAACGCACATTGGCCGACATCGACGGTATCGCCCGCGAATTTGGCGAAGGCGAGGATCTGCGCGCGATCCGCAGCGCCATTGAGGCCTATATTGAGCAGCAAGAAGCGCAGCGCGCCGAGGCCGACGCGCTGGCGCGGGCCGATGAAAGCCTGATCGAGACGCCAAAGCCGGGCGGCGACGTGCAGCCGGATCAATCTTTGGGCGTGCTGGGTCAGGGTGTGGAGCCTGATGCCGCGCCAGCAGTTTCACCAGACACAATTGCGCGCCCAGATGGCACACCGTTCAAGAGCGCCAATGCGCTGCGCCAGAAGATCACCCGCGACGGCATCGACCCAGCCACCTACGACATCGTAGAGCGCAACGGCGGGTTTGTGGCCGTTGCGAAGCCGCAGGAGGACACCGATGCCGGAATGTTGGATGACGTGGCAACAGGCGATCAAGCAAATGCAGCGGGACGGTCTGATCAGCAAGAAGAAGGCCAAGAAGCTGCGCAAGCTGATCGCGGAGAACGACCTGATCAGTCACCATCACCCGATGGCACCGTTGGTGTCAGCGGTGTATCTGGTCCAGCTCAAACCGGCGAACCAACACCTGCACTGAACGCTGCGCCAGAGCCAACGCCTGACAATTTTCCATTTTCCGACAGCGAAACGGGAGGCCCCGGCGCACAAGCGAGGTCTTGGCTTTCACGCGCGCCTGATGATGTCATCCTGAACACCCCGAACATGGGCCTTTCCGAAAACTGGTTGCGAACAGAGCGCCAGCGCCGAAAGATTGGCGAGTATGCAGAACCAACCCCAACCGAAGGAGAACAGACCGATGGCATACAGCAAGGGCAGCAAGAAGGGTTGCAGCAGCAAGGGCGGGAAGAAGAAGTAACGCCCGGCGACCAGCCCACCGTCACCGTCGAGGACATACGCGAGCGCGCGGCGATCCTGCGCGGGCTTCCCAAGGATCGCCCGCCGCAGGTCGATGGCGTCAGCATCAAGTGGGACGAGCGCCAAGGCGGCTTCATCTTCTCGCGCAAGCACAAAGACAAGGTGCTGGAGGCGGCATATGTGGTCGAGGATGACATGGCCGCAGAAGCGGCAAAGGCGACCGGCAATCCAGTTCGCAAGGCAACCCCCGAACAAGTCGACCTTATCCGCGAAAGCCTTTTGAACGCCGATGGGCGCGTCACCACGTTTTCTGGTGGCGAAGTCGCTATTGGCGACCAGCGAATTGACGCGCGGGAATACGATGCCATTGTCGATCAGATGATTGCCGAAGGCGTGCTCGATGAAGATGGGAAGCCGAAATCGGGGGGCACAGCCGACCAGATCGAACAAGCCGCCGCAGAAACCGACCCCAACCCAACCCCGGCGCAGGCCGAGGCCGAAAACTACAAGACCGGCAAGGCAGACTGGCGCGGGCTGAAACTGTCCATCGAGAACCGCAAAGGCGGCACCCGCAGCAAGATCAACCCTGACGGCACTACCGCGTGGTCTGTGACCATGCCGGCGCATTATGGCCGGATCTTGCGCACCGAGGGCGCGGACGGCGATCACGTCGATTTCTACATGGGCGACAACCCAGATAGCGACCGGGTTTTCGTGGTGGACCAGAAGGACGCTGAGACCGGCTCCTTCGATGAGCACAAGGTAATGCTGGGCTTCAACACCCAGAAAGAGGCCAAGGACGCCTATCTGGCCGGGTTCAGCGATGGCAAGGGCGCGCAGCGCTGGGGCGGCGTAACGGCCATGAGCGTGGCTGATCTGGGCCAGATTATTGGCGACAAGGCCAAGTGGCAGAAGCCCATGAAGATGGCGGTAGAAACGGTCGATAGCCGCGACAATGGCTTAGCCGTTCGGAATGTGAACATCAACGTTGTCGGCGCTGATGGGAAGACAGACGCGGAGCGCGGCGAGCCGCTCAAGCGCACCATGACAACCGATGACGGCTACCGCGTCGAGTGGGATGAAAAGGGCACGACCATCTTCCACCCGCGCGGGCCGGGCATTCGCTCAACCATGAGACGGCTGACCGACGCAGAGGTGAACGAGTATCTGGACAGCGTTCGTGTCCCAGAGGTCGATGCTGGCATCCAAGCGAAATTTCCGGCTAAATATCAAGCCAAGGTAACGCCGGAGTCGAGCAAAGTATCGCCCGGCTATGACCGCGTTATGGTCAATGGAGAACCCGGCACAGACCAAGAGCGCATGACAAGCGACGGGTTTGTGGTGAAGCGCAAAGTCAACGAAACAGTCGTGCTTGGGCCAGATGGCAGCCGCGTCTATACCGGGCCACATGATGCGACTGAAGGAACAGTCAACCGGGCGATCAAGATTGAACGCGAGAAATCTCAGAAGTTACCGGCCCGCGCGAACGATTGGTGGCGATCTTTACACAAAGATCAGCGCACAACGGCGTTGGGAGAAGCTGGATTTCTTGGGCGCGAATGGGCTGATCTGACAACTGAGGAACGTGTCGAGATATTTCAAGGCACGGCCGATAGTGTGGCCACACAGTCCACACCGGCAACATCAAAGCCAAAAGCTGAGACAGAAAAGCCAGCCCCCGGCATTCTTGGCGCCCTGTCCCAAGAAAAGCAGGACCGGGCCGCCGAGCTGAAGCGCCGCTTGGCCGAAAAGGCGCGCAACCAGACCAGCAGCGGGCTTGATCCTGAATACATCACCTTGGGCGGTGAGCTGGTCGCGCTCTATGTCGAGGCGGGGACCAAGCGTTTCGCGCAAATGCTGGCCGATTTTGCGGAAAGCACCGGCCTGACCATGCGGCAGGCGCAAGCACCCATGCGCGCAGCATACAACCATGTGCGCGACGAAATGGACCTTAATGGGGAAGATGTTTCCGAATTTGACACAGCCGATCAGGTAATGGCCGAAATTCGCAAGGCTTTCGCCGCCGAAACTGAAAATCCCACTTTCGCGGAAGGCGCTGAACCTGATACAGTGCCAGACGCAACCGCTACGGAAGGAAATCAGGATGATCAACGAAGTGACGCAAGCCCTGATCGAACAAGCGCCAGAGAAGGCGAAGGAAATCCAGCGTCGGGGCAAGGGCAAGCTGACGGAACACGTCGAGGAAGTGACGCGGCGGGCAGCGCAGAACGTGGGCCTGAGCCAAGCCAAGAACGATCCAGCTCTGGAAGTGATGCTGCGCGAGATGGCGCAACAGGACGCTCTGGACGAGCTGATGAACAACTAGGCGCGCGCGATCATGTGATCGAAGCGGGCGGACTGACGCTTGCCCGCGGCGAAAAGACCCACGCCCGCGAAAGCATTGCCGCGCTGCGCGTGTTGCGCACGATTCAGGCGGAAGGCCGCCCAGCTACGGCTGACGAGCGCGCAGCACTTGCCAAATACGGCGGCGCGGGCACGTTGTCTGGCACGTTGCCGAACGAAGCTGGCAAGATTCGCTTTCCTGATTTGGCAGCCGAGATTGACGCTCTGCTGTCGCCAGAAGAAAAAGCGACCCTTTCACGCACAAGCCAATATGCGTTCTACACGGCCGAAAGCGCGCTGCGCGGCATGTGGAGCCTTGCGCGCCAACTCGGTTTCTCTGGCGGTCGCGTTTACGAGCCGGGCATGGGCGTCGGTGGCTTTGCCGGCACGAAACCCGGCGATATTCGCGCGGAGACAAGCTATCAGGGTTTGGAGCTTGACCTTGTGACCGCGCAAATCGCGCAGGCGCTATACCCGCGCCAGACCATCCAGCAAGGCGATTTTACCAAGACACCATTGCCGCAGAATTACTACGACATGGTGATTGGCAACCCGCCGTTTTCTCGGACCCAAATCCAGAACGATCCTGCGTATCCGCAGCGATTTATGATCCACGACTATTTCTTCGCCAAATCAATCGACGCGGTTCGGCCGGGCGGCCTGCTTATGTTCATCACGTCCGCAGGGACCATGAACAAGAGCGACACCAAAGCGCGCGATTACCTCGCAGACCGGGCCGATCTTGTCGGGGCGATCCGCTTGCCGAACACCGCTTTCAAGCTAAACGGCACCGAGGTTACAACCGACATTATTGTTCTGCGAAAGCGCATAGATGGCGAAACCGAGGCCAACCCCTCATGGCGTGAATCTGTCAAGACGGACCTTCCAGACGGAAAAGGCGGCACAGGGCAGGCATTCGTCAACCGTTATTTCCTCGATAACCCCGATATGATCTTGGGCGAGCAAGGCCTGTTCGACAAGCTGACCGCAGGCGCCCGCGTCGGCGTTCGGCCCTTGGAAGGAGCTGACCTTGGCGCAGACATTGCGCGGGCGGCACAGGCGTTCCCGCGCGATGTGATGTCGGATGCGGCGCCCTCAACGGAGCTGGGGGCCGTCGATAGTGCTTCGCCTGAAACCAAGCGCGGCGGTTTCTACATCAAGGACGGCGTTCTTCATCAGTTCGATGGCAATGCTGGTGTGGAGGTGGGGCTGCGCAGCAAGGAAAACCCGAAAGGCATACCAAAGGCTGACCACGAGCGGATCATGGGCTTGGTCCCGATCAAAATGGCGCTGCGTGATGTCTATGCCGCCGATCTTGACGGGAAGGATGCCAGCGAGGCGCGGGCAGCTCTGAACAAGGCCTATGATGCGTTTGTGAAGCGGTTTGGGCCGATTAACAAGGAAGTTCGCACAGAGCGCGCCCCAAGCCGTGTGCAGCTTGAAAGCGCCCGCCAGCGCGCGGCCGAAGACGCCCGGTCTCGCGGCGAGCCTTTTGACATCGGCAGCTTCGACGCAGGGCCAATGATCGAGGCCGGCGCAAAGATGGCAGACATCGCGCGCGCGCGTGCTGAAGCAATGGAGCGGCCGGGCTACCGAGAGGGCGATTTCGACCCGCGTTCCGTGCCCGAAACCGTCATCGTGAAACGTCCGAACATTGACCCGTTCTTGGGCAACAAGGACCGTTTGGGCGATCAGGAAGGGTATCGCCTGCGCTCGATTGAGAAAGTAGACAAAGAGACCGGCGAAGTTTCGAAAGCGGCCATCTTCACAGAACCCGCGGTTCGCAAGACCAAGAAGCCTCAGATCAACTCGCCAGAGGATGCGCTTCTCTACACGCTGGCAGAGCGTGGGCGTATCGACGTGGCGGCTATCGCAAAGCTGGCTGGCGTGAGTGAGGAATCGGCGCTTGAAGACCTGAAGGGCAAGATTTTCAAGAACCAGGAAAGCGGTCAGTATGAAACGCGCGCGAAATACCTATCCGGCAATGTCCGTCGCAAGCTGAAAGAAGCCGAGGCCGCTGCAAAGTTTGACCCGTCTTATTCCGGCAATGTCCGCGAGCTGATGGACGTGCAGCCAGAGCCGATTCCGGCTTCCGATATTCGTGTCCCTGTTGGGGCGCATTGGTTCGACCCGGTAATTTATGGTCAGTATGCGAGATCGAAAGGCTTGCAGCTTACCGCGTCGTTCAAGCGATCGCTTGGCATTTGGACGGTTGACGGCGACACGAAAAGCGCCGCCGCGCGCAACGATTGGGGCACCGAAGACCTGCCATTTGCAGACCTTATGCGCTTGGTGATGAACAACAAGAGCATTCAGGTTCGGCGCACCCGTCGCACGCCAGAGGGCGGCACGGAGAGCTTTCTTGATGAAGAAGCAACGCAGGCGGCACAGGATAAGGCTCAAGAGATTCGATCCGATTTCTCGGATTGGTTCTGGTCGGATGAGGCGCGTGCGTCTGAAATGGAGGCGCTCTACAACGAGACATTCAATGCCGAGGTCGCGCCGCAATATGACGGCGGATACCTGACGACGCCGGGCGTGAATAGCGGCTGGGATTGGCGGCCGCACCAATCTGGCGTCATCGCGCGGATTCTGCAATCCGGCAACACCTACATGGCCCATACCGTAGGCGCGGGCAAAACCAGTGCGATGATTGGCGCCGGGATGGAAGCCCGTCGCCTTGGTCTGGCACGAAAGCCAATGTATGTGGTTCCCAACCATATGCTCGATCAGTTTTCCAAGGAATTCTACGAGCAATACCCCTTGGCGAATGTGGCGATTGCCGACGAAAGCCGGTTCCACACCTCGCGCCGCAAGGAGTTCGTCGCGGACATAGCCATGAACGACTATGATGCAGTCGTTATCACGCATTCCGCATTTGAGCTGATCCCGCCAAGTGAAGCGGCTGTCACCCTCGCGGTTCAGGACATGCTCAAAGATGTGCGGGAGGTCTATGACAGCACATCGGCAGGCGAGCGCGGTCTTGACCAAGCGTTGCTGGGTTCGATAAAATCTATCGCTGGGTCTCTTGGCGTCGATGTGAAGCAGGTCGAAGGCGCGAAGATGAACACGCGCAAGAAGATCGAGCAGCTTCTCGAAGCGGCCGAACAGAAAATTCAGCGCCAGACATCAACCGCGAACAAAGATCAGGTTTTCACCTTCGATGAAATCGGGGTGGATATGATGTTCGTGGACGAAGCGCACTTGTTCCGCAAACTGTCTTTTGCCACGCAGAATGGCAACATCAAGGGGATTGACCCGAACGGCAGCGCCGCCTCGATGGATTTGTTCATCAAGACCAGAGTGGTCGATCAGAACAATCCTGGGCGCGGCTTGATCCTCGCATCAGGCACGCCAATCACGAACACGATGGCAGAGCTTTTCTCTCTGTCGCGCTACATTCAGCTGCAAGCTCTAGAAGAACGTGGCGTGTCCTCTTTCGACGCTTGGGCGGCGACATTCGGCATGACAGAAACCACCCTAGAGCAAGATCCGGCAGGCGGCTATAAGCAAGTCACGCGGTTCTCGAAATTCGTGAACACGCCGGAGCTTTCGCTGATGGTGCGTCAGGTGATGGACATTGTGTCCGGCCCTGACCTTGAGCAATATGTGACCCGTCCAAAACTCAAGGGCGGAAAGCGAAACCTTGTCGTGGTTGACCCAACACCAGAGGTCAAGCGGTTTCAAGAGGGGCTGGCCGCGCGGATGGAGATCATTTCCCAGCGCAAAGGCCCGGTTCAGAAGGGCGACGACATTCTTCTGAGCGTCATCAACGACGGTCGCCTCGCTGCAATCGACATGCGCTTGGTCGACCCCGCGTCGAGCGGCCAAGGCTCAAAGCTGGAAACGGCTATTCAGAACGTCTACCGCAAATGGAAAGACGGCGACAATGCACCTCTGCATGAGGCCAAGAGGGAAGGCGGTTACTCTGAAAAGCCAGTCATGCGAGGCCCGACCACGCAGATCGTGTTTTCGACGCTGGGCGTAAACCCCAGCAAGCATAATCCCGGCTTTTCCGTCCACCGATTTATGAAAAGCGAGCTGATCCGCATGGGCGTGCCCGCCAACGACATCATTCTGGCCGAGGAGTTGAACAGCCACGGAAAGCGTCAGCGCGCGTTTAACGACATGAATGAGGGCAAGAAGCGGATTCTAATCGGATCAAAGACGCTGTTTACAGGCGTCAACGCCCAGAAGCGGATTGCGGCGATCCATAACCTCGACCCTCTCTGGTATCCAGCCGATGATGAACAGCGCAACGGTCGAGGCATTCGCCAAGGCAACATGAACCCTGAAATCGAGATATTCGATTACTCGACCAAGGGCACCTATGACGCGACCATGTGGCAGATGATGGGGCGCAAGGCGGCCTTCATCGAGGCATTCTATCGCGGCGATCCTACAGTCCGTGAGATGGAAGACCTTGGCGAAGCAAGCCAGTTCGAGCAAGCCAAGGCAATGACAACCGCAGACCCGCGCGTTCAAATCCTGACCGACATGAAAGCAGAGCGCGACACCCTGAGTCGTCGCAAGAACGCTTTGGTGTCGCAACGCCGTCGATTGGACCAGCAGGAAAAAATTGCCCTTCGCACAGCAGAAATCCAAGAGGCTGAATTGCCTGTTTGGGAAGCCTTGGCCGCGCGTGTCATCGACACCAAAGGCGATGCGTTTTCTGCTACGGTTGGCGATCAGACCTATGACAACCGTTCGGAGGCGGGGAATGCGCTGATTTCTGCCGCCGATAACCTTCTCGCTGACCCAGATGGGCCGGTGCGCCAAGATGTCGGGATGATTGGCGGATTGCCTGTTCAGATTCGCATTAGTCGCGCGGCGCAGACCACAACCTTTGTGGTTCCAACCGGCGAAGGGAACGGTATTGATGTCGGCTGGTCTATCGAGCCGGTCGGGATGGTTCGCCGTATCGAGAATGCGACACAGGGCTTGAAAGAAGTGCCTGAAAAGATGCGCGCCGACATCGCTGAATATCGAGAAAAAGCGGCTGGCTATGCAGAGGCGCGGTCGCGTCTGAAAGACTTTGCGGATCAGGCAAAATTGGATGAGCTGGAGGACAAGATCAGCGATCTTGAGTCCGAAATGCTGTCGGAGGCCGATGATGAAAAGCAATCCCGATTCAACCAAGAGCCTGTTGCCAGTCTTCGCGGCGATGAGCTGGGAGACTGGTCTGACATTCGCCAGCTTGGCCGAAAGGTTGAGGCTTGGTATCGTGACAACCTGATCGGCACGAGCGTTACCAATGCTGAAACGGGCATGGACATTCAGTTCAATCGGCGCGGCGCCAAGAAGGTATCGGGGCGCAAGGGCGATGAATTGTTGCGCATTGTGCCTGCGTTGCGCGAAATCTTGGCAAACGGTTCTTTGGTGGCGTCGGAAGGTGACAAAAAGGGCCGCGATGAGGTTGTGTCCGTTCACAAGTTCCAAGCGAATGTGGACTTGGCCGGAAAGCCTGTGACGGTTATCGCCACAGTGCGCGAAATGTCAGATGGCACATTCCACTATGATCTGTCGAAGGAGGCTTACGGGGCCAGAGTCTTACAGGACAATAGTCCCGCGAACCCCACGGTCGAACCAGATGGCCCCACTTCGGCATTTGAAGGCGACCCCGCAGAGTTTAACCTAGACTTTGCGGGCAACCCTGTCAACGCAAGCGAACAACAAACAGCCGATCCTGAAATCAAATCGTCCGACATCGCGGCGATCAAATCTGCCGTGGGCGCAGAGCTGCGCCGGGCCGGGCTGGACGGTGCGGTGGCGGCGCAAGTGGTGCGCGGGCTTTCCAATGTGGCGGGCGTGCCCATTCAGGGCCGCCAACGCGGCGCGCAGATCGAGGTCAACCCGGACAGCGCCGATGGCGCGCTTGGCACCTTGCGCCATGAGATTGTCCATGCGCTGCGTGATGCAGGGCTATGGGGCAAGCCCTACGGCCTGTTCACGCGGGCCGAGTGGCAGGGCATGGTCGCGGCGGCGCGGGCCGACCGGGCGCTGATGGCGCGGATCGAGAGCATGTATCCCGATCTGAACCAGACTGCGCGGATGGAAGAAGGCGTGGCCGAGCTTTACCGCCTCTGGGCGCGCAACGCGGACCAGCGCAGCGGCCTCGATGCCGCGTTCCAAAAGATCCGGGCGTTCTTCCAAGCGATGGCCAATGCCTTCCGTGGGCAAGGCTTCCAGTCGGCGGCCATGACGTTCGAGCGGATTGCACGCGGCGACGTGGGCGGGCGCGGGCCGGATGAGCCGGGCGGCAGCGGGACAAGCGCGACAGAGCGTGACATGTCCCGCGAATCCCGCTTCGATCCAGCCCGTCGCCCTGATGGCAAATTCGCCAGCAAAGCCGCGGAATATTCCCGCGCGCTTCTGGGCGACAGCGGCAAGGTGACAGGCACGAAAGAGCGCGGCCTTATGGGCCAAATCCTCACCGATGCCATGGGCGGCAAGAGCGACAAGACCAATCTTCTGGCGCTGGTGCCGGGCGAGCCGCTTATGCGCGAGCTGGCCAAGAATATCCGTTCGGCGCAGAAATACCTGAACCTGAAGCACGACATGTCCGCCATGAAGAACAACCGGCAGGCGGTCGCGGCGGGCACTGCCGAGAAATGGGGCGCATGGAGCCGCAAGAACGGCAAGAGCAATGACCGCATGATGGCGTTGATGCACGATGCGACTATTGCGGGGCTGGACCCGGCAGAGCCATTCACGGTGCGGCCGAAGGGGACGAACGAGGGCAAGGCGGCATATGCGGCCTTTATCGACATGAAGAAGCGCGAATACGAGGAGCTTCGCAAGCGATGGGATATGCTGCCTTCCAAGGCGCATGAGATTTACCGAGAGGTTCGGGACGCCTACCGTGAGGTCGCGGACACCGAGCGCGGCATCCTGTTGGATAACGTGGCCAAGGCCATGGAAATCAACCTCAAGAAAGCGCAGCGGAAGTATGACGACCGCATACGCGAAATCGAAGAAGAAGGCCTGACCGGCGATGCGCGCGAGGCAGCCGTGGCCGAGGCGAAGGAGCGACTGGCGCAGGTGAAGAAGCGCGACGGCTATGGCCGCAAGGCGCGGCTGAACAACATGCGCTTGATGTTCGAGCAGAACGAAGTGCCGGCGCCTTACTTCCCGCTCATGCGGCATGGCAATTACTACGTCACTCTGAAAAACGCGGACGGCAAGATCGAGTCCTTCTCGAAATTCGAGAGCGCGCGCCAGCGCGACCAAGCCGCGGCTGAGCTGCGCCGGGAATACCCGGAAATGGAGGTCAAGATCGGGACCATGCCCACAGGCGGGGCCACGGCGGGTGATGTGGACCCAACCTTTGTGGCTGAGGTCGAGGCGCTTTTGGGCGCATCCAACCCGGACCCCGCGCTGATGGATGCCATTTGGCAGAAATACCTCGAAAGCCTGCCAGATTTGTCCATGCGCAAGAGCCGCATTCACCGCAAGGGCACGCCGGGCTATTCGAGCGATGCTTTCCGCAACTTCTCGCACCAGATGTTCCATAGCGCGACCCAGCTTGCCCGCCTGAAATATGGGCAGGATATGCGGCTGGCGCTGGATGATGCGCACCGCGAAGCCGATGAAAGCGCAGATCCTGACCGGGCACAGCTTGTCGTGAATGAAATGGAGAAGCGCCACGATTGGGTGATGAACCCGCAATCTAGCGCATGGTCCACGGTGGCGACCACGGCGGCCTTCATCTACTACCTTGGGGCCACGCCGGGCGCGGCACTGGTCAACCTGTCACAGACTGTTGTGGTGGGCGTGCCGGTGCTGGCGGCCGCGTTCGAGAAAGGCACCGTCGCCGGGGCCGGGCGGCAGTTGTCGCGCGCGCTGCGCCAGTTCGGGCAATCCAAAGGCAATCTGCTACGCTCGAAGCACCTGAGCGACGAAGAAAAGGTCATGCTGAAGCGCGCGCATGATGAAGGCGTCGTGGAGAAGACCCAGAACCATGACCTGACCAACTATGCCGAAAGCGGGATCGCCTATAACGACCGCCGCCAGAAGGTGATGGGCGCGATTTCTTGGATGTTCCATCAGGCCGAAGTGCTGAACCGCGAGATTACCTTCATTGCGGCGTTGCGCATGGCCAAGGAAAACGGGATGCACGGTGAGCAGGCCTATCAGAAGGCCAAAGAGCTGGATTACAAGGTGCATTTCGACTACCAATCGGAGAGCCGCCCACGCTTGCAATTCAACGATTGGGTGCGCGTTTTCACGATCTTCCGCAACTATCAGTTGAACATGTTGTTCCGTCTTTTCAGGGACTTACATCAATCTTTTAATGGAGAAAGTGAAGCGGATCGTCGGGAAGCACGGGCACAGCTCATCGGCATTTCTGGTATGATGATGATCATGGCTGGCGTCACCGGGACGTGGGGCTACGCGCTTCTCACCACGCTTGCCGGCATGTTCTTGCCGGGCGGCGCCGACGAGGCCGAGGAAGAAGTCAAAGAGGCGATTGTGAACCTTCTGGGCCGCGATTTGGGTGGCGCGCTTCTAAAAGGCGTGCCGGGCCATGCCACCGGGGTAGACCTGTCCAGCCGCATGGGTATGCCAGAGCTGTGGTTCCGCCGCCCCGACCGGCAGCAGGAAGGGCAGGATCTCTACAACCACTGGCTTGAGCAGCTTCTTGGCCCGGCCGCTGGCATCGTCGGCAACCAGTTCCGCGCCTATCAGGCGATGAAAGAGGGCGAATGGGTCAAGGGCTTTGAAACGGCTGTGCCCAAAGCGATCCGCGATGTGTCGCGCTCGATCCGCTACTCGCAAGAGGGCGTCACCACATGGAACGGGAACCCGATCATTGAAGATGTCAGCCCGACCGAAGCCCTGACGCAAGCCTTGGGCTTCACGCCTGCGCGCGTGTCCGAGCGGTATGAGGTCAACCGCTTTATGAAGAACGAGGAAATGCGGATCAGGGGGCAGCGCACGCGCCTTATGGGCCAAGCCTACGACGAAATCAAAACTGGTGGGCCCCTGTCAGATCGCACCAAGCGCGCGATTGCCGAGTTCAACGCAGAATACCCGTCCTACCCGATCACGGCTGATACGCTGCGCGCGTCCTTCCGGGCGCGGGCACGCGGGGAAACCGAAACCGTTGATGGCGTCAGGATCAACAGCCGACTGGATGCGCAGATTCGAGAGGATCGCGCGCCATATCTCTACCAGTAGCGCTTTTCCCATATCAAGCCACTACATGTTGTGTTAGTGTGCAGCAAATTGAGAAGACAAGCAGGCTCGACGTGAAAGAAATTTGGAACAACATTTTGGACATGTTCATGGTCTTCGGCGGGGCTGCAATGCTCTGGATTGCCGGGGAGGCTGGGCGCATAGCCATCGCGGGCGGTGCGGGCGCTCTGGTCCGTTGGTGGGCGTCAGAGCAACGCAACCTGCGCAATGGCATTGTCCAAGCTCTGACAGGGGCAATCGTGGCCACATACATGTGGCCTCTTGTTTTTGGCATCCTGCACTTCTTTCTGCCGTCTCTGGAAAAGGACACCGAGACGATTGTGGCGAGTGGCTTTGTCGCGGGCATGATGGGCATGAGCGTTGCCAAGATCGCGCTGGCCCTTATCGAAAACTTCACACACCAGCATCGCCCGCAAACCGACAAGGAGGACGATGATCGTGGCTAAAGTGAAGCATGACAGGAAGTCTTGCAGCCCATTGCGGCGCGCAGCCATTGAGGAAGCCAAAGGCTGGGCGGTCGTGATCGGCATTTTGATCGTATTTTTCCTGACACGAGGGGTGTTCCAGTGAAGATCACGCGGAATCAGTCTTTGGAAAGTCACTTCCCGGCCGGGCTGGCGGTTGTTCTGATCGTGGCCTTGTTCGGCGCGTCACCGCTTTGGGCTTTGGCCGCGGGCTTGGCTGCTGCGGTTCTGGTAGAGCTTGTCCAAGGCGCGATCCCCGCGCTTGGCGCGGCTGAAATGAAGGACGTGGTTTACACCGCGATGGGGGCAGGGGCCGGTTATGTGCTTCTGGTGGTGGCGTGATGGACCGGGCTGCCTTCTACGCCTCTCTGCGCAAGTCTAAAGCCGTCTTTGGCACGCGCCTGTCACAGCAGCAGGTCAATGGCATGGAAGGCATCCTTGACGCCTTCGAGCAGGTTGGGGACGGCAAGGCCGAAACTCTCGCCTATGCGCTGGCTACCGCCTATCACGAAACCGGGCGGCGCATGGTGCCGGTGCGCGAGGGCTTCGCCTCGACCGACGCAGGCGCGCGGCGGGCCGTGAACGCCTTGGCGCGGCGGCGCGGCCCGCGCAGCGCAGTTGCCCGTTACGCACAGCCCCTGCCGCCGCATGGCCATGTCTACTATGGGCGCGGCCATGTCCAGTTGACGTGGCTCGACAACTACCGCGCGTCCAGCAAGGATGCGGGGGTTGATCTGGTCGCAAACCCCGACGCGATGCTCGATCCCGTCATTTCCGCCCGCGTTCTGATCTTGGGCTTGATCGACGGGCGCTGGAACGGGCGCGGGTATGGGCTTGGCCATTACCTGCCAGAAGATCCCGTTGAGGCGCGGCGCACCGTGAACCTGCTGGATAAAGCCGAACTGATCGCGGGCTATTACCGCGCATTTCTGGCCGCGCTGGAATGAGCCGCCGCGCCTACATCATGGGCGCGGCGGCTTTGGGGTTGGTGGCCAGCCATGCCTTTGTTGCGTGGCACTTCCATGGGCGCGGTTACGACAAGCGCGATTCAGAATACGCCGAAGCCCGGCGCCAGACCGAAGGTGACTTGCTCACTGCGGCCCAAGAGGTCAACCGGCGCGCTCTGCAATTCCAAGAAATGAACGCGGCCCGGTCGTTTCGGGTGATGGAGGTAGAAGATGCTGCGCGCAAAGATGTCGATGTTTGCCGCGTGCCTAGCGCTGACAGCTTGCGACGGCTTGAATGGCGCTGGGGAACGGCTGAACGCCCCTGATCTGGAAGCGCAGGCGCGGCGCGCGTGCCCGCACCCTTCCGAGCTTCTGGGCGCTGGCGATTGGGAAATCATCGCGGGCCGCATCGGGGATGAGCTGATTATCTGCGAGCAGCGCCGCGATCTGGCGGTTCAGGCGTTCGATGGGCAGCGCGCAGCTATAGCGGCTCGCCGGGCTTCCGGCCCGGCCACGGCCATGTCACCGCCTGCGCCAGTTCGCACGCGGCCACAAGATCCGGGTCGTCATGCTTTACCTTCATCGAGCGGCGATTGATCCAGCCGCTCATCCAGTTCACCCACGGGCCGGGGTAATGCTCGCCCTGCGCCGGGCGATCCGGCTTGTCGAAGGGGCAGGCGGTGTAAGGAAAGCCCGCGTCGGCCGCGAGCTGGCCTTGGATGAAGGGCGGGTGACGCTCAGTCACGGCGATCAAGCGGGTTTTTAAGCACGGACGCACCAAAAGGAACACCCATCATGTCGCAGCGCCGAACGCCCACTTCAAAATAGCCCCGCTCATCTGCGCGCTCGGTGTGGTATGGGCGTCCGCGCCACATGAAAGACGACAGGTTTAGCCGTCGCGCCTCCGCAAAGGCTTCATCAAAGGTGCGCTCTTTGAAAGTCAGGTCCATCATTCCCCCAGCGCCTCCCGCGCGATCTTCTGGCATTCTGACACCGTGATGGTGTTCTTGATGCGGTGGAGGGCATTCGCCCATGTGCCGGCATCCTTACTTCTGTGCGTTGGCTCTGGAACCTGAACGACTTTCTCGATCAGAACCTTGGGGATCAATGCTACGCCATGCAACCCGCCGACTGCATGAACATTGAAGCCATGGGCTTCCGCCCGATACCCGCGCGTTCGGTAGTGAACCGCACCGCTGCGCATGGTGATATACCCATTCAGCTCCATTTCTTTCCAAATGCTGGCAAGCTCATATTCTCCCATGACGATGGCGTAATCGTTCGGGCTTTCACGGCGCGCCAGTATTTCTTCGGCCGCGAACATAATCCGATCAGTGATGCGCTGCTGAATCGGCGTGGTGTATTCGTAGACCTCGATCTTCTCAAAATGAGGGTCGAGGCCGCCAATCTTGTGCAGCACCCACCAACAGATTGAAGCGATCCAGCCTGTCCGCTTCACGCGCGGTGTGGTCCGCAACTTGTATGGCGTCGGCTTGAGTGTGAAGTTGCTGTTCCTGCGCAGGGGCGCTTTCCTGTTGTTCCCGGTGCGGGGGTCGAGCGGTGCAATGCGATCACCCATCGACCTTCTCCTCGCGCTTGGCGTCGTCCCGGTGCAGAAGATCCTCCAGCGCAGCCAGCATGTCGGAAGTGTCGGTGAAAGCGGCTGTCACTGATGACTTGATGTATGGCTCTTGTGCACCGCCAGACACCATCCAGCCCCCGTTCGCCATCCGCTCCAAGCTAAGGCGCTCGATATGGTTCTTCGCCACCATCTGCCCGGCAGGAGGCGGGGCTTTCTTCATCACCACGTCTTCCGGGTTGACAGAAGTAACGGGAATGATGCCGCCCGGCCCGGCCTTCGCCAAGGCGTCCAGCTCTGCGATCTTGCGGTCAAACTCTGCCTGCCGCTCATGGCCGGCCTTAATGCTTTCCGGGTCATCAAACGAATAGCCGTGGCCGCGCCATACGAAACCTGCGCAGCGTATGTCTTCGCGCGCCTTTCGGTAGGCTTGCTCAAATCTGAGTTGGTCGAGTTTATCGGGCATGTTTGCACTCCTTGCATGTGTGGTGCGGCAGCCTCATTTTGCTGCACGTTGCGCTGCACACATTAGCCCAAGCGAAAGCGGTTTGCCATTGTTTTCATGTCAGAAAAAAAATGGTTTGGCGCCTCTTGGGTGCGCCACCCCAACACGCAGAAGTGTCAATAAAATAAGGGTGCGCGCCAGCCAAATGGACGATATGGGCAAGTTTTGCTGCACAATTCGGCTCAAAATGCTGCACATTTGGCCTCTTGCGGGCAGCTCCAATTTCAGGGCACAATCCCGCCATGAAATTCGTGAATCGCAACGGTCATCTTCACTTCCGAAAGCGCGTCCCGCGCCGGTTCGCTGACATTGAGCAGCGGGAATACGTCTGGATCAGCCTACACACCGATTTGGAAGACGTTGCCAAGCGTAAAGCCAGTGCCGTCTGGGAGGAAATGCTTGAGGCGTGGGAAGCCAAGCTCCACGGCGACACCGAGGATCACGAACAGCGCCTTGCCGCGGCCAAGCATCTGGCCGGGATCAGGGGTTATCGCTACCTGCCGTCCAGCAAGGTCTTGAAGCTGCCAGATGGTGAGTTCTATGCCCGCGTGCGCGCCGTGGTGCGTAAGGATGGCACAATCGACCACAAAGAAGCCGACGCGCTTCTCGGCACTGTGCCAAAGCCCAAGCTGACGCTCTCGGAATCGCTCAAGGAATTCTGGAAGCTGGCCGATGATCGCACAGTCGGGAAAAGCGCAGACCAGCTCCGGCGTTGGCGAAACCCTCGCA
This sequence comes from Paracoccaceae bacterium, assembly GCA_016937725.1. GTDB lineage: Bacteria > Pseudomonadota > Alphaproteobacteria > Rhodobacterales > Rhodobacteraceae > Roseinatronobacter. Next base: position 2,167 of record JAFGVZ010000178.1, on the reverse strand, counting down.
TCAAGGCGATCAAGAACTTGATCGGTGTCATCGGTGATGTCGAAATCCAGAACATCACGGCCGATGACATGCTCGACTTCCGCGAGTGGTGGATAGAGCGGATAAGGTCGGGAGGATTGTCTGCGCATAGCGCGAACAAGGACATCATCCATATCGCCAATGTGCTGCGCACCGTGAACAAGATGAAGCGGCTGAACCTTCAGCTCCCGCTTTCCGACCTGTCGATCAAGGAAGGCGAGAAGAAAACCCGACCGGCTTTTTCGGTGGATTGGATCAGGGGCAAGCTCTTGGCGCCGGGCGCGCTGGACGGCCTGAACGCAGAGGCCCGCGCGATCCTGCTAGGTATGGTGAATACAGGCTACCGGCCCAGCGAAGGCGCTTCACTTACGGCGGTCCAGATCAAGCTGGACCATGCAGTGCCACATATCAGCATCGAGCCTGTTGGCCGTCAGCTCAAGAGTCAGTATGCGCGCCGGAAGATCCCGCTTCTCGGTGTCAGCCTAGAGGCGTTCAAGCAATTCCCTGACGGGTTTCCCCGCTACCGGGATAGCGCTGCCCTTTCGGCCACAGTGAACAAATACCTGCGCACCCATGGCCTCTTGGAAAGCCCAGAACACAGCATGTATTCGCTGCGGCATAGCTTTGAAGAAAGAATGCTCGCGGCCGGGATAGATGATCGCATCCGGCGCGACCTGTTCGGGCACCGCCTCGACCGCGAACGCTACGGCGGCGGGGCCAGTCTTGAGCTGGCCCAAAGCCTTCTAAAGCCCCTCGCGCTTTGATCTGGGCACCATGCCGTGGCCTTAAGGGGGCTAAAGTAGCGATCTTTCAGCGTGGGCTGTGAGGGGTCTAGGCCTCCAGTTATTCCCCAGCTTGGGAGGCTCCACGCTACGTTTCCGTTTCATGCCATCTCAGGCAATCGTCAGGAGCATGAGTGCTGGGCTAGATGCTGTCATGTCATCCCCTCTGGACAGCCCACGCTGAAAGATCACATTTTGTATGATAGGGGTCTGAAATCATATTTTCACCCCAGTTTCTTTAGCTAGATTCAGCTCCAGCGTGGCCCCGCCAGCTTCACGGCACTTCGCGCGCCATGCGTCCTTGATTTCCTGAGCGGTCGCGGTCTGACTGACGCCCAGAACGGTCCACCAGCCCACCATGCTCTCAGCAGGCGGCGGCAAGGCTTCAAAGCCCGTAAACGCTCGGTCCAGCATTTCCGCCGACCCCCAGCGCTCGATTCCGCGCATGGCTTCCAAAGTCTTGCAGATCGCGCGCATGTTTTCCCACACCCGCTGATACTGGTCGCACGCAAAGCAGACTGCGCGGCCTTTGCGCACGAAGTAGACGGCCACCCCGGTATCGGTTGGCTGGCGGCGGTTTGCATATGGCTCGCCGTCAGGGCGCAGTTCCACGTTGGTCGAAATGACCACGCTTTGCCCGTGGCGCTCGGCCTCAGCCCGCAATTCTCTGCGCGCTCGGTCTGGCGTCATGTCGAACCGTGACGCGATCCGCAGGTGCGCAGGCGTGCGGGCGCGGCCTTGCGGCCATTGGAGTGGATAGGCTTCGGTCATGATGCACACCCCGCAGAAGCGCCGCCGCTGTATCGCGGCCAGTGCTGCGCATGGGCTGGCGTGGCGAGTAGCAGTGCGGCTAGAGCTGTGGCGAGGCGGGTCATGGGTTGGGGTCTTTCGCTGGCATTTTCCGAACAATTCTGCTGCGTTGCTGCCATAGTCGGTGTGCCTCGTCTCGGCGCAGGTGCATTGTTTCAGTGGCAGTCGCGCCTTGGTGCAAATCCCACCTAGCGACCGGACCCTGCGCACGGCATGTCATGCACCTGTTGACTGTTACGCCTTTGTGGCTTGTCCACCGAATGTCGGTGCTGCCACAAAACGGGCAAGGCAATGTTTCACACATCACTCTTCCCCCTCTTGCAGCGCGTTTGTGTAGGCCCGTGTTACCAGCGCCGCGAGTTCGCGCCCGCCGTCCTTGTGGACCTGTTGCGCGGCGTCAAACATTGCTTCGGTGATGATGGCGCGCGCGTCCTGCGCTTCGTGCAGGGCGATGTAGGCGCGCGCTAGGTCTGGGTCATTGGGTGGCCTCATTCAGGGCTGCGATAAGGTCGGCATCGGCGGCGGCACGGGCGGCATCGGCGGCATCGGCGGCATCG
>JAFGVZ010000177.1 GCA_016937725.1 Paracoccaceae bacterium | reverse complement strand
AGGGTCACGTTATCGCGGATGCTTTCGTCGAATAGCGCTGAATCCTGACTGACCACAGAAAACAGCTTGCGCAATGCCGCCAGATCATAGTCGCGCACATCTTGCCCACCAATCAGGACCTCGCCCGCCTGCACATCGGCCAGCCTTGTCAGCAAAGTGAAGATCGTGGTCTTGCCTGCGCCGGACGGCCCAACGATCGCGGTGGTCTGCCCGGCCTCTGCCAAAAGCGACAACGCGCGCAGAACTGGCGTTTCGTCATAGCCAAAGGTCACATCGCGCAATTCCACCCCTGCGGCATCACGAGCAGGGATGAACGCTTTCGGTGAAGCCGGGCTGACAACCTTCGGGGCAACCTGCAACAGGCCATGCGTGCGCTCCAAGGATGCAAGGATGTTCTGCCATTCCGCCGACAGCGCAGACAGCCGGCGCATCGGATCAAACAACAAGCCCAGCGCGGTGAAGAAGGACATGAACTGCCCCACGGTGCGCGTGCCTTCGATGATCTGGAATCCGCCAACAACAAGAACCAGCGCAAACCCGATGGCCGCGCCGAAATCCATGACCGTGCTGACAGAGGCCTGACCCACAGAAGCCCGGGTCGATTTGCGGGCGAAGATCTTCATGATCTGACGAAAACGACCAAGTTCCTGCGTTTCTGTGCCAGTCAGCTGAATGGTGGCAATACCATGAAACGCCTCATCCAGCCGGTTGGAACTGTCGGCTGCGGCCAGCCGCGCCTCGCGCGAGCGGCGGCGGATCAGACGTTGCAGCGCCAAGATCGGCACAACGACAACCGGGATCGCGGCAACTGCGGCCAAGGTCCATTGCCAGTCGGTCCATAGCGCCACACCAAGCAACACCAAGACCGCCGCGCCATCACGCCCCACACCGGTGATCAAGCCATTGAAAACCATAAGCATAACGATAGAATCACCACGCACACGCTCGATCAGAACTCCGGGCGCATGGGTTTTGAAAAATGCCTGATCCAGCTTTGCCAGATGCGCCAGAAGATCACCTTGCAACTGGGCCATGGCTTTTTCGGCCTGCCACGCCATGATGGATTTGTGCACCAATCGGGCAATACCGCGCCCGAAAAACACGCAGGCCATGGCAACCGCAACAAAGATGACGCGACCGCGTTCACCTTCGACCAGCACATCGTCGAACATGGGCTGGACCAGATAGCTGAACGCGCCCAGCATCCCGGCTTCAAGGACCATGAACACCACGGCGAGCCCGATAAAGGGCAAGCGTTTGCGGATGTATCCGCCCCAAAGCCAGCGCGCGACAATGCGGTCGTTGCGCGACTGGGCTTTTCGGTCTGGCATGTCCGGGCTGGTCAAGGCGCGCTCTACGTTGGGATAGGTCGCGCGTAGCCTTAACCGCTTTGCCCGGACCATGAAAGACCGCTTGTCACCGGCCAAATTGCAGCAAAATCCCCGCCTGCCCGCCCGTCTGGGTAATGTCGGCCTGCGCGCCACGGCCAAATTGCAAGATAACTTGCGCATTCTGCCCGCCGGTTTGCGACAGGCGCGCCGTGTGGTCGCGCCCCTCTTGATGGATAATCGCGCGGTTGCGCCCACCGGATTGAAACAGGCTCGCCGCATTATTGCGCCCGGTCTGGCGCAGATCAGCGCCGGATTTCATATCGCGGTGCAGGGCGTAAAGCGTGATCGCGGTATTCAGGAACCGGGCCTCTTGCGCGGTGCGCGCATTCAGCGACAGCGACAAACTGCCCGCGTGCGCCGCGTCCATAGGGGCGCTGACAAGCGCCGCCACAAGTGCAAGGGCCAGTTTCGGGGCTTGGCGCAGGAAGGTTTTGGTCATCGGGTTTTCCTTTCAAAAGCGCATTACAGGCTGAAATCAGTGCAGGTCCGGCGCTGATCACCGGCGATAAGCGTCAGTTCCGCGCTCAGGGCGCGGCGATTGGCCGAGAGTTGTGCTTCGCCAAGTCGGATGCGCTGATTAGGCCGCAAGTCGAAAGTGCCCCCCTGCTGGATGGTCACGCGCCCGCCCGACCCGGATTGATGCACCACAAGCGTGTAAGTGCCCTGAATGGCCAATGGGGCATGCGCCTCTGCGGTCAGGGTCACGGTCTGGCCGGTTTGGCTTAGGTGCAACGCACAAGACAGTTCGGCGGGTTCGGGTCCATCTTGCGACGTGGCAAGGCTGGCGGTGCTGGCAACACCCGCAATCACAAGCGCTGCGACGGTGTAGGGGAAAACAGACATATCAAAGCCTCTCTTTTGGGGGTGGGCAGGGGATCCGGGGGCGAAAGGCCCCCGGTTCGGGCCTTAGTCCTGAATAATCAGCACCACATTGCCGGTGCCAGTTTGGGTGCTGGTGGCCGTGTTGCCGCGCCCGGTCTGGATAATGCCGATGGCGTTGCGGTTTCCCGATTGGGTGACCGTTGCATTCCCATCGCGGCCCATCTGGGCGATTCCGACAATATTGCGCCGTCCGTTTTGCAACGTGTCGGCCTGATTGTGCCGGCCGGTTTGCCCGACCACGACCCGGTTGCGCGCGCCGTCCTGCGTATTGATAGAGAAATTGCCGCGCCCGCTTTGGGTAATGCTGACATGCTGCCGCTGGCCGCGCTGCGTCAGCGCCGTGGAATTGTCGCGCCCCCACTGGTCGATGAAGACGCGGTTCGAGCCGGCCTGTGCAGGCAAGCTGGACAGCGCAACGACAAGGGCGCAGGCGGCGGTGGACATCTTGAGAATGGTCATGGCGGGTGCTCCGTCTGTTGGGTCTGAACTGGCCCGGATATGGGCCGCGATCTGGTCGCAAACCCAAGCTGGGGGCAGTCAGCCCTGACGAGCAATATCAGCGCCGCGACATGCCATGACGGCGGCCTGCTATCGGATAACAGACCGCCAAACTGTTGAAACATCTTGATTTCAGGCGAGCGTCCCTAAGCGGATGCTTTCGCGGCCAGATCGCGCGCGATGGCGAAGGCCCCGCGCACGCGCTCTTTTTCCGTGTCCCAGTCGCGTTTGACCACGATCTTATTGTCGCGGATATTGGCCAGCCCCTTCTGATCCTGCATGAACGCAACCAATCCGGCGGGATTCGGGAACTTGTCATTGTGAAACTGGATCGTGGCCCCTTTCGGCCCGCAATCGAATTTCGCTATACAAGCGCGCTTGCATTCGGCCTTGATGCGCATGACCGCCAGCAGTGTATTCACCTCGCGCGGCAGCTTGCCGAACCGGTCGATCAACTCTGCCGCGAAGCCTTCCAGCTCGACCTTGCTGGTTAGGCCCGAGAGACGACGATAAAGCCCAAGGCGCACATCCAGATCGGGCACATAAGGTTCGGGGATCAGCACGGGCACGCCCAGATTGATCTGTGGCGCCCATTGCCCGTCCAGATCATCGACCGAGGCAATCTCTCCCGATCGGATCTTGGCGATCGTTTCTTCCAGCATCTGCTGGTAAAGTTCGTAGCCGACTTCCTTGATATGGCCCGACTGCTCCTCGCCCAGGATATTGCCCGCGCCGCGCAGGTCCATGTCATGCGACGCCAGATTGAACCCCGCCCCAAGGCTGTCGAGCGAGGCGAGCAGTTTCAGCCGCCGCTCGGCCTGCGGTGTCAGGGGCAGGCGCGGCTTGGTGGTCAGGAAGCAATAGGCACGAGTTTTCGAGCGGCCTACGCGCCCCCTTATCTGGTAAAGCTGCGCCAGCCCGAACATGTCGGCGCGGTGCACGATCATGGTGTTGGCACGCGGAATATCGAGGCCGGATTCGACAATGCTTGTGGCCAGCAGCACGTCATATTTGCCATCGTAGAAGGCGTTCATGCGTTCATCCAGATCGCCCGCCGCCATCTGGCCATTGGCGGTCACGAAACTCACTTCTGGCACATGATTGCGCAGGAATTCTTCCAGTTCCGGCAAATCAGCAATGCGCGGCGCCACGAAGAAGCTTTGACCACCTCGATAATGCTCGCGCAGGATCGCTTCACGCAGGGTGAGCGTGTCGAATTCGCTGACATAGGTCCGGATTGCCAAGCGGTCGACGGGCGGGGTCTGGATAATCGACAGATCGCGCACACCCGTCAGCGACAATTGCAAGGTGCGTGGAATGGGCGTGGCGGTCAGCGTCAGCACATGCACATCCGAGCGCAAGTCTTTCAGCCGCTCTTTGTGGCCCACTCCGAAATGTTGTTCTTCATCAATCACCAACAGGCCCAGATTGGCAAACTTGACCGATTTCGCCAACAGCGCATGGGTTCCGATGACAATATCGACCGTGCCTTTGTTGATGCCCTCGCGCGTGGCGGTGGCGTCCTTGGCAGAGACAAAGCGCGACAGCGGGCGCACGTTGATCGGGAACCCCCGGAATCGTTCGGCAAAGGTTTTGAAATGCTGCCGCGCCAAAAGCGTGGTCGGCGCGATCACGGCGACCTGCACCCCCGACATGGCGGCGATGAAGGCTGCGCGCATGGCGACTTCGGTCTTGCCAAAACCCACATCGCCCACCACCAGCCGGTCCATCGGGCGGCCAGATTCGAAATCCGACACCACATCGGCAATCGCGTTCAACTGGTCATCGGTTTCGGCATAGGGAAAGCGCGCAAGAAATTCGTCCCACAGCCCTTCGGGTGCGATGAATTCCTGTGCTTTGCGCAACTGCCGCTCAGCCGCGATGCGGATCAGCTTGTCGGCAATCTCGCGGATGCGTTGCTTCAGCTTGGCCTTTTTGGCCTGCCATGCCCCACCGCCCAGCTTATCCAGCAAGCCTTCTTCATGCCCATAGCGCGACAGAAGTTCGATATTCTCGACCGGCAGGAACAGCCGATCGCCGCCCGCATATTCCAGCGCGATGCATTCGTGCGGCGCGCCCATGGCGGTGATGGTTTCCAGACCCGTGTAGCGGCCCACCCCATGATCGACATGCACGATCAGGTCTCCGGGGCTGAGCGTCTGCGCTTCGGTCAGGAAATTCTCGGCCCGCTTGCGCTTGGATTTGCGACTGACAAGGCGGTCGCCCAGCACGTCCTGCTCGGAAATCACCGTCAGATCGGGGGTTTCGAACCCGGCCTCCAGCGGCCAGATGGTCAGATACAGACCCTTCGTCTTGGCATCCATGTCGCGCGCGCTGGTAATTTCAGTCGCCGCACCTGCGCCGTGATCTTCCAACAATCCTTGCAGGCGTTCGCGCGCACCCTCGGAATGGCTGGCCAGAACAACGGACCCCAGCTTGCGCCGCGCGGCTATGTGATCGGCCAGCGCATCGAACACATTGGCACCCGATTGGCGTTCTGGTGCAAAACTGCGGCCCATGCGCCCGCCCGCATCCAACACGCCCGGCCCCGGCGCGGTGGGCGCGGCTTGCAGGCGGATCACGCGGCGCGGGGCGAGGGCTGCGTCCCATGCGACCCCATCCAGATAAAGAAGTTCAGGTGGGCAAGGTTTGTAGACCGTATCCATCCGGCCTTTCGCGCCCATTGCTTCGCGCCTTGCGTCGTATTGGTCGGCGATGCTCTCCCAGCGGGCGGCGCGCAAGGCATCGAATTGCTCGTCCAGTATAAGGGCGGCGTTTGGGATATAGTCGAACAGCGTGGCCATTTTCGCGTGGAAGAAGGGCAGCCAATGCTCCATCCCCTGATGCTTGCGGCCCGCGCTGACCGCCTCGTATAGCGGATCGTCATTGCCGACCGCGCCAAATTCCACACGGTAATTCTGTCGAAATCGGGTGATCGCAGCTTGATCCAAGATGATCTCGGATACCGGCGCGAATTCGACACGGCTCAGCTTCTCAAGGCTGCGCTGCGTGACCGGGTCGAAGCGGCGCGCGCCGTCCAGCACATCGCCGAACAGGTCCAACCGCACTGGGCCGGTCTCGCCCGGTGGGTAAATGTCGAAAATCCCGCCACGAATGGCATAGTCGCCCGGTTCCGATACGGTGGGCGCTTGGGAAAAGCCCATGCGCACCAACCAGTCGCGCAGCGCCTTTTCATCCAGCCGTTTGCCGACACTGGCCTGAAACGACGCATCCGCGACCACATCAGGCGCAGGCACATATTGCGTGGCCGCCGACAGGGTTGTCAGCAGCACGAACTGCCCCGGCACCCCATGGGCCAAGGCCGCAAGCGTGGCCATGCGCGCGGCGGAAATGTCCGGGTTGGGCGACACCCGGTCAAACGGCAGGCAATCCCACGCGGGAAAGCGCAGCACCGTGACCTCGGGCGCGAAAAAAGCCATAGCCTGCGCCATCGCCTCGGACCGTTTGTCATCGCGCGCGACATGCACCAGCGTGCCGCTTGCGCGGTCCAATTCACGTTTCAGAAGCGCTGCGTCAAAGCCTTCGGGCGCACCGCCCATGATGATCCGGGAAGCTGCTTTGGTCATTCGTCCTGTATATGTCCTTGCTGTGAAACACCCGGTCCGCGTGCCGCGGCCAAGCGCTAAAAACCGAGCACCGACGCGGTCATCACATGTAGCATGCCCCAGATCGCGGTCACGAAAATCGCGATAAGCCCAATCAACTGCACCCAAAGTCTGTGACGCAACAGCGCGCGATGCAGACGTTCGTCGCGCATATGGTCATGTTCTATCCGGAAAGCCAGCCGCACGGCCATAAACTGGGTCAGCGCCAATGGCAGGAACAGCAAAAACACCGCTTGCGCAAATTCCAGACCGTAGCCAAAAGCCATGATGCAAACCGCGGTCAAAACCATGACCTGAAAGCCAAGCACCCAATGGCCCGCGCGGCGCACCACCGTCAATCGGCGACGCACGAAGATGCCGACAATCGTGTTCAAATCCTCTGACGCTTGCCCGCCTTTGCGGCGCGCTTTCAAGATCAGATCATAGGGCGCGCCCATCACGGTTTGCGATGCCGACGACCAGGCTATCGCCAACACGATCCAAAACCAGACCGACGAAAACGACCGCATGTCGATCAATTCAAATATGTTTTCCAGCAAAGACAACGTGCGGTTCTTTCGCGACAAGGTGGAAAGTCGGTTATCCGCTGAGCGGATTTTTTGCAATGGCGCGTGCAGCGCTAAGGTCCTGCGGTATGTCCGAAGCGCCACCCCGATGGTTGCGCTATCAGTCCAAGATTGCGCTAACGTCTGATTAACAAACGATTTTCGCCCTTTTTTCGCCTTCGGGCGCTGGCTATACCGCCCATAACCAGATTGCGGAGAGACGATATGACCATCACCATCGGGATCAACGGGTTCGGGCGCATCGGGCGCTGCACGCTGGCACATATCGCGGAAAGTGCGCGCAATGATGTTGAAGTCGTCAAGATCAACGCGACAGGCCCGATTGAGACCAATGCCCATTTGCTGAAATACGACAGCGTGCATGGCCGCTTCCCCGGCAGCATCCGGGTCGAGGGCGATACGCTGGATCTGGGTCGCGGCCCGATCAAGGTCATGTCCACTTACGACCCGCAGGAACTGGATTGGGACGGCGTGGATGTGGTGCTGGAATGCACCGGCCAGTTCAACGAACGCGACAAGGCCGCTGTCCACTTGGGCCGTGGCGCAAGCCGGGTGCTGGTTTCGGCCCCCGCGAAGAATGCCGATGCGACCATTGTGTATGGCGTCAATCATCGCAGCCTGCGCAGCGATCAGTTGGTCGTATCGAACGGGTCGTGCACGACGAATTGCCTTGCGCCCTTGGCCAAGGTGCTGAATGACGCCATCGGCATTGAAGCGGGCATCATGACCACGGTGCACAGCTACACGGGCGACCAGCCAACGCTGGACCGCCGCCACAAGGACCTGTATCGCGCGCGCGCCGCCGCGATGGCGATGATCCCGACCTCGACCGGCGCTGCCAAAGCCTTGGGCGAAGTGCTGCCGGAACTGGCGGGCAAACTGGACGGAACCGCCTTGCGTGTGCCCACCCCGAATGTCAGCGCCGTGGACCTGACCTTTCAGGCGGGCCGTGACGTGACTGTGGCAGAGGTGAACGAGATTGTGCGCCGCGCCGCCGAGGGGTCGATGGGGGCCGTGCTGGCTTATGACCCGGAGCCGAAAGTCTCGATCGACTTTAACCACACGCCGTATTCGTCCATCTTCGCGCCCGACCAGACCAAGGTCGTGGGCGGGCGCACCGTGCGCGTGCTGGCATGGTATGACAATGAATGGGGCTTCTCGTGCCGCATGGCCGATGTGGCTGCGGCGATGGGACGGTTGATCCACTGATCGCAAGTCAAGTTCCAGAAGCTTCAAACCGGCGGCCACATGGTGCGCCGGTTTTTTGAGTCCGTGATCGAGCGCAAGCTGCGGGCCGGGGACTGCCGATCCGACCAGAGCTCTTAGGCGCTTTATGGTGGCCAAATCCGTAAACCGGGCCCTCTATGCGGCTTGGTCAGCCAAATCGGCAGGCCGCGGGACGGCCCGCCGATTGCGCGGCGGGCTTCGCCCTTGTCCCGCGCGCCTCAGTATCCAGCCAAAGCCCGCGCCCCTTCAATCGTCAGACCCGGCGACAGCGCGTCCGGGTCCAAGACCAGTTCGATGACAGCGGGCAAGCCCGCATTTAGCGCGCGGTCCAAAGCCGGTGCAAACTCATCAGTCGCCCGCACGCATTCCCCATGCCCACCGTAAGCGCGCACCAGCGCCGCGTAATCCGGGTTGAACAATTGCGTGCCGCTCACCCGCCCCGGATAGGTCTTTTCCTGATGCATGCGGATTGTGCCATATTGGCCATTGTTGCAGACAATCACGACCACATTCGCCCCATATTGGCGCGCGGTGGAGAGCTCGTTCAGCGTCATCTGGAAATCGCCGTCACCGGCCACGCAGACCACAGCGCGGTCAGGGTGCTCCAGCTTCGCGGAAATCGCCGCAGGAAAGCCATAGCCCATCGACCCGGATGTCGGGGCGAGATGCCCGGGAAAGGCCCGCGCGCGGAAATAGCGGTGCAGGAACGCCGCGAAATTGCCCGCACCGTTGGTGACAATGGCATCATCGGGCAGCAGGTCCGAGAGCGCGCACAAGATTTGTTCCAGCTTAACCGTGCCGGGCGTTTCACGGGGGGTGATCCACTCCAGATAATCGGCGCGCGCCGCCTTTGTCCATGCCGACCAGTCGGGGCGCGCAGGCGGGTCGCGCCGCGCCAGACGTGCCAGCACATCGACCGCCGGGGCGGCCAGCCCCAGATCGGGACGGAACACGCGGCCCAGTTCGTCCGGGTCGGAGTGAATATGGATGATCGTCTTGCCGGGATTGGCCGGGTCAACATGCTCATAACTGCCCGTCACGATGTCGCCCAAACGCGATCCGATCACCAACAGGCAATCGGCATCGCGCAGACGCTGGCCCAACTTGGGATTCATGCCCACCGACAAATCGCCCGCGTAATTCGGGTGGCGGTTGTCGATCCGGTCCATCCGCCGAAACGTGCAGCAAACCGGCAGGCCGAACCCTTCGGCAAAGCGCGTAAGGTCTTGCGCCGCTTGCGCCGACCACACCGACCCGCCCGCGATGACCAAAGGGCGTTCGGCTTGGCAAAGCTTCTCCAGCACCGCATCAATCTGCTCACCGCAAACCGAGGGCGGCATGGGCGCGACGGGCGGGATGTCGGGCACATCGGCGCACGCCGACAGCATGTTTTCGGGCAAGGCCAACACCACTGGACCGGGACGCCCGGACTGCGCCACGTGAAAGGCGCGGCTGATATATTCCGGCAGCCGCTCTGTCTGGTCCACCTCTGCCGCCCATTTGGCCAAGGGGCCGAACACGGCGCGGTAATCCACTTCCTGAAACGCCTCACGGTCGCGGTGGCGGTTGTCAATCTGGCCCACGAACAGAATGAGCGGGGTCGAATCCTGCTTGGCCACATGAATGCCTGCCGACCCGTTGGTCGCCCCCGGCCCGCGCGTGACAAAGGCAACACCCGGCCTGCCCGTCAGCTTGGCATGGGCTTCGGCCATCATCACGGCCCCACCTTCATGGCGGCAGACGATGTTCTCAATACCGGACTCGTGCAGCCCGTCCAAAGCGGCCAGAAAACTTTCGCCCGGCACGGAAAACACCCGCCGCACGCCTTGCGCTTTCAACTGGTCCACCAGAATTTGTCCGCCGTGGCGTAGGGTCATCTCGCTCTCCTGTCTGCGTTTTCTCAAACCTGCTGCACATGTTGCGCAAGCGCAACCGGGTTGCTTTCGGCTACTTGGCTCTTAGCTAAGGCAAAACGAAGAAAGGAAAACCATGAGCGATTTGACCTTGATGGGCCTGTGCGGCTCGTTGCGCGCCGAAAGCTTCAACCGCAAACTGATGCATTCCGCCGCGAAATCCTTTGGCCCCGCGACCTTTGTCGAAGGTGATCTGCGCCTGCCGCTGTTTGACGAAGACCTTGAAGCGCAGGGAATTCCCGCCGAAGTGACCCGCCTGAAAGAGCAGGTCAAAGCCGCCGATGCTGTCGTCATTGCCTGCCCGGAATACAACAAGGCCCCGCCCGGTGTTCTGAAAAACGCGCTCGACTGGCTAAGCCGGGGTGGCCAGCCTTGGACGGGCAAGCCCGTAGCGCTTGTATCCGCCGCCGCAGGCCGCGCAGGTGGTGAACGCACCCAATTCGCCTTGCGGCTGATGATGGTGCCGTTTCGCCCGCTGATCCTGCAAGGGCCAGAGATGTTGCTGGCCAGCCCGAAGGACCATTTCGACGAAAGCGGCGCATTGGTGACTGAAAGCTATCAAAACCTGCTCGATGACCTGATGGGTGCGCTGCGCCAAGCTGCGGAAGCGCGCCGCTAGCCGTCCTTGAACCCGGCATGCACGGCGGCTTCGGCCCGCTGGGCCAAGACCTTGCGGGTCATGCCGGGGCTGAAAGCAATCGGCGCGTGACAGGTGATGGTGACATGCCCTTGGTCTTTTTGGCCCAGAACGCGCAGGAAATGGCTGGCAAAATCCATACTACCCCACCAGCCATAAAAGCGTGGATCGGTGCCCCTTGGCGCATGGTAACGCAGGCTGACGGGTTGAACCGCCATATCGGCAGGCATAGCCGGTGCCAAAAAGGCCTGAAACAACGTTGCCTTGAAGGGCAAGACCAAGGTGCTGTCGGTGCTCGTGCCCTCTGGGAAAAACACCAGCTTATGGCCGCGCCGGAACTCTGCCGCCAGAATCTGCGTTTGGGCCTGCGCCTCTCGGCGGTCGCGGCGGATGAAAACCGTGCCTGCAATCTGGGTTAGAAAGCCGATACCCGGCCAGCCCGAGACCTCTGATTTGGCAACAAACAGCGCGGGTGTGAGTGCATTCAGCACGAAAATATCAAGCCAAGACGCATGGTTCGCCACGATCGCGCCGCGCCCTGCCAAGGGCGTTCCACGCATATCGCAGCGCAGCCCAATCCCCCAAAGCAAAAACCGGCTATAGGTCTGCACCACATGCGGCGAAAACCGGCGCGCACCCGCGTGGGTGACCTGCTCCACAACGCGCGCCAAAACCAATGCCAGCAAACCAAGGACCAGACCCATAGACAAAACCGCAAAACGGCGAAAAGCGCGGCGCCGTTCGACTTTTGTCAGCACCATGGAGGGCAGCGGGTCTGACGAATCCCAAGTGCTCATATGGCGCGATCAACCAAAGACTTCGCATGCCAGCTAAGCCGCGCAGCATCTAGAATAATGCACACATCGGTAGTGTTGAAGGCATGATCCACGAACGCCCCTTCGCCAATGCAGGCCCCAAGACGCAGATAACTGCGAATGAGGGGCGGGATGGCCGCGCGCGCGGCGCGATCATCCACTTGTTCGAGCGGTAGAAGGTGATCCAGCCGCGCAGGCTTGGCGCGCACGGCCAAATCCGGCGGAGCCAGATAATTGTGGTGTAACCAACTTAACGGTTGCGCAAGTGCTGCCAGATCAGTGCCGGGGAAACTTGCCGCCCCGAACAAGATTTCCACCTGTCGTGTGATGGCATAATCTGCCAAGGCTTGCCACATCAGCAGCATCGCCACGCCGCCGCGATATGCAGGGTCGACGCAGGAGCGCCCCAATTCCAGAAGCCGCCGCCCAGAGCGGCGCAGCGGCGCAAGATCAAACTCGCCATCGCAGTAAAAGCGCCCTTGTGGCCCCAACCTGTCGCTCGGCAGTAACCGGTAAGCGCCCACGACCTGCTCTGCCCCGGTTGTGTCGATCAGCAGCAGATGATCGAATAACGGATCGAAGGCATCCTGCTCCAGCTTTGCCGCATGATCTACCATGGGGCCGTCTCCGCCCAGTTCTTCCACGAAAACGCGGTAGCGCAAAGCCTGCGCGGCACGCAGATCTGCGTCGCAAGCGGCAAGCCGCGTGGTCAAGGCAGCGAGCTGCGGCTGTCTGGATGCGGGCCCCATATCGTGGTGGTCCTGTTCTGAGAGTGCAGCTTGCGCATACTGCACCCTGCCCATCCGGTTCAAGTGAAACAGTTTGTTTCCCCTTTAACCGTTGTGCGCACGTTAAGGTTGTTCAATGGTCGCCATCAAGAGCCCAAACAACCTCTAGGTGAATCATGGCTGCGTTAACGACCTGTTTGCCTGTTTCGGTAAAGTTGACTGTCACGATCTCGCCCACGCGCGATTGCACCTGCCCCAATCCCCAGTCGGGATTTGCGGGGCATTTCACGAACATGCCCGGTTCCAGAATATGATGCGACATCGCCTTCACTCTTCAAGTTCTGCGCCCATGGACGACCCGGCAAAAGGTCTGGACCTGCCCGCGTTGATCGCGGCACGCATTTGCCATGACCTTATCAGCCCGCTTGGTGCCATCGGCAATGGGGTAGAATTGCTTGAAATGGCGCAATCCCGACTGGGACCGGAGATAGGGCTGGTGCGCGACAGCGTCCAGCAGGCACAGGCCCGAATCCGGCTGTTTCGTATCGCATTCGGCCAGTTTCGCCCCGATCAGATGATCGGTGCCGAAGAACTGGCCGGGCTGGTGCGTGACTATGCCGCCCAAGCCCGGTTCGACCTTCACTGGGACCCGGCAGAAACACAACCGAAGGCCATCGTGCGCCTTGCGCTACTTTGCTTGCTTTGCGTGGAAACCGTCCTTCCCTATGGCGGGCAGGTGGTTCTGGTTCAGGACGCGCTGTCGCTGCATCTGCGGGCGCGGTCCGACAAGCCAAAACTGGAAGCCGCACTTTGGAGCGCCCTGAGCAGCGAAGGCGATTGGCCCGCAGACCTGCGCGCGGCACGGGTGCAGTTTCCGTTGCTCAAACAGGCTATTGCCGCACAAGGCATGCGGCTGTCACTGGAAACCAATGAGCGCGGGCTTGATCTGCGGATTACCGCCGTTTGACGTGACGATTGCGTGCGCATAGCATGGCGCAACGTGACAGCGCCGGAAATCTTGCTAATCTGCCGACATCTGACAGGTGGGGACTTCCCCGGAAAGGAGAGCAGATGAGAAAATTTGCAAGCATGGCCGTTCTCGCAGGCGCGGTTGCCTTGGCAGGATGCCAAATGACATCAACCGAGCGCACCGTGGCAGGGGGTGTTCTGGGCGCGGCGGGCGGTTTGGCAGTGGCCAACCTACTGGGCGCGAACACCAACTGGGCCATCATCGGCACGGTCGCGGGGGCTGCCGCTGGCACGCTTCTGGCCCGCAACACCCAAACCAACACCTGCGCCTATGCGCGTGGTGATGGCACCTATTACGAAGCTGCTTGCCCGTAAATCTGGTGTAACCACTTTTGAAAATCAAAGGCCCCGCCAAAGCGGGGCCTTTTTTACGCGTAGATGGGTGTTATTCCGCCGGGATCGCCGTCTGATCGTAGCTGATCGGATGCGGCAGGTGGATCAGCATCTCTTTCGGGCAAACCTGCACGAAATGGGCTTTCTCACGGTCCCAGTTGCGCAAGATATCCTCGGACCGGGACGACCCGGTTTCCTCGGCATGGCGCGCGATCAGGCCGCGCAGCTCGGTTTCCCAATGCGCGACCGTCACCGGGCAGGTCACGAGCGATTCCATGTTGATCAGGTCCGCCGTTTCACCCGCCGGGTCATACAAGTAAGCCATGCCCCCGGTCATGCCCGCACCAAAGTTTGCGCCAATGCTGCCAAGGATGACCGCCACACCGCCGGTCATGTATTCGCAGCCGTTCGACCCGCAGCCCTCGATCACGACCTTCGCGCCAGAGTTCCGGACCGCGAAACGCTCGCCCGCGCGGCCTGCCGCGAACAGATGGCCATCGGTTGCGCCATACAGCACCGTGTTGCCGATGATCGTGTTCTCATGCGTGACCAAGGACGAAGACATGCGCGGGCGCACGACGATCAGACCACCCGACAGACCCTTGCCGACATAGTCATTCGCATCGCCGAACACTTCGATCTTCAGGCCCGGCGCGGCGAACGCCCCCAAGGATTGCCCCGCGCTGCCGGTCAGCTTGACCGTCAGATGGTCGGGTTGCAGGCTGTTGCGCATGCCGAACCGCTTCACGATATGGCTGGAGGCGCGCGTGCCCACGGTGCGGTGGGTGTTTTCCACCGCGTAGGACAATTGCATCTTCTCGCCTTCCTCGAAGAAGCGCGCCGCGTCGCGGATAATCTCCGCATCCAGCGTGTCCGGCACCGCGTTGCGCGGCTTGTCGCGGTCGTAGCGGATCTGGTCCGCGCCATCCACGGTCAGCAGCAGCGGGTTCAGGTCCAGGTCATCCAGATGCGCGGCCCCACGGCTGACCTGCGTCAGCAGGTCGGCGCGACCGATCACCTCATCAAGTGAGCGCGCACCGATCTCGGCCAAGATTTCCCGCACTTCCTGCGCGTAGAAGGTGATCAGGTTCACCACCTTGTCGGCATTGCCGGTGAACTTGGCGCGCAAGGATTCATCTTGCGTGCAGACCCCAACCGGGCAGGTATTCGACTGGCACTGACGCACCATGATACAGCCCATGGCGATCAGCGCGGCGGTGCCGATGCCGTATTCCTCGGCCCCCATCATCGCCGCCATGACAATGTCACGGCCCGTGCGCAAACCGCCATCGGTGCGCAGCGTGATCCGGTCGCGCAGCTTGTTCATAGCCAGAACCTGATGCGCTTCGGTCAGGCCCATTTCCCACGGCAGGCCCGCATATTTGATGGACGTGCCGGGGCTGGCCCCAGTCCCGCCATTATGGCCCGATATCAGGATCACATCGGCCTTGGCCTTGGCCACACCAGCCGCAATCGTGCCCACGCCCGATTGCGCCACCAGCTTGACCGTGACCTTCACACGCGGGTTGATCTGCTTCAGGTCGTAGATCAGTTGCGCCAGATCCTCGATCGAATAGATGTCATGGTGCGGCGGCGGCGAGATCAGCGTCACACCCGGCGTCGAATGGCGCAGGCGCGCGATCAGCTTGGTCACTTTCATGCCCGGAAGCTGGCCGCCTTCGCCGGGTTTGGCACCCTGCGCGACCTTGATTTCCAGCTCTTCACAAGCGTTCAAGTATTCCGCCGTCACACCAAAGCGGCCCGACGCGACTTGCTTGATCTTGGCGCAGGGGTTGTCGCCATTGGGCAGCGGATGCGCGTGTGCCGGATCCTCGCCCCCCTCGCCGCTGTCAGATTTCGCGCCGATGCGGTTCATGGCGATGTTCAGCGTCATATGCGCTTCGGGCGAAAGCGCCCCCAGCGACATGCCCGGCGTCACGAACCGCTTGCGGATAGAGGTGATCGATTCCACCTCTTCCAGCGGGATGGCGCGGCCCAAGGGTTTGATATCCAGCAGGTCACGCAGATGGATCGGGTCGCGCGACGAGGTGGCCTTGGAATACTGCTTCCACAGCGCATAGCTGGAATTGTTGCAGGCCTGTTGCAGCAGGTGCATGTTGGTCGCTTCCCAAGCATGCTTTTCGCCCGAGCGGCGCGCCTTGTAGAACCCACCGATGGGCAACACATCTTGACCACCGCGCCAGCCCTTGGCGTGCACCTCTTCCAGCTTCATCTGGATCCCAAGCAAACCGATGCCGGAAATCCGGCTGGGCATGCCGGGGAAATATTCCGCCACCATGGCGCGGCTCAGCCCCACAGCCTCGAAATTTAGCCCGCCACGGTAGGACGAGATGACCGAAATCCCCATCTTTGACATGATCTTAAGCAGGCCCAAGTCGATCGCGGCACGGTAGCGGCGCATCGCGTCGATCAGCGGGCCGTCAAGCAGGCCACGGTCGATGCGGTCGGCAATGGTTTCTTGCGCAAGATAAGCGTTGACGGTCGTCGCCCCCGATCCGATCAGGACCGCAAAGTAATGCGGGTCGATACATTCGGCAGAGCGCGCATTGATGGAACAGAAGGTCCGCAGCCCTTTGCGCGTCAGCCAGCTATGCACGGCACTGGTGGCCAGAATCACGGGCATGGCGACCTTGTCGGCGCACTGATGTTCGTCCGTCAGCACCAGATGGCCCGCGCCCGAGCGCACGGCATCCTCGGCTTCTGCGCGGATACGCTCCAACCCGTCGCGCAGAGCATCTTCGCCCCCGCCCGCCGGGAAGGTGCAGTCAATGAACGACACCTGATCGCCAAATTCGCGCACCATTTCAGCAAATTCGCCATTGGCCACGAAAGGGCTGTCCAGCACCAGAATTTCGGTCTGGCTGCTTTCCTCGTCCAGCACGTTTTTCAAATTGCCGAAGCGGGTCTTCAAGCTCATCACGCGGTATTCGCGCAAGCTGTCGATGGCCGGGTTCGTCACTTGACTGAAGTTCTGGCGGAAGAAATGCGACAGCGGGCGGTAGATCTTTGACAGCACCGCTGACGGCGTGTCATCGCCCATGGACGCGATCATTTCTTTGCCGTCTTCGGCCATGGGGGCCAGAACTTGCTCGATTTCTTCTATCGAATAGCCAGCAGCCACCTGACGGCGGCGCAGATCGGCAGCATCCATCTGGCGGGTTTCGGGAATGTCGCGCAACTTGTCATTCAGCTCGACAATCTTTTCGTTCCAGTCACCAAAGGGCTGGCCGGCAGCCAGTTTGTCCTTCAATTCGACATCGTGGTAGAGCTTGCCCTCTGCCATATCGACCGCGATCATCTGGCCCGGCCCAAGCGCGCCTTTCTCACGAACGGACAATTCATCGACCACGACCATACCAATTTCCGAACCGGCAATCAGCATGTTGTCGCCGGTCACGACATAGCGCATCGGGCGCAGGCCGTTGCGGTCCAGACCGGCACAGACCCAGCGACCATCGGTCATGGCCAAAGCTGCAGGGCCGTCCCACGGCTCCATGACCGAATTGCAATAGGAATACATATTGCGCCATGCTTCGGGCATTTCCACGGCGGTCTTGGACCAAGCTTCGGGCACCAGCATGGTTTTCGCCATTGGGGCGTTACGGCCCGCGCGCACCAGCACTTCGAACACCGAATCGAGCGCAGCAGAATCCGACGCGCCAGAGGCGACGATGGGTTTGATGTCTTCAGCCATGTCACCAAAGGCACCCGACGCCATACGAATCTCATGGCTTTTCAACCAGTTCAGGTTGCCTTTCAGCGTGTTGATCTCGCCGTTATGGGCCAACATGCGGAAGGGCTGCGCCAGCCACCATTGCGGGAAAGTGTTGGTCGAATAGCGCTGGTGGTAGATCGCAAAAGCGGACTCGAACTTCTCATCCGCAAGGTCGGGGTAGAATTCGGCCACTTGCTCGGCCAGCATCATGCCTTTGTAGATGATCGACCGGCAGGACAGCGAACACATGTAGAAACCGGAAATCCCGGAGGCAGTGATGGCTTTCTCAATCCGGCGGCGGATGACATACAATTCGCGCTCGAACGTTTCCTCATCCGTGCCCTTGGTGTTCCGGATAAGAATCTGTTCAATCTCTGGCCGCGTCGCATTCGCCTTTTCACCCAGACAGGCCACGTTCACCGGCACATGGCGCCAACCGTAAATGGTGTATCCCATCCGCAGCACTTCGGTTTCCACGATGGTCCGCGAGCGTTCCTGCGCGTTGAAGTCGGTGCGCGGCAGGAACACTTGGCCCACCGCCATAAGCTGATCCATCGCGGGTTCGTGGCCCGTGCGGCGGATGGCGTCGTAGAAGAACGATACCGGGATCTGCACATGAATGCCCGCGCCATCGCCGGTTTTGCCGTCGGCATCGACCGCGCCGCGGTGCCAGATGGCTTTAAGCGCCTCGATCCCGTTCTCGACTACCTTGCGCGAGGGCTTGCCGTCCAGCGACACCACAAGCCCAACACCGCAAGACGAATGCTCGTCTTCTTCACGATAGAGGCTGTGCTCGGACATATAGGCACGCTTGGCTTCCTCGCGGGCGGCCCAGGCTTCGTCATACTTGGTCATGTCTAATTCCTTTCCCGGAGGGGCTTATTCGGCAGCAACCTGCGCGGGTGCCGAAAGGTAATTCAGGATAGAATCCGCCGCTTCGCGCCCGTCGCGGATGGCCCAGACCACCAAGCTAGCGCCGCGCACGATGTCGCCCACGGCCCAGACACCGGGCATTTCGGTTTCATGCGTGTTGAAGCGGGCCTTGATCGTGCCCCAGCGGGTAACGGCTAGCTCGGGCTGTGCGAACAGTTTGGGCATATCTTCCGGCTCGAAGCCGAGCGCCATGATCGCCATGTCAGCTTGTTCCGTATAGTCGGCGCCTTCAATCACTTCCGGCGCGCGGCGGCCGCTGGCATCGGGTTTGCCCAAGCGCATCTGCTGCACCCGCACGCCGGACAGATCGCCCGCATCATCGGTGACAAAGCCCAAAGGCGCGGTCAGCCAGACGAATTCGACGCCCTCTTCTTCTGCATTGGCGGTTTCACGGCGCGAGCCGGGCATGTTTTCGCGGTCACGGCGATAGAGGCATTTGACCGAGGTCGCGCCCTGCCGCACCGCGGTGCGCACGCAATCCATGGCCGTGTCGCCACCGCCGATGACCACCACTCGCTTGCCCTTCGCGTCCAACGTGCCGTTGTCGAATTCCGGCACGTCGTCGCCAAAGCTTTTGCGGTTGCTCGCGGTCAGGAAATCGAGTGCGGGCAGCACGCCCGGCGCGCTGGCATTCGGCACGCTCAGGTCGCGCGCCTTGTAAACGCCGGTGGCGATCAGCACGGCGTCATGCTTGCCGCGAATAGCGTCGAAGGTGATATCTTCGCCCACGTTGCAGTTCAGCACGAATTCGACGCCAGCTTTCTCAAGCTGCTCGATCCGGCGCATGACAACCGGCTTTTCCAGCTTGAAGCCGGGAATGCCATAGGTCAGCAGGCCGCCCGCGCGGTCATAGCGGTCGTAGACCGTGACCTGAACACCCGCGCGGCGCAGCACGTCAGCCGCCGCCAGACCACCGGGGCCAGCACCGATGATGGCAACCGATTCGGTGCGCTCGGCGGCGGGGGTGATGGGCTGAACCCAGCCTTCTTCCCAAGCCGTGTCGGTGATGTATTTCTCGACCGCGCCGATGGTGACGGTGCCGTGGCCCGATTGTTCGATCACGCAATTGCCTTCGCACAGGCGGTCTTGCGGGCAGATGCGGCCGCAGATTTCTGGGAAGGTGTTGGTCGCCTGGCTGATTTCATAAGCTTCCTGCAAGCGCCCTTCGGCGGTCAGGCGCAGCCAATCGGGGATATTGTTGTGCAGCGGGCAATGCGATTGGCAATAGGGCACGCCGCACTGGCTGCACCGGCCTGCCTGTTCGGCGGCCTTTTCCGTCGCATACTCACGATAAATCTCGCCGAAATCCTCGGTCCGCAGGTTGGGCGGGCGTTTCTCGGGCATTTCCTTGCTAACAGACACAAAACGCAGCATCGGTTGCTTGGCCATCGTCATTCCTCCAAGGTTCGGAAAGGCCTTTTACAAAGGCTTTCTGGAAATGAAAAGTCAGTAATGCTGACTAAATTGAAGAAAAATTTCTTTGCACTTGCAGAAACTGGGCGCAATTTGTCGCTTTTATGGCAACATTTATTACCTATATGGTCGTGCGATACTTCTTGGCAGCCTTCAGAGCACGGAGTATAGCCACGCTATGACATTGCTGTATCTCGCCATTCTGGCGCTCGTGCAGGGCGTGACAGAGTTTTTGCCGGTCTCGTCCTCGGGCCATCTGATCTTGCTGCCCAAGCTTTTGGGCACGCAAGACCAAGGCTTGGCGCTGGATGTTGCCGTGCATGTTGGCACACTTTTCGCAGTCTGCCTGTATTTCCGCGATGATGTGGCACGCGCGATGCGCGGCACTCTCCAACTAGCCCGCGGGCAACTGGCCAGTGCAGAAGCTTTCCTTGCGCTGTGCCTGATCATCGCCACCATTCCCGTCATGGCGGTTGGGCTTGTGCTGCAAGTGACCGGCTGGATCGACCTTATGCGCAGTGTCGCGGTCATTGGCTGGGCGATGATCATCTTTGGCATTGTCCTT
Organism: Paracoccaceae bacterium; assembly: GCA_016937725.1. Taxonomy (GTDB): domain Bacteria; phylum Pseudomonadota; class Alphaproteobacteria; order Rhodobacterales; family Rhodobacteraceae; genus Roseinatronobacter. Next base: position 7,010 of record JAFGVZ010000177.1, on the reverse strand, counting down.
TATATAGCCGACAAACGCGGGCCCGAAACACGCGCCGCGCCGGGCTGGACCCTGCGCCACGCGGTCATCCTCGGGCTTTGGCAAGTTCTCGCACTTATCCCCGGCACTTCGCGGTCTGGCATTGTCATTACCGGGGCGCGGGCTTTGGGGTATGCGCGCCATGATGCCGCCAAGCTCTCCATGCTCATGTCGATTCCCACCATCCTCGCCTCTGGTGCGCTGCTGTCGCTGGATGTCGTCGGGCAGGCTGATTGGGCGCTGCTGCGCGATGCCGCCATAGCCGCCATAATCGCCTTTGCCGCAGCCTTGGCCGCCCTTGCGCTGATGATGCGGCTCTTGCAGTCGGTCAGCTTCACGCCCTACGTCGTTTACCGCATCGCGCTTGGGGTCGTGCTTTTGGGCGTTGCCTACGGCTAATCCCCTCTTGACCGCGTGGGGCGCGGCATGTGTTAAAACCGCATGCCCCGCGCCAAGCCAAAACCCAAGCAGACACCCTACCGCACGGGCGCGCCGCACCGGGCTTTCATGGCCATCGCCAACGCTTTGCGCCGCCTGCGCAAATGGGTGATCCGCTTTTTCGTGACGATACTTCTTTTGCTGGTGGCGTGGGTGCTGCTTTACCGTTTTGTCGCCCCGCCCGGCGGGCTGTTCATGTGGCAAGAATACCGCCGTTTGGGCGATATAAGCCAAGATTGGGTGCCGCTGGATAAAATCGCCCCGGTCATGGCGCGCTCTGCCGTCGCCGCCGAGGACGCGAATTTTTGCCGTCATTGGGGCTTTGACATGTCAGCCATCCGACAAGTGATCGAGGAAGGAGCCACACGCGGCGCCTCAACCATCAGCCAGCAGACGGTGAAGAATGTATTTCTGTGGCATGGCCGCGACTGGACCCGCAAGGCCCTGGAATCGGGCATTACTCTGATCGTGGAAACCGCTTGGCCCAAAGCGCGCATCATAGAGGTCTACCTGAACATTGCGGAATTTGACGAAGGGGTGTTCGGGGTCGAAGCCGCCGCGCAGCACTATTTCGGCACCTCGGCCGCCAACCTGACCGATTTGCAAGCCGCCCGCCTTGCCGCTGTCCTGCCTGCCCCGAAAACCCGCAATGCCGCACAACCGACCGAGTTTCTGTCCCGCCGGACTTCGCAGATCATGGACGGGGCCGCCACCATAGCGCGCGATGGTCGCGCCGATTGTCTGGGCGGTTGAACTTGCCCCGCTGGCAGGGCAAGAGAGAGCAGACCGCATAAAAAGGCACCTGCACCTCCATGGCTCGTTTGTATCATGTTCCGTTGTCGCCCTTCTGCCGCAAAGTGCGCCTGACGCTCGCTGAAAAGCGTATAGAGGTTGAACTGGTCGAAGAACGCTATTGGGATCCAAGCCAAGATTTCATGCGCCGCAACCCGGCGGGCAAGGTGCCGATCCTGCGCTATAACGGCGTGCATATGTCCGAAAGCCAGGCCATTTGCGAATATCTGGACGAGGTGATCCCGACACCGCCCTTGGTGCCCAAAACCGCCGAAGAACGCTATGAAATGCGGCGCATTTGCACATGGTTTGACGACAAGTTTCATTCCGAAGTGACCGCCAACCTCGTCTACGAGCGTGTGAACAAGAAGATCAGCGGGCAGGGCTACCCGGATTCGGCGCGCATCAAGACGGGGTCCACCCGGGTCAAGTTTCATCTGGATTACATGGATTGGTTGCTGGGCCAACGCCGTTGGCTGGCCGGAAACGAGATGACACTCGCCGATTTCACCGCCGCCGCACATTTGTCCAGCCTTGACTACATTAACGATGTGGACTGGAAGCGCTCTGCCATGGTGCATGAATGGTATGCCAAGATCAAATCGCGCCCTGCCTTCCGCACATTGCTGGCCGATCAGATCCCCGGCTTTCAACCGCCCGCGCATTACGCTGATCTGGATTTCTAGATCCACGCGACCACCGACCGACTGGCGACCGACTGGCGACCGACTGGCGGCGCTGTCATGTAAACGTAATAATCCTGTGACAAGCGCAGGAGCGTGCGTGACGAAGCGCGCGTTCAAACGAGCGGAAACGCAGATGCCTTTTTGCCCCAGTCGGTTGCCGTGTCATACCCAAGTCGAGCAAACGACATGACCTTGATTGCCGCCCTTCTCGTCTGCCTTCTGACGCTGTTGCATCTGATCAGCGCTGGCCTAGTAGCGCTGCGCCTACGCCCAGCCAAACCCGTCGTTCCCACGACCCGCCCTGTCGTGACCGTGTTGCGCCCGGTGCATGGGCTGGACCCGTTTGACCGCGAAACATTGGAAAGCACCTTTTTTCTGGATTGGCCCGCATTCGAGATCATTTTTTGCGCCGCGCGGGTCGATGACCCGGCTTGCGCCGCGATCGAGGCGATGATTGCCCGCCATCCCGATGTGCCTGCACGCCTTATGATTGGCGAGACGAATCTGACCGCCAACCCCAAGCTGAACAACCTTGCCAAAGGTTGGGATGCCGCGACGGGCGAATATGTCGTTATGGCCGACGCGAATCTGCTGTTGCCGCCCGATTACCTGCACCGTCTGTTCGCGGTCTGGGACAAGGATTGCGCGCTGGTCAGCAGCCCGCCCGCCGGCACCCGCCCCGGCAATCTTTGGGGCGCGGTGGAATGTGCTTTTCTGAACAGTTTTCAGGGCCGCTGGCAGCTTGCCGCCGACAGCCTCGGGCAGGGCTACGCACAGGGCAAAACGCTCTTGGTGCGCAAAGCGTGGCTGGACGAAGCGGGCGGCTTGCGCGCCCTTGGCCGGAAACTGGCAGAGGATGTGACGTTTACCAAGCTGGTGCGCGAGCGCGGCGCAAAAGTGCGCCTGTCGCGCCAGATGTTCGACCAGCCCGTTGGCACACGGCACGCGCGCGCCGTCTGGGACCGCCAATTGCGTTGGTCGCGGGTGCGACGCGACGGCTTCCCGGTGATGTTTGGTGCAGAAATCCTGCTGGGCTGTGTTCCGCCTGCCCTGTTGCTTGCCTGCATCGCGCCTTTGCCATGGGTATTCGTGCTTTTACTTGTCTGGTTCGGCACCGAATGGGCGCTTTGCCGGGCCTTTGGCTGGCCTTCAGGCTGGCGCGACCTGTTGGCCATGGCCTTGCGCGACCTGATGCTGCCTGCGCTTTGGGTAGCCTGCTATGCCCGCAAGGGCTTTGAGTGGCGCGGCACCCAGCTTGATACAGCCCATCATGATCCCGCTTGATACGCTGGCCCCGCTGATCGGCCAATACGGGCTTTGGCTGGTCGCAGCAGCTTCTGTGGTGGAGGGGCCGATTGTGACCGTTGTCTCAACCGCTTTCGCCCGCGAAGGGTTGCTGCCCCTTTGGCCCTTGGCCGCGATCCTGTTTGCCGGCGACCTGGCGGGCGATTTACTTCACTATGCAATTGGTCGGCGCGGCTTGGCGAATTTGCCGCGGGCATGGCGGCGGTGGCTGCGTCTGGGCCCATCGCAAGCGGCGCAATTGTCGCGCCATTTCGGCCAACATGGCGGCAAGACGCTTGTGCTGGCCAAGCTGACGCATTCTGTGGGTGCGCCGGTGCTGGTTGCAGCCGGTATGGCGCGTATGCCCGTGCTGCCCTTTCTGGGCTGGAACGCCCTTGCCTCGCTTCCCAAAACCGCCGCGCTGATGGCGCTAGGCTGGTATGCGGGGGATGCGTGGCGGCAGATCGAAACATGGCTTGGCCGCTGGACATGGCTTTTCTTGATCCTGATCGCAGCCCTTGCAGCGATCTGGCTTTTGCGGAGGCGCGCATGGCTCTGACCGTCAGTTGTATTATTCCCGCCTTCAACGAAGGGCCGCGCATCGCCGCTGTCCTGTCGGTTGCCAGCGCCCATCCTTTGGTGGATGAGGTGATCGTGGTCGATGACGCCTCGTCCGATGACACGGCCGCACAGGTCGCGCATTTTGACCGCGTGCATCTGATCCGCCAGCCGCAGAACAGGGGCAAATCGGCAGCCATTGCCGCCGGTCTGCGCGCCGCACGCGGCGACGTGATCCTGTTTCTGGACAGCGACCTTCTAGGGTTGGACGCAACCGCTTTGCAGGCGCTTTTGCTGCCTGTTATCCATGATCGGGCAGACGCCACGATCAGCTTGCGCGGCAACGCGCCCGCGCCGTGGCATTGGCTGGGCTTGGATTACCTGTCGGGCGAGCGCGCTATGCGACGCGCCCTTGCCCCCGCGCCTGAAGTCCTAGAGCAGCTCCCGCGCTTTGGTATGGAAGTGTGCATGAACACGCTCTGGCTGAACCATGGCGCCCGCTTGCAGGTTATTGCTTGGCCGAAGGTCGCCAGCCCTTACAAAAGCACCAAACGCGGGTTTCTGCGCGGGCTTGTCGCGGATCTGGCTATGACGCGCGACATCCTGTCGACCGTGGGGGCCGCGACACTCTTGCGCCAGATCCGGGCCTTGCGCGTCAGCAGGGTGGCAATGCCGAACAGGCGGCGCAAGGGGCCTACCATCTCAACAGGCGCGGGCCGATAACGGCCCCGGCCAGCACCACGGCAGCGATTGCCGTGGAATAGGCCGGGATCACGAACAGAACCATATCCTTGTCGCAGTAAAGCGAATAGATCGACGCGGCAAAGCCACCTGCGACAAGTCCCGCAACTGCGCCCGTCAGCCTTGGACGCATGGGCGCACCAGAGGACAGCGCCCAGAGCGTAGCGGCCAAGACCGGCGTGGCCAAGACCGGGATAGACAACAAGCACACCAGTGCCGACGGTGTCGAGAGGGCCGCGACAAGCGCGCCCTGCCCGTCGCGCATCAGCGTTGCGATCAGCACAGTGACCGTGAGGGCGATCATTACCAGCAAGACCGCCCCGCGCGCCTTCTGCGGTGTCGCCGGGTGCACCTGCGCCAGCGCCAAGGCCCCAGCCAATGCCGCAAGCGCGAGTGGCACCAGCGTTTTCAGCACCGCATAAGACGACAAGGCCACCAACAGGTCGGGCCGCACGCCCCAGAATACGGCCAAGGCCAGAAGCGACAACCCCGTCGCCACGGGCAGTGCCCGCAGCAATTGCGACGCGACCTTTGGCTGCGGAAGCGTATCGGCCGCGAGGGCCGCGATCAGGTCGTCGGTTTTCATTCGATCATCCTTTCCCGCAGCCGCGCCACGGATTTCAGCGCCCGATGCAACGCGACACGCACGGCCCCTTCCGACATATTTAACCGCGCTGCCGTCTCGGCGGTTGTCTCGCCGTTCAGACCAAAAGCGCGCACCAGATCAGCCTCTCGTGGGTCCAGCTTGCTGAGAACCTTTTCCATATCGCGCCCCTCGGTCGGGTCCGGGCCAGACGCGGCGGGCAACCCTTCTGCGAAATCGTCGATGGACACTTCCACCCGCGTCCCGCGCGCGCGAAACGCATCAACCACTTTGTGGCGTGCAATGGCATATAGCCATGGCTGCAACGGCTGATCTTCGTTCCATGTGTGGCGCTTGCGGTGGATTGCAAGAAGCACATCTTGCAGCACATCTTCACACCCCTCGCGCCCCAAAGCCATACCCCGCGCGCGCACGACCTTGCGCAAGAGCGGCGTGATCGCGCTAAGCACCCTGTGGTAAGCGGCCATATCGCCGCGATTGGCCGCGCGCATCAAATCCTCCAGCCCTTCCAAGTCGTTCACGCTCATTCGGACCTCTGTTCGGGTTGGGCTGGCGAAACGTTACATAACAACCCGGCCAAAAGACCAGACAGGAAAGTTTTGTCACATCCACATCACGTCGACGTGAGCGCTGTAACGGAGTTGAGCGGGTCCGCGTAACGCTTCGTGGGATTGCAAAAACGCACCCTTCTACTGGAGTTCAACAGATGACGATCAAAACCCTCGCCCTGCCGCTCGCCGCATCGCTTGCAACCGCTCTGACCCTGTCGGCTGGCCATGTCAGCGCCCAGTCGGCCGATATGGAAAAATGCTTCGGCGTGTCGCTGGCCGGTGCCAATGACTGCGCCGCTGGCCCCGGCACGTCTTGCGCTGGCAGCTCGACCGTAGACTACCAAGGCAATGCTTGGACGCTGGTCGCCGCTGGCACCTGTGCAGAGATCGAATTGCCCGCAATGGCGGATGGCTCCGCGCGCATGGGTTCGCTCGAAGCACTGGACCGCGACCTGCCGCCAGCCTGATCGCTCTTTGGGGGGCGAGACGCAGGTCTCGCCCCCCGTCTTTGCAAAGGACAGTTGACATGCGAACGCTGCCACAAAAGGCCGGGCTGGGCTTCAAGCCAGAACACTTCCATGGCCTGATGGCCAAACCCGGAGCTGTCGGGTTTCTGGAAGTCCATGCCGAGAATTTTATGGGCGACGGCGGCGCACCACATGCCATGCTGACAACGTTGCGCGCCGACCATGCCCTGTCGATCCACGGGGTCGGGCTGTCGATTGGTAGCGCGGACGGATTGAACCCCAACCATCTGGCGCGTCTGCGCAGCCTGATGGACCGCTACCAACCCGAAAGCTTCTCGGAGCATCTGGCATGGTCCAGCCATGGCGCAGAATGGCTGAACGACCTTCTGCCCCTGCCCTATACGGATGAAACCCTTGCCACGGTCTGTGCGCATATCGATCAGGTGCAAACCTATCTGGGGCGTCGCATGTTGCTGGAAAACCCGGCCACTTATGTGACCTTCGCGGCATCGACATGGTCGGAAAACGATTTCCTGACAGAGATCGTGCGCCGCACGGGATGCGGGCTTTTGCTGGATGTGAACAATGTCTTCGTGTCCGCCACGAATCACCGGTTCGACGCACGCGCCTATCTGGCCGCCTTTCCGCTACATGCCGTGGGCGAGATTCATCTGGCGGGGCACGATACGGAAGACTTACCCTCTGGCCTATTGCTGATCGACAGTCACGGCGCGCCCGTGGCCGACCCGGTTTGGGCGCTTTACACCAAGGTCTTGGGGCGCACTGGCCCCCTGCCGACGCTGATCGAATGGGACAATGACGTTCCCACTTTGGATGTGCTTCTCGCAGAGGTCGGGCGCGCAACGACGCT
>JAFGVZ010000176.1 GCA_016937725.1 Paracoccaceae bacterium | reverse complement strand
GGGTCCAGACCGGCTGCGGCGAATGCGTCCTTGTTCCAATACAGAACCGGGGTCGAGCGCTGGAACGGAATGCCCCAGGTCTTGCCCTCGGTCTGGCTGTTGCGCATGAAGGACGGGTAGAAACCGCCGATCCATGTGTCGATTTCTTCCTGCGTCAGGAAATCATCCCAAGGCAGCACGATGTCTTCGTCGATCATGGCGAACATGTCGACCGACAGCAGGATCGCAAGCTGAGGCGCATTGCCGCCCCGCGCGGCCGTGATGGCGCGGGTGGTCGTGTCGGCATAGCTGCCGGTATAGATGGCGCTGATGGTCACATCCGGGTTCTGCGCCATGTAGTCGGCGGTCAGCGCTTCAATCGTGGCGGCTGCGTCGCCACCAACGGCGACGGGGAAATAGAATTCCAGATCGACAGCCGAGGCGGCCTGCGCCATCGCGCCCAAAAGGGCGGTCGTGGCAAGCAAAGACTTAAGCGAGCGTTGCATCCTGATTCTCCGTATCAAGGCTCTGGGTGGGGTCGGCAGGTGTGGCAAGCCGATGGCCCGCCGCATCGAAGAAGTGAAGCGCCTGCAAGGGCAGCGAGAGCGATTGCACTTCGCCGAATTTCGTCGCGTGGCCCGACAGGCGCAGCAATACCCGCGCGTCGGCCACCGCCAAGGATACAATCTGGTCGGCCCCCAGATATTCCACGCCCAGCACGCGGGCGCGCAAGCGGTGGCCCGGCCCGGTCAAGGCCATATCCTCTGGCCGGATGCCGATGGTCGCGGTTCCTTCCGGCGCGTGGATGTCGGGTAGGGCGCTTCGGGCAAGCAGGTTCATGGGTGGTGTCCCGATGAACCCCGCGACAAACGTGGATGCGGGTTGTGAGTAGAGCAAACGCGGCGTGGCGACCTGTTCGATCCGTCCTGCATTCATGACCACGATCTGATCGGCCATGGTCATCGCCTCGACCTGATCGTGGGTGACATAGACCATGGTCAGCCCCAAGCGCTGCTGAAGCGCCCGGATTTCGCCGCGCATTTCCGCGCGCAGTTTTGCGTCAAGGTTCGACAGTGGTTCATCCATCAGGCAGACGGGCCGCTCAGAGATGACCGCGCGGGCCAATGCCACGCGCTGCTGTTGCCCGCCTGACAATTGCGCAGGTTTGCGCTCAAGTAGCTGATCCAGCCCCATCATGCTGGCGACTGTGTGTAAACGGTCCGCCTGCTCGGCTTTTGGGGTGCGCCGCACGGAGAGGCCGAACAAGATATTCTCGGCCACGTTCAGATGCGGGAACAATGCGTAGGATTGGAACACCATCGACAAATCGCGCGCCTTGGGTGGCAGCCCGTCTATCCGGGTTTGTCCCAGCCAGATTCGTCCCGCACTAGGGGCTTCCAGACCCGCGATGATCCGCAGCAAGGTCGATTTTCCACAGCCTGACGGACCCAGCAAAACCGAGAATTTCCCCGCCGGAAGCTGCAAGGAAATGGCGTCGAGCGCTGTCGTATCGCCAAAGCGTTTGCCAATGTCCGCCAGCGCCAAGCCTTTGTCGCTGGCGCCTTCAAGTGTCGTGTCTGATTGGCCCATCGCGTGCATGACCATCGTGTTAAGACGGTGCTGTAACAGCAATATCACAATCTCTCATGGGGGCAGGCTTGGTGCCCGGCGCGCAAGAGCGCCCTTGGCGCGGCCTTCGCGCGAAGGGCCTGCATCTTAGGCATCGCGCGAAATCGGGTTCGACCACGCGTGTCGCCCCGCGGCGTCGATCACCGTCACCCGAAACCAGTCGTGGTTTGCCAAGCGGCCAAGGGCTATGTGGCTGCGGGTTATGGAATGCCCGTGTAGCGCTACCGCAGCAGAGCCTTTGCCTTGCAGGATGACGGAAATCACCGCCGAGCTTTCGACCCTGACCGTGTCGCCCTCCAAGGCGATGCCGCGCAACTCTGGCCCTTGGCTCGAATAGTAACCGCCCGTCTTTAGCGCTGCCAGCAAGGCTTTGGGCGTGTTTTCGGGCGCGCGCACCATGACCCAGCCGCCGAAATGATCCGGTTCGCTGAAATGCGCGTCATCTGTCGCGCAAAGTGAAAGCTCTCGGCCTTCGGCCAACAGGAGGTCAGCGATCGCAAAGCCGTCGGGGCGGGCCGCTCCCAAGGCGCAACCGTGTTGCATCTCAAACACGCTGGAAGCCGAGTTCTGTTTTGTTGCCTTGAATGAAGCGATCCACAAGTTCAGCCCACCCGAGATCATGCATACGGATCAGGGCAGCCAATGCACGTCATTTGCTTGGACCGACCGCCTGCGTCGATCCGGCATCCGCATCTCAATGGACGGCAAAGGCCGGTTCCTCGACAATATCTTTGTCGAACGACAATGGCGGTCGCTGAAATACGATTGCGTTTATCTGCACGGATGGGAGACCGGATCAGAGGCCAAAGCTGGCGTCAGAAAGTGGATCGCGTTCTACAACCACAAGCGCCCTCATTCCGCCCTTGGCGGCAAACCACCCGCTGTGATCTATTGGCCGCGAAACGAAACAACCAACCCCGATCAGCAGGTGCAAAGAGTAGCTTGAATCACGCCAGATCCTGTCCAAACATCGGGGAGTAGCTCACCGCTCGGGTCGGCGTCTTCATCTCTGCGGAAGGAACGTTGCGAGATTTATTCGCGCGGATCATGGCTGGCAAAGGTGCTGTTTGCGTGTCGGGTGACGACGCCAGCTTGTCCCGCCAGTGGGCTTTGAGCCGGGATCAAGCAAATTTCGTGTCCGCGCCGCTTAAGCTCTGCAACTGTGCCCGGTGCCGTATCAGCTTCCAGCTTCAAGCTGTCGCGCACATCCGAAAATGTGCGCCCTAACAAGAACCTTGGGGCGGCCAAGGCGTCTGGTGCCGGTTGCGCGAAATTTATCAACCGTGTCAAGAGCATCGATAAGGTCTGCGGCTGCCCGTCGGCCCCTTGGGTGCCGTAGACGAATTTGGGCCTGCCGTCTTGAAGCGCGATGCCGGGGTTTAATGTGTAGAAGGGAAGCTTGCCCGGTGAAAACGCATTTGGATGACGCGGGTTGTTGTTGAAGGCAGCCCCGCGGTTTTGCCAGATGATCCCGGTGTCGCCGACGACGACACCGCTGCCCCAATCGAAATAGGTGCTTTGCAAAACGCTTGCAGCATTTCCGTATTCATCGATCGCGCCGAGGAAAACAGTATCGCCATGTTGCCAATTATCCGGCCACGGCATTGCGGTTTCAGTCGAAATATCGGCATAGAGCGCGCCAAGTCGATCCGACGACAACCAGCGCGATATGTTTGCCATCACCTCTGGCGTATCCCCCAGTTGTCTGCGTTGCAAGAACGCACGCTTGGTCGCCTCTACACAAATATGGAAGTGGTCTGCGCTACCCGGCTCTACCGAAGAGAGATCAAATTGCGCGAGGATTCCCATGATTTGCAGGGTCGTAACCCCTTGGGTCGGCGGGGGAGGGGCAAGAAGTGTCAGACCATGATAACGCAACTGAAGCGGTGCGCATTCACGGGTGCTGGTGTGTTCCAGATCGTCGGGGCTGATGACAACACCTGCCGCGCGCAGCCCGTCCACGATACGGGCCGACAATTTACCGGTATAGAAGGCACCAGCGCCGTTTTCGGCAACCTCGCGCAAGCTTTGTGCAAGCTGGGTTTGGCGAAAGTGATGGCCTGCCTTAAGTGGCTGGCCTGCGTGAAAGAACAATCCACTGAAACCGGGCCATGTTGCAGCCTCCTGTGCTCTGTATTCTCCCCAGAAGGCCTGTGATCTTGACGTGGCGAACCCGTCCTGTGCGAGGTCTATGGCTGGTGTCAGCAGATCGTCCCAGCGGCTTGCGCCGCCAAGCTGGTCTTTTGCGTAGCAAAATGCGTGCTGCCAGCCGCTTACCACGGCCGCCGTGGTCAGAACAGAGCCGGGGCCACGCTGAGGGAATGGTCCCTTTGGCATCGGGCGGTCAATGGCTTGGCCAAGCGCCAAGAAGCTGGTCTGCCGACCGTGGCGATCCGCGATCAGCCAGACCGCATCGCCGCCTAGCCCGCAGAAATGCGGCATGACCACTGTTAAAACGGCACCGGCGGCGATCAGCGCCTCTGGCGCGGTGCCGCCTTGGTGCAAAACATCCAGACCGGCCTGTGTGGCAAGAGGGTGAGGGGTTGTCAGGGCGCAATTCACTGGCCACACCAGAACATGACGTCTTCCGCGCCTTTGCACATCGAGGACGATGCGTTTGCCGTGCCGAAATGGATCGGCTCCATGCTGTTTAACTCCATCTGCGTTGCCAAGATCCGTTGCGCGACCGCCGCCGGACTTTGCAACTCACAGGCAAATGGTTAGGGCGGGCCTTCCCATAAGTAAACGTTCATTTACCTTATGGATAAAGACGTCTGAGTTTGTGCTGATTTTTCTGGCGAGCCGACAATTCCACTTGCAGTGGTGAAGGCTGAAAGATTCGGATAGATACTGTCGCAATCAAAATTCGACCATTGCGACAGGACAGTTTTCCATGACAGCGCCCCTCGGAAAGTCATTTCCTCGTAGCCGTGACCCAGAACGCACGCGCGCGCAGCTCATGGACGCTGCATTGACGGAATTTGCCGATCACGGGTTTCATGGCGCGCGTGTGGACAGAATTACCAAAGCCGTGGGCTGCAACGCGCGGCTTTTGTATCATTACTTCGGCAACAAGGAAAAACTGTATATTGCCGCGCTGGAACACATCTTTACCGATATTCGGGCACAAGAACGGCAACTAGAACTAGAACGCTTGCCGCCCCGCGCGGCGATGGAACGCTTGGTTGGGTTTACCTTCGATTTCTTCGACAGCAATCCGCTTTTCGTGAATCTCGCGCGCAACGAAAACCTGCTGGAAGGCCGTTACATTGTCCAGACCGATGCCGTGCGTGCCAGTTCTCAACCTCTGATCGATGCGATCACCAAGATCGTGCAGCAAGGCCATGCCGAAGGCGTATTTGCCCGAAGCTACGATCCCTTGCAACTTTATGTGACCATCGTCGCGTTAAGTGCGCATCACCTGAACAATGGCCACACGTTCAGCGCGATTTTCGGCGTCAATCTTCTGAGCCCGGAATGGCGGGCTGAACGGCGCCGCCATGCGATTGCATTCGTCATGAATGCGCTGGACGCAGACCTGTCGAAAAGCTGACGAATCGAACGTTAGTCAGTGGGACCGCGCGGCTTTGGTCGCGCGGCCAGGGCGCGCATTGGTTAAAAATACGCCAGTTTTGCCTGCGCGGATGCAGTAAGGCTGCGCAAAAAACGAGCAATCAAAAAATAATTCATAATCTTCTTACTTAAGGGGCTGCTCAAGGCGTCGGAGTGTCGTTTGCTGACTGCATGAACAAAGCATTGAGCATCTCACACACAACAAAGGCAGTTACCAACATGGCATCTGCGGCATATCCGCAACCGGTTCACCCGCGCCCCGCAATTGAATTGCACGAGGCTTCGGTCGTTTTCGGATCGGGCGATGCAGCGGTCACAGCCCTGACACCAACGACACTCCGCATGGAGCGGGGTGACTTCCTTGCCTTGGTCGGCCCGTCCGGCTGCGGAAAATCGACCATTCTGCGGCTTGTCAGCAACCTGATAAAGCCGTCATCAGGACAGGTCTTGCTTGGCGGGCGCGATGCGGCCGCCAAGGAAATGCGCATTGGCATGGCGTTTCAAAACCCCACCATGCTGCCTTGGTTGACGATCGAAAAAAATGTGATGCTGCCACTCAAGATTGTGGAGCCGTTCAAGCGCAGTTTTCAGCGCGACCGAAAGGGTGCCTATCGTGACCGCGTCCACGCGCTTCTGGAACAAGTGGGGCTGCGCGACTTCGCCAACCACTTTCCATGGCAATTGTCGGGCGGCATGTTGCAACGCGCCAACCTGTGCCGCGCGCTGATCCATGATCCGGATCTGCTGTTGCTGGACGAACCATTCGGGGCTTTGGACCAGTTTACCCGTGAGGAATTGTGGCAAACGTTGCAGGACCTGTATCTGGACCGCAAGCCGACAGTTCTGCTTGTCACCCATGATCTGCGCGAGGCAGGGTTTCTGGCCCGCCGCATTTGCGTGATGAGCGCGCGGCCCGGACGCATCATCTCTGACAAGGCTGTCATGCTGCCGCAACCGCGCGACATTGGCGTGATCTACACCCCCGACTTCGTCGAGATGACGCAAGGTTTGCGCGAATTGATCGCACAGGTTCGCAAATAGGCCCGTCCCTGTTCAAGGAGAGTTATGCGCATGAAAGACAATGTAAAAATCAGGATCATGTCCTTGTCACTGATCGTGGGATTCTTCCTGATGTGGGAAGTTCTATGCATCATGCTGCAAGTTTCTGATCTGATCCTGCCGCGCCCCTCGGAAATTGCTGTCACGCTCTGGACAAGGTTTCCTGTCCTGTGGCCCCATATCCTGCAAACCCTCTACGCCACGCTTACCGGCTTTGCTCTTGGCGTGATCATCGGCGTGTCAATTGGTGTTCTGATTGGCACATCGCGTGTGGCCTATGGTGTCGCCTACCCCTTGCTGGTCGGTTTCTCATCTATCCCCAAAGTGGCGGTCGTTCCCATTCTGGTCCTGTGGTTCGGCTCTGGCACGACCCCTGCCATTCTGACAGCAATGATCATTTGCGTCTTTCCCATCGTGGTGAATATCGCAACCGGCTTGGCCACCACCGAACCGGACTTGGAAGATGTGCTTAAAACGCTCGGCGCATCGACGCGCGAAGTTCTCTGGAATGTCGGGCTGCCGCGCACGATGCCCTATTTCTTCGCTTCGTTGAAAGTGGCGATCACGTTGTCCTTCGTGGGAGCCGTGCTGTCGGAAACCGTCGCGTCGAACCGCGGCATTGGCAATGTGATGATGACAGCGTCGTCGAACTTCCAAGTCTCATTGGTGTTCGCGGGCTTGTTCATCCTCGCCCTTATGGGCGTGGCGCTCTACGCCTTTTTCTCGTTTCTTGAAGCGCGTGTCACCGGCTGGGCCACGCGCGGCAAAGATATCGCTGTCACCTGATCGTGCGGCGACCCTCGAATCAACTTTCACTCGCACAAGGAACAGACGCATGAAAACGTTACTGAAAGCGACTAGCTTCGCTGTACTGACGGCTCTTGTCCCCGCACTGGCACATGCGACGGACATCCGGTTCACGCTGGGTTGGAAAACCCAAGGATCTGACGCGCCCTTCCTTCTTGCGCTAAGCAAGGGCTACTTTGCCGAAGAAGGTCTGAACGTGACCATTGACCAAGGTGAGGGATCGGCAGCCACCGTTACGCGGATTATGGGCGGAGCTTATGACGCGGGCTTTGGCGACATCAACGCGATTATCCAGAACGCAGCGCAGCGCCCCGGCGAAGCGCCCGTGATGGTCTATCAGCTTTGGAACCGACCGCCCTTTGCGATTGTTACCCCGAAAAGTGCCGGTATCGAGACGCCCGCCGATTTCGAGGGCAAGACCCTGGGCGGTGCGCAAGGCACGCCGACAACGCGCCTGTTTCCGGTCTTTGCAGAGCTGAATGGGATCGACATGTCGACCATCGCCCAAGAAAATATGGCCCCCAACCTGCAAGAACCCATGCTGATCCGCGGTGATATTGACGGTGCTTTTGTCTTCACGATCACAAGCTGGTTCAACCTGATCGCCAACCGCCAGAACCCGGCCGAAGACTTCAACTGGTTTCAGTTCGAAGATTATGGGATGGATCTGTACTCCAACGGATTGATGGTGTCGCGTGCTATGTTGGCGGACAATCCCGAAGCGGTTGCTGGCCTTGTGCGGGCCGTGAACCGCGCCACTCTTGAAGTGGCCGTGGATCAGGATGCGGCGATGGATGCGATCATGGCATTCGATAACCTTGTCGACCGTGACAATGAACGCGCCCGCCTGAATTTCGCCCTGACCAACCTGATGAACGCGCCAGAAACCGAAGAGATCGGGATGGGTGATCTGGTTGATGAGCGACTGACGCGGTCCATCGCCATTGTTGCGCAGGGCTACGATCTTGAGCGCTTGCCGGAAGCCACTGAAATCTTTGATCGCAGCTTCTTGCCGCCAGTCGATGAGCGTAGCTTCGTGGTCCAGATCAGCGAGTAACATGGAACCGCGCGCCGAGAGGATAAGGTTCTTTTCGGCGCGCCAACTTTCCCCCAAATCCGGTTTGCCCGAATGCCCTCCGCACTGACGACCCTTATCCGTGGTGGTCTTGTTCTGGTCGAGAATGACCATTTCGAGCATGTCACCCTTCTGGTGCAGGATGGGTTGATTTTCGACATAATCCACGGTGATGGGCCGGATGATCTACCCGTAATGGATGCGACGGGTCGCATCATTATTCCCGGTTTGGTCAATGGCCATACGCATTCGCATGGCGCGCTGGGGCGGGGCGGTGTCGCGCAAGATGCAACATTAGAACAGTTCCTGGCGGGTGCCCCGGCGCTGAACGGCAAGCGCACAGTCGATGATCTGCGCTTAAGCGCCCAATTGTCTGCGGCAGAGATGATCCGCAAAGGATGCACCGCCTGCTTTGATCTGAGCGTGGAACTGCCTGGCCCGTCGGTGGCGGGTCTGCACGCTGTCGCGCAAGCCTATTTCAATGCGGGTATGCGTGCAGTCGTGGCACCGATGATTGCAGATCGCACCATATATCAGGCCTTGCCCGGCTTGCTTGCAGCCCTGCCAGATGACATGCGGCGTGTGCTTGGCGCAATGACGCTGCTGCCTTGGACGCAAACGCTGGCTGATTGTGAAGACGCGTTTGCAAGCTGGCCCGTTCCCAACGATCATGTGCGCCCCGGCATAGGCCCTGCGATCCCGCTGCATTGCTCTGATGAATTTCTTGGCGCTTGTGCTGACCTTTCAGCAAGACGAGGCATTCCCCTGCAAACCCATTTGGCCGAAACGCGGATGCAGCAGGTTGCCGCACAGCAACGCTACGGCACGACACTAACGTCGCATCTGGGCGCACTTGGCCTGCTGTCGCCACGGTTCAGCGGTGCACATGGTGTCTGGCTCGACCAAGCAGAGGCCGCGCTGCTGGCGCAAACAGGCGGCGGCGTTGTTCATAATCCGCTCAGCAACCTTCGGCTTGGGTCTGGCATTGCTCCGGTCAGGGCGCTGGTTGATGCGGGGCTTGCTATCGGGGTCGGCACTGATGCCGCCAACACATCCGACACCCAGAACATGTTTGAAGCGATGCGTCTGACGGCGGGCTTGTCGCGGGTGCACGCCGCGCCGGATATGTGGGTCAGCGCACGTGAAGCGTTCAAAATGGCAACCGAAGGCAGCGCGCGCATTCTGGGGTTTGACCGTATCGGGCGTATTTCAAAGGGCTGGGCGGCGGATCTGCTGTTTCTGGATCGCGCCTATTGCCATTATGTCCCGTTGCGCGATGTCCTGTCCCAGATCGTATTCAGCGAAAATGGCGCGGCCTTACGCGAAGTCATGATCGCGGGCCGTATCGTCTTTGCCGAAAACAAGGTTCTGACGCTGGACGAGGCCGCGCTGCATCGCGCCGCGCAAGAAACCGCAGAGCGGCTCGATGCGGCAAACCACGACATCCGGCTTTTGACCGATGCGGCAGGGATTCTTGTCCGCAGTTTTTGCCATGCGACCTGCACGGCGCATCCCCAGCCAACCCACTAGAAAGGACGCATGATGGACCAGATGACGGACCCGCTTTCCAAGGCGAAAGCGATTGTGGAAACCTATCTTCAATTGTCGATGATCCCCGATCCAGTCGGAGCCTCTGCCTTCCTGAGCCCAGATTTCGAACTGGTCTTCACGGGCGGGCGGATGTTTGCTGGCCCGGCGGAAAGCGCTGCGTTCAACGCCAAGCGGTATGCTTGGGTCAAAAAGCGTTTCTTGCGCACGGATGCCGCGCTTGATGAGGCCACGGGCGATGTGCATGTTTACAATACAGGCTATCTATATGGCGAATGGCACGATGGCACAGCCTTCGAGACAAACCGCTACATGGACAAGTTTATTGTTCGCGACGGCAAATTGGTCCGCACCGATGTCTGGAATGACAGTGCCGAAATATTGCTTGCGAAAGCAGGGCTGGCAGAGGCCGCGCTGTGAGCAAACTGCCTGAGCATAACCGCTACGATTACGTTCCAATCACGCATCGCCCAGATTACACTTGGCCGAATGGCGCGCGTCTGGCCGTTTATATCGGGCTTAATCTGGAGCATTTTGCCTTTGGCGAAGGGCTGGGGGCCGAACTTGCGCCGGGTGGTCCACAACCCGACGTGCTCAATTATGCGTGGCGCGACTATGGAAATCGCGTTGGCGCTTGGCGCATGCTGGACATGTTCGACAGGCTGAACATGCCGGTCAGCGTTCTGGCCAACAGCGCGATGTATGATTATGCCCCGGACCTGATGGCGGCGTATCGCGCGCGCGGTGACGAAGTGCTGGGGCATGGGCGCACCAATTCGGAACGCCAGAGCATCCTGTCGCCCAAGGACGAGGCCGAACTGATTGCCGAAGCGAGTGCCAAGATTACCGAATATGAGGGCATTCCGCCCAAAGGCTGGTTGTCACCATGGATTGCGGAAAGCCCGATAACCCCCGATCTGTTGGCAGAGGCGGGGTATGGCTACACTCTCAATTGGTGCATGGATGACCAACCGGTCTGGATGCGCACGCGCACAGGTCGCCTGCTGGCCATTCCCTACCCGCAAGAGGTGAATGACATTCCCTCTATCGTTGCCCGCAAGGATGGTGCGGCTCAATTTGCCGATATGATCATTGATAATTTCGATGAAATGCTGGTGCAGGCGCAATCGCAACCGTTGGTCATGGGGATCGCGCTTCACCCTTATCTTGTTGGGCAACCTTATCGGCTTCGGCAACTGCGCCGCGCGCTAGAGCATATAGTCACCCATCGTGAACAGATATGGCTGACAAAGGCGGGTGATATCTTTGAGTATTGCGACACAGAAATATCGGATCTTGTCGTATGAACACTCGTGAAGTGGGGCCATGTTCCCCCCTCTTTGATCAGCAGTCAGCGTGCCTCTCACAGGCTACGATCTGCCACTGGGAGGGGGCAAACCGTCGCGGTCGTTGATCACCGGTCTGTCGGTTTCAAACAGGGTTACAGACAGTAAATGTCCGCGAATTTATCGTCCAGGTAATGCAGCAACGGCGTCTCATCCGGTGGTGTGCCATTGCAGGCATGCGTGATTGTCGCAACCGAGGGGCGTAGCCCGCCATGACATTGCAGGTTTTCACGCAGCCAACCCAGTGCGGTAGACAGATCGCCCACCGCGATTTGCGCGTCCAAATCCGGGCTTGCCTTGCGCATCGCCCCATCCAGACAAGCAGCGTAGATATTGCCCAAAGCGTAAGTCGGGAAATACCCGAACAGGCCCACCGACCAATGCACATCTTGCAGCACACCGTTTGCGGGGCGGTCGACCTTGTAGCCGAAATCAGCCTCGAAGCGGGTGTTCCAAGCCTCTTCCAGATCAGCGGGTGCAAGCGCGCCCGAAATCAGCGCGCGTTCCAGATCGAAACGCAGCATGATGTGCAGG
>JAFGVZ010000175.1 GCA_016937725.1 Paracoccaceae bacterium | reverse complement strand
CATCTACAGCACCATCGCGCTGATCGGGACGGCCTATTGGTTCGGGTATTTCTTGGTCATCCTGCCTATCTTGGGCGTGATCGAGAAGCCGCTGCCGCAGCCCGCCACGATCGAGGAAGACTTCAAAGCGTCGCTTAAGAAGAAATCCGGCGGCTCTGGCCCGGCCCCCGAGCCGGTCCCGGCTGAGTAACTGACGGAAATTGGAGAGATATCATGTTTAAGAAACTCGCCGCTTCCGCAGTCACGGCTGTATTGCTTGCGACCTCTCCGGCCTTCGCGGCCGGGGAGAAGGGCGAAATCATTGACTACGCCTTCTCGTTCGAAGGCCCGTTCGGCACCTATGACCGCAACCAACTTCAGCGCGGTTTGCAGGTGTTCACCGAGGTCTGCGCCTCGTGCCACGGTCTGGAAAAGGTTGCTTTCCGCAACCTGAGCGACGACCACGGCCCCGAACTGCCCGACGACCAGATGCGTGCCTATGCGGAACTCTATGAAATCTGGGACCCCGAACTGCGTGACTACCGCGTGGCCGGTAGCCCGGATCATTTCCCGGAATCACAGTTTGAAGGTGCGCCTGATCTGAGCTTGATGGCCAAATCGCGCGTCGGCTTCTCTGGTCCTTACGGTCTGGGCATCAACCAGCTGATGAACGGTATGGGCGGTGCGGAATACATCGCTTCTTTCGTGAATGGCTTTAACGGCGAAGAAAAGTTCGAAGCCGGGTCAATGTTCTACTACAACACCGCGTCGGCAAGCTGGGTGTCTATGGCTCCGGTCCTGTATGATGACGGGATTGACTATGCCGATGGCACGCCCGCAACAGCAGAACAGCAAGCGCAGGACGTTGCCGCCTTCCTGATGTGGACCGCAGAACCCAAGATGGTCGAACGCAAACAGGCCGGTTTTGTCGGTGTCATCTTCCTGTCGGTGCTGGCAGCCTTGCTGTATCTGACCAACAAGCAGCTTTGGGCGCCGATCAAGCGGGCCGCCAAGCAGGACTAAGGGTTGACCGAATTGAAACTGAAAGCGCGCCCCAGCCGGGCGCGCTTTTTGCTTTTCATGGCCGTTTGCCTTGTGTAGCGGTGAGGTAAAGTTAACCTGTGAAAGACCACGCCATGTCCGACAATCTGCGCGGTGCAATCTTAATGACCCTCGCCATGGCTGGCTTCGCGCTGGAAGACATGTTCATCAAGCTTCTGGCCGGGACCATCCCAATCGGCCAGATCCTTGTTATGCTGGGCGCAGGTGGTGCGGTGGTCTTTGCCGCCTTGGCCAAGCGCAAAGGGCAGGCGCTGTTCTCTGCCGATATGGCAAGCCGCGCCATGATCATCCGCAATATTGGAGAGGTTGTCGGCACGGTCGGCTTTGTGCTGGGCTTCGTGCTGGCCAGCCTGTCCACCGCCTCTGCTATCTTGCAAGCAACGCCCTTGATCGTGACCTTGGGCGCGGCGCTGTTTCTGGGTGCTCAGGTGGGGTGGCGGCGCTGGTCGGCCATTCTGGCCGGGCTGTTCGGCGTGCTTTTGATCGTGCGGCCGGGTATGACGGGGTTTGAACCCGCCTCGCTCTGGGCGGTGATAGGTGTTCTCGGCTTGGCCACCCGCGATCTCGCCACCCGCGCCGCACCTGCGCGGATATCCGGATTTCAAATGTCGGCTTGGGCGTTTGGCCTGATGGCCCCGACCGGTGCGCTGATGATGTGGGTCATGGGCAGCACCCTAGTGACGCCCGACACCGCTCAATGGGGCCTTTTGCTGTGCACGCTGGTCATTGGGGTTGCGGCCTATTACACGGTGGTTGCGGCCATGCGCGTGGGTGAAATTGCCGTTGTGACGCCGTTTCGTTACACGCGCATGGTGTTCGCGCTAATCGTAGCGCTTTCGGTATTTGGCGAGCGCCCCGATGGGCTGACCTATCTGGGGGCCGCCATCATCGTTGCCGCTGGCCTGTTCACCCTATGGCGAGAGACGCGGCGGCCTTCCCTTGCGCGCGTTGGGCAGGTATAGCAAGCGCAACCAATTAGCAGAGGGACTGCGCCCATGAGCACGATCATCGACATTATCGGCCGCGAAATTCTGGACAGCCGGGGTAACCCGACGGTCGAGGTGGATGTTATTCTGGAAGATGGCACGATGGGCCGCGCCGCAGTGCCTTCGGGTGCCTCGACCGGTGCGCATGAGGCGGTCGAGCGCCGCGATGGTGACACGTCGCGCTATATGGGCAAGGGCGTGCTGGAAGCGGTTGCCGCCGTGAATGGTGAACTGGCCGAAGCATTGGTGGGATTTGACGCCACCGAACAGGTTGCCATTGACGCCGCCATGATGGAACTGGACGGCACCCCCAATAAGGGCCGCTTGGGCGCGAATGCCATTCTGGGCGTGTCCATGGCCGTGGCCAAAGCCGCCGCCGAATATACCGGCCAGCCGCTGTTTCGCTACGTGGGCGGCACGTCGGCCCGCACTTTGCCCGTGCCGATGATGAACATCATCAATGGTGGTGAACATGCCGACAACCCGATCGACATTCAGGAATTCATGATCATGCCGGTTGCCGCGGATAACATTCGTGACGCGGTGCGTATGGGGTCCGAAGTCTTCCACACGCTGAAAAAGGAACTGCACGCAGCGGGCCTGTCCACCGGCATCGGCGATGAAGGCGGCTTTGCACCCAACCTGTCCAGCACCCGTGACGCGCTGGATTTCATTCTGAAAGCGATTGAAAAGGCGGGTTACAAGCCGGGGCAGGATATTTACCTCGCGCTCGACTGCGCCTCGACTGAGTATTTCAAGGGCGGCAAATATGAAATGGTGGGCGAGGGCCTGTCGCTGAGTGCCGCCGAGAATGTCGAATATCTGGCGAAACTCTGTGACGACTACCCGATCATCAGCATTGAAGACGGATGCGCCGAGGATGATTGGGAAGGCTGGAAGCTGCTGACCGACCGCTTGGGCGACCGTGTGCAGCTTGTGGGCGATGATTTGTTCGTGACCAACCCCGTGCGGCTGGCCGAAGGGATCGAGAAAGGCTGCGGCAACTCGCTGCTGGTCAAGGTGAACCAGATCGGCACCCTGACAGAAACGCTGGCCGCTGTAGACATGGCCCATCGCGCGCGCATGACTTGCGTCATGTCGCACCGCTCGGGCGAGACCGAGGATGCGACCATCGCAGACTTGTCCGTTGCCACGAATTGCGGGCAGATCAAAACCGGATCGCTGGCCCGGTCCGACCGCTTGGCGAAGTATAACCAACTGATCCGTATTGAAGAAATTCTGGGTGAGACGGCGGTCTATGCGGGCCGGTCGATCCTGCGCTAAGGTTTGGCGCGCGCGGCTAACCTCGCGCGCGCCATAACATCCTGTTAAGCCGAATCGGTTACGCTAAGTGACTTGAGTTGTTTTCCGTCGCAACGGGGGGCCAAATGTCACTGTTACCGCCTGTCTCTGTCAGCACAGCTATCTCTGTGCAGCCGCGCGATCCATCGGCTATGGGCATGGCTTCGGCCCTGCGAACTGCGCCAGCAGTCAGCGCAACCTTAACACAAACCGCCGTGCAACAGGCCAAGGCCGGCAACCGGGCCGATCTGCTGACCACGCGCGACATCGTGCCGGTCGCAGACAAACGCAACAGGCTGGTCGGCCCACCCCCCGCCTTTGAGGTGAACGTGCTGCAACATCTCCGCGAAACGCATGGTGATCCGCGGGACCAGCCAGACGCCTCCGCTATGCCAGATCTTGGCGCATATAAAGATGTCGGCCGCATGAATGCAGAGAAGGATCAGCCACCAGCCCTGAATACGCACGCCTGACCAGTCTGAACCACGTTTACATTGCGCGGCGGCGAAAGCCGATAACTTGCTCGTATTCGTCAATCACCTCGAATCCGGCAGTATCAAACCGTTGGCGAATATGCGCTAGGTCTTCTGTGCTCCGGGGATAAACATCTGGATGGGTTTCCAGAATTACCAGACCGAAGCGCGCCAGATGAGCGGTATCCGTTGCGCAGAGTGCTAATTCGGCACCCTCTATGTCGCAAACAAGGGCCGCCTCCCCGTCCAGCGGCAGAAGTGGCATCAGTGCGGCAAGCGTGGTGGTCGGCACATCGCGGCCATCTTCGCCATCTTCGGCAATATGGCCGACATGGGCGTTGTGCCCGGCCGCAAAACGCACCGTCTGTGCGCCCGAATAATCGACTGCCGCGTTGACAAGGGTCATCGCACCGGGCCGCGCTTCGCGCGCAGCATTCGCGCCGCAGACTTGCGCCAGATCGGGGTCAGCTTCGACCACGATATGCTGGGCCTCTGGACCGATGACATGCCGGATAAGCGCGGAAATGACACCTACGCAGCCACCCAGTTCCACCACATGTGTGCCGGGCTTCAGGAAGCTCTGGATCATCCGCGCTTCGCCCACCTCATAGGGGCGTTTGCGCACCAGATTGTAACGCATGGACAGGTCGGAATGCTTGGGCACATGCACTTCGACGCCGTAAGGGTAAAACACCTCTGTCGAGACGCCAAACCGTTCCAACACCCAGAGAAGGGCCAACCGGCGTGGCCGTTTCATGAATTTCATAACCGATCTCCTGGATTTGGGCGGCCAAGCTGGGCATGCACGATCCCACTCAGATAGCCCCAGCTTTCTGCACGATGAGACTGCGAAAACAAGACCCGTGGCGAAAGCGCGCGCGGAATGGCGCGAACAAGCGTTTTCGCAAAAGCAAAGCGGCGCCCATGCTTGCGCGAAGCATAAATCCGCGAATACCCGAAATGCCATGCTTTCAACCAGTCGACACGCGGATTGGGATGCGAAGCATTGCCGCCCGTGTGCTGCACTAAGGCATCCCGAATAAACATCAGCTTGCCCCGTTTGCGCAGGCGCAATGACAGGTCGTCATCCTCGAAGAACAGGAAGATGTTGGGATCGAAGCCACCCACCGCTTCAAAATCTGCCCGGCGCACGAAGAGCGCGGCACCCGACAACACGGGGAGCGCGCAATCGGCAGGCGGTTGGCCCCTTGGCATCCAGTCAGACCGAGGCAACAAGTGGCAGGTGCGCTTGAAGGCAGGTGCGCCGCTATCATCGGTAAAGCGCGGGTTAAAGCCCACGGCATCTGGGTAGCGGTCGGCGGCGGCAACAAGCTGCGTCAGCGTATCGGGCATAAGCCGTGCGTCGGGGTTCAGGAACAGCAGAAATTCGGTGTTGGCAAGCGCCGCGCCCGCATTGCAGGCCCGCCCGAAGCCGATGTTTTCAGGCTGTTCCAGCAGGGTCACAACCGGGCCAACCAGACCCCGCAGCGTTGCCACATCGCCAGAGGCGTTGTCGACCACGATAGCCGGGGCCCCTATGGGAAGGGACCCCAGCATGCCGGGAAGCACATTGGCGCTGTTATACGCTACGGTGATGACCGTAACCCGTGTCATGCGTGAGATTGGTTACGAGCGACGATCACGTTTTCCGCGCGGTGAACGATATGGAACCCGCAATCTGACAGCATTGTCAGCATCTGTGTCACCGATGCCCCGCGTGCCATGTATTCTCCGGGGTGCAACTCCATTATGATCGTGTTGCAGGCCGCAAGCGCATCAGCCTCGTGCAGGAGCAAATCGAACTCCGCGCCTTCAATATCGCAGACTAGTGTATAGCGACCGCCGATGCCGTAAGCGTCACGCAGCCGCGCGAGGCTGGTGACCGGCACCGTGATCTGGCGGGCCATGTCGGCCTGTGGGGTGCCGACAATCACCCGAGATGTGTGGACACCCGCTGTCACTTCGAAAGAGATGCTGTCTGCCCCATAGGCCAGCGCTGCCGAAACAATATTGGTGCCGGCAACGTTGCCACCGATATTGTGGCGGATGATTTCCGCAAGCTCTGGGATCGCTTCTACGATGACCAGCGTCTGATCCGGGTCCAGCACCCTGCGAATGACGTTGCTGACAATCCCAAAAGAGCCGCCAAGCTCAATCACCGGGCAATCGCGGGGCAGGAATCTTTGCACGGCGTCTCTTTCTGGACGCTCATATACGCCTCGTCTAAGTGCCTTGCGCGCCAGATAGGCGGTGTTCGGAGGGATGCGATAGTTGTTCCCGTCTAGAACATAATTCGGCCCCTTGCGCGCTTCGCGCAAGTTCAATGGGATATTCTCGAACCAGTCGGAAACATTGCGGAGCCAACTTTTGCCTGTCTTGCCCGTTGCCAGCCGGACCTGCTTCTGTCGGTGCAAAGCAGCAAGGAAGCTGCGCCGCCCTATACCAAGTGTAGTTGTATTTGTGCGTTGCACGCTTGAGGACATGACGCGCCGATACTTGGCTTCGAAGGCGTCAATGGACTGGATCAGATCAAGCCCAAATGCCCCGCGGCCGGTATGTTCGAGATGGTAGTCGATCACCCAAGCTGTATTACCGCGAAAGGCTGCCTGCAAACACATGTCGGTCCCGTAAAGATGGAAGCCCGACAGATCATACGAGGGGCGCAGGCCGGTTTCTGCACGCACGACTAAGAAATTTTCGTCAAGGGCATGCACCTGCGCGGGCAGGCCTTCGCTTCGAAAATCGAAGCGATACCGGTCGGTTATCCGAAAGAACCTCTTACGATTGCGATCTACCCCCGCATTTCCTGCAAGCGCCCAATCCGGTGCCCGGACGTTCAGCTCCGCAATGCGGTCGTCGAGATCGGAAATCGGGTCCTGCGCGATAACGTCCTGATGGCACAGGATCACATGGGCCCCGCGCGCTTGCGATAAGAGCAGCCCAAGGCCGCGATACCCATCGCCCTGATTATGCGCCGTGTTGTCGATATACAGAAATTCGCAGCGTGAGGCAGTGAAGCCCTGAGCTTTGAAACTGTCCACCATCAGCCGATATTGCTCTTGCCGTGTGACAAGGGTGCAGATGGAGTAATCCAGCGCAAAGGACGGCTTGGCCAGCGCGTGCCGGGCTTCGGCAGGAAAAGCAGAGTCATCGGGCTGAGCAGAGGATGGGATTTGCGTCATGCGACCGGTTCGATCCGTTCGAAAAAGACCTATGTGCTGGAATAGATTACTGCCGAAGCGCAGGTTCAGTCAGACCTGCGCTTCGGCTTTTTTCAGCTTACGAATCTGCCTGTTCGGCAACGATCTCTTCGCCGGTTTCCTGATCGACCATTTTCATGGCCAGACGGACCTTGCCGCGATCGTCGAAGCCCAGAAGCTTAACCTTCACTTCCTGACCTTCCTTCAGCACATCCGACGGATGGTTCAGGCGACGGCTTTCGATTTGGGACACATGCACCAGACCATCGCGCTTGCCGAAGAAGTTTACGAAGGCGCCGAAATCGACCAGTTTGACGACCTTGCCGGTGTAGATCTTGCCGACCTCCGGCTCTGCCACGATCGAATAGATCATGTCATAGGCTTTCTTGATGGACTCGGCGTCATTTGATGCGATCTTGATGACACCGTCATCGTTGATGTCGACCTTCGCGCCAGAGACTTCCACGATTTCGCGGATGACCTTGCCGCCCGTGCCAATGACTTCGCGGATTTTATCCGTGGGCACCTGCATGGTTTCGATCTTGGGCGCGTATTGGCTGAAGCCCTGCGGCGCGGTCAGCGCCTTGGCCATTTCGCCCATGATGTGCATCCGCGCATCTTTGGCTTGGGCCAGTGCCTGCTCCATGATCTCGAACGTGATGCCCGCGACCTTGATGTCCATCTGCAAGCTGGTGATGCCTGCTTCGGTGCCTGCGACCTTGAAATCCATGTCGCCAAGGTGGTCTTCATCGCCCAAGATGTCGGTCAGAACGGCGAAGCGGCCATCGTCTTCCAGAATCAGGCCCATCGCCACACCGGCGACCGGCGCTTTTAGCGGCACGCCCGCATCCATCATCGACAGCGAGCCGCCGCAGACGGTGGCCATCGAAGACGAGCCGTTGGATTCCGTGATCTCGGACACCAGACGGATTGTATAGGGGAAGTCGGTCGCCGCCGGCAGAACCGCCTGCAAGGCGCGCCAAGCCAGCTTGCCATGGCCGATTTCACGACGCCCCGGAGGGCCGAAGCGCCCAACCTCGCCCACCGAATAGGGGGGGAAGTTGTAATGCAGCAGGAAGTTCGACTTGCTGGTGCCGGTCAGCGCGTCGATGAATTGCTCATCATCGCCCGTGCCCAGCGTGGTCACGCACAAAGCCTGCGTTTCGCCACGGGTGAACAGGCTGGACCCATGGGTGCGCGGCAGAATGCTGGTTTCGGCCACGATGGGGCGCACGGTCTTGGTGTCGCGCCCGTCAACGCGGGGCTGACCATCGACCACGGCACCGCGGAGGATAGACGCTTCCAACTTTTTCAGCGCGGACCCAAGGTTGCTGTCAGCCAGTTGTTCTTCTGTCAGCGCGCCCTTGATCGCGTCACGCGCGGCGCCAATGGCGACGACACGTTCCTGCTTGTCGCGCAGAGCGAACGCGGCGCGCATCTGGGTTTCACCCGCTGCTTTCACGGCGGCATAGAGGTCCGAGTAATCCGGTGGGGTAAAGTCGAACGGCTCTTTCGCGGCGTCTTCGGCCAGATCAATAATCAGGTCGATCACGGGCTGGATGCTGTCATGCGCGAATTTCACGGCACCCAGCATTTCAGCTTCGGACAGCTCATAGGCTTCCGATTCGACCATCATAACGGCGTCTTTGGTGCCTGCGACAACCAGATCAAGGCGCTGCTCGGGGTTCTCGCGCAGTTTTTCCATGTCTTGGCATTCGGGGTTCAGCACATATTCGCCATTGGCGTAGCCGACGCGCGCAGCGGCAACCGGGCCCATGAACGGCGCGCCGGAAATGGTCAGCGCGGCAGAGGCGGCAATCAGCGCAACCACGTCGGGCTCATTGACCAAATCGTGGCTGAGCACGGTGCAGATGACCAGAACTTCGTTCTTGAAACCCTCGACGAACAACGGGCGGATCGGACGGTCGATCAGGCGCGAGGTGAGGGTTTCCTTGTCGGACGGGCGCGCTTCGCGCTTCAGGAAGCCGCCCGGCACTTTGCCGGCTGCGTAGTATTTTTCCTGATAATGCACGGTCAGCGGGAAGAAGTCTTGCCCAGGCTTGGCTTCTTTCGCAAAGGTCACGTTGGCCATGACGCTGGT
>JAFGVZ010000174.1 GCA_016937725.1 Paracoccaceae bacterium | reverse complement strand
GCGCGGTAATGCGGCCCGCCCCGTCGAGCGCCCCCAGATCGGCCAAAAGCGCGCGGGCCTCTGCCAGCGCGCCCTCTGGTGGCGGGGCCAGGAAGCGCAGATCATCCCCGCCCCATGCCGCGAGCTCCAAAACCCACCCGGCAAGATCGGCGCGCTCTATCTCTGGCGGGGCAAAGGCGGAGAGCGCCCCGTCTTCGGCCCGCGCCCACATCCGGAAACACACCCCTTCAGCGACACGTCCCGCGCGGCCTGCGCGTTGCGTCGCCTCTGCCCGCGTCACACGTTCGGTGACAAGCCGCGACATACCCGCTCCGGGGTCGAACCGCGCGCGCCGCGCCAAACCGCAATCGACCACGACGCGCACATCTTCAATGGTCAGCGAGGTTTCCGCGATCGCGGTCGCCAGCACAATCTTGCGGGCACTCGCGTTGGGCGCAATCGCCGCGCGTTGGGCCGCCATGGGCAAAGCCCCGTAAAGCGGGCGGATCGTGGCCCTTGGAATACGCCCCTCCAGCAAGGCGGCCACGCGGCGGATTTCCCCCTCGCCGGGCAGGAACACCAGAATAGCACCCTCGGTCTGCGATGCCGCGTCCAGCACCAAAGCGGCGGCGGCGCTTTCAAACCGCTCTTCCTTACGGCGGGGTCGGTCCAGCCAGCGGGTTTCGACCGGGAAAGCGCGGCCTTCAGCAGTCAGGATGGGGGCATCGTCCAGCAGCGCCGCGACCGGGGCAGCGTCCAATGTCGCCGACATGACCAAAAGCGCGAGATCGGGGCGAAGTGCTGCGCGCACCTCGTAACACAGCGCCAGGCCCAGATCGGCATTCAGCGACCGCTCGTGGAATTCATCAAAGATCACCGCCCCCACGCCGATCAATTCAGGGTCCGATTGCAACATCCGCGTCAGGATGCCTTCGGTCACGACCTCTATCCGGGTGGCACGCGACACCACCGCCTCGCCCCGAATGCGGTAGCCAACGGTTGCGCCGACCTCTTCGCCCAGCAGGCGCGCCATCTGTTCGGCAGCGGCGCGGGCCGCGATGCGGCGCGGCTCCAACATGACAATTCGGCCTACAATCTGGTCCAGCAGCGCCAAGGGCGCGCGCGTGGTCTTGCCAGCACCCGGCGGCGCTTGCAGCACTGCGCGGCCATGTTGGGCCAGCGCGGCTTTCAGGTCTGTCAGGATGTCGTCAATCGGCAAGCGCATGGACGCGCTTATGCCTGTGCCGCTGGGCCTCGGTCAATCATCCGCAGATGTGCCATAAGCCGCAATCAGCGCGCGCAACCCTTCCTCCAGCGCCGCGAACCGCTCTGGCCCGATCCGCGCGGCCATATCCGCCTGATAGGCCATCCCGCGCGCGCCCAAGGCCACGAATACCGCGCGCCCCGCCTCTGTCAGGGCCAGATCCTCGCGCCGACGGTCATCCGAGGCGCGAGCGCGGGTCAGATAGCCCTCTGCTTCCAACTGTGCCACCGCCCGAGAGACGCGCGTTTTCTCGATATGGCTGATGCGACAAATCTCGGCTGCATTCATCGCGCCGAAGCGGCCCAGATTGGCCATCACCCGCCATTGCGTCCGCGTCAGGCCATAATCCGCCTTGTAGGTCGCGGCAAAGCCCAAGCTGACATGCTCTGCCGCTTGGTTCAGCAGGTAGGGCATGAAGGCATCCAGATCGAAGTCGGGGCGGGGCGTGTCGCGCATGGTCAAGCCTTATAAGGTGTATTTACGCCTTACGATAGCCTTGACATAGTTGCATTTGCAACGAATAACAGGGCTGCACGCAAACGGAGAGTTGCCATGACCCGTCACGATCTGCCGCAAGGCATGGTGCGCGCGCCGTCCCACACTGGCCCGCATGAAGGCTATATGCCCGGCTGGGGAAATGATTTCGAGACAGAGGCCCTGCCCGGTGCCCTGCCGCAGGGCATGAACAGCCCGCAGAAATGCGACTATGGCCTGTATGGCGAACAACTATCCGGCACAGCGTTCACCGCCAACCCGCCCGAACGGACATGGACGTATCGTATTCGTCCAAGCGTCAAACATTCGGCGCGCTATGTGAAAATAGACCTGCCCTATTGGAAATCCGCGCCTTGCGTGGACCCGGATGTCATTTCCCTCGGCCAGTATCGCTGGAACCCGGTGCCACATGCTGACCAGCCTCTGACATGGCTGACCGGCATGCGCACCATGACCACTGCGGGGGATGTGAACACCCAGGTGGGCATGGCGAGCCATATCTACCTCGTGACCGAGTCGATGAAGGACGCTTATTTCTATTCAGCCGACAGCGAGTTGCTGGTCGTGCCGCAGGAAGGGCGTTTGCGGTTCTGCACAGAGCTTGGGATGATCGACATTGAACCCAAGGAAATCGCCATTATCCCCCGCGGGCTGGTGTATCGGGTAGAGGTGCTCGACGGCCCCTGCCGTGGCTTTGTCTGCGAAAATTACGGCCAAAAATTCGAGATGCCCGCGCGCGGCCCGATCGGCGCAAATTGCATGGCCAACCCACGCGATTTCAAAGCCCCTGTCGCAGCCTTCGAGGACCGCGAAACCCCCTCGACCCTGACGATCAAATGGTGCGGCCAATTCCACGAAACCCAGATCGCGCAAAGCCCGCTGGACGTGGTCGCGTGGCACGGCAATTACGCGCCCTACAAGTATGATTTGTGCACCTACTGCCCTGTCGGCGCGATCCTGTTCGACCACCCCGACCCCAGCATTTTCACCGTGCTGACCGCGCCCTCGGGCGTGCCGGGCACCGCCAATATCGACTTCGTGCTGTTCCGCGAGCGTTGGATGGTGGCGGAAAACACCTTCCGCCCGCCATGGTATCACAAGAACATCATGTCGGAACTGATGGGCAACATCTATGGGCAGTATGACGCAAAGCCCCAAGGTTTCGTCCCCGGCGGGATGAGCCTGCATAACATGATGCTGCCCCACGGCCCCGACCGCGACGCGTTTGAGAAAGCCTCGAACGCCAATCTAGGCCCGGACAAGCTGGACAACACCATGTCCTTCATGTTCGAAACCCGCTTCCCGCAGCACCTGACACGCTTTGCCGTGACCGAAGCCCCGCTTCAGGACGATTATATCGACTGCTGGGACAGTCTGGAAAAGAAATTCGACGGCACGCCGGGGCGCAAGTAACGCTGTGACGCGGAGCAATGCCATAGGTCTGATACGCTCTTGGGTGGACAGCGCGAATGACCCGCTGGGGGATTTCCCGCTCAACAACCTTGCGTTGGGGGTGTTTGAAGCGGGCAATGGCCCGCGCTGCGGCGTGGCG
Organism: Paracoccaceae bacterium; assembly: GCA_016937725.1. Taxonomy (GTDB): domain Bacteria; phylum Pseudomonadota; class Alphaproteobacteria; order Rhodobacterales; family Rhodobacteraceae; genus Roseinatronobacter. Next base: position 4,260 of record JAFGVZ010000174.1, on the reverse strand, counting down.
ATTGGCGCGCATGTGCTGGACGCGACCGCACTCGAAGCAGAGGGGGTTCTAGACCTGCACAGGCCCATATGTGCGCAGCCCTCTTGGAACGCCCTGATGGCGGCAGGCCCAAAAGCATGGGCCGCCTTTCGCGCGCAGATGACCGCGCTTCTGCGCGAAGGCGCGGCAAACCAAGCCCAAATCGTGCCGCACCTGCATTCGATGGCGCATGTTACGCTACAGCTGCCCTTCACCGTGGCCGAATTCACCGATTTCTATGCCGGGCGCCATCATGCCACCAATGTGGGCACCATGTTTCGCGGGGCCGAAAACGCACTGCCCGCAAACTGGCTGCATATCCCGATCGGATATAACGGGCGGGCATCTTCAGTCTTGGTTTCGGGCACCCCGGTGCGGCGCCCCTGGGGGCAGGTGAAGGGACCGGATGACAGCGCCCCGCGCTTTGCCCCCTCGCAGCGGTTCGATTTCGAGCTGGAACTGGGCGCGATTGTCGGCCAGCCCTCGAATGGCCCGGTCAGCGTGGGGCAGGCGAATGACATGATCTTCGGCTATGTGCTGCTGAATGACTGGTCGGCGCGCGACATACAGGCTTGGGAATACCAGCCGCTTGGCCCGTTCCAATCCAAGGCCACCGCGACCACGATCAGCCCGTGGATCGTCATGCGCGCGGCACTCGACCCGTTTCGCGCCGGCCCGCCCATGCGGGAAACCCCGCTCCTGCCGCATCTGGCCGATGCGGGCGATAACTTCCACGACATCGCGCTGGAGGTCACACTCACCCCCGAAGACGGCACGCCCGAAACCATCACTCGCACGAACACGCGTGAGCTTTACTATTCCCCCGCGCAGCAACTGGCGCATCACACCACAAGCGGCTGCCCCATGCGGGTGGGCGATCTGCTGGGGTCAGGTACCATTTCCGGCCCCACGCCCGACAGTCGCGGCTCCATGCTGGAACTGTCTTGGGGCGGGCAATCCCACATTAAGGTTAACGGCACCCCCCGCGCCTTCTTGAACGATGGCGACACTGTCACCCTCAGCGGTGCGGCGATCGGCAAAGGCTACCGCATCGGCTTTGGCCCCTGCGACGGCACCATTCTGCCTGCACTCGAAAACCCTTACGCGCCGTGATTTCATCTTGCCAAAAATACTCCCGCCGGAGGCGCACATAAGCCCCCAGCACCACGACAGAAGGACAAAACCCATGGCGAAAGCCTTTGCCTCGCAAGGCGACATGACGGAAAAACAGATCAGCTTCACCGAAGTGGGGCGCGATCTTTACGCCTTCACCGCCGAAGGTGACCCGAATTCAGGCGTCATCATTGGCGATGACCGCGTCATGGTGGTGGAAGCGCAAGCCACCCCCCGGCTGGCGCAAAAAGTCATCGACTGCATCCGCCAAGTCACCGACAAGCCCATCACCCATCTGGCGCTGACGCATTACCACGCGGTGCGCGTGCTGGGTGCCTCGGCCTATGGCGCGGGTCAGATCCTGATGTCGGATGCCGCGCGCGGCATGGTGGCCGAGCGCGGGCAGGAGGACTGGGACAGCGAATTCCAACGCTTCCCGCGCCTGTTTCAGGGGCATGAAAGCATCCCCGGCCTAACATGGCCGACCACCAGTTTCACGGACCGCATGTCTGTATTCTTGGGCAATCGCCGCGTGGACCTGATGCAACTGGGCCGCGCGCATACGGCAGGCGATATCGTCATCCATGTGCCCGATGAAAACGTCATGTTCACCGGCGATATCGTCGAATATCACTCGGCCTGCTATTGCGGCGACGGGCATTTTGGCGACTGGGGCAACACGCTGGACGCGATCAAGGCCTACGGGGTCGATGCCATCGCGCCGGGGCGGGGCGACGCTCTGATGGGCAGTGACATGGTCAACACCGCCATCGAAAACACACGCGATTTCGTCGAATCCACCTACCGCCCCGCCGCGCGGGTGGCAGCCCGTGGTGGCAGCCTCAAGGAAGCATGGGACGCCGTGCGCGCCGAATGCGACCCGAAATTCGCCGATTACGCGATTTACGAGCATTGCCTGCCCTTCAACGTGGCTCGCGCCTATGACGAAGCGCGCGGCATTGCGCATCCGCGCATCTGGACCGCGCAGCGCGATCTGGACATGTGGGCGGCGCTACAGGGATGAGCTTTGGCCCAGACCGCACCGAACACCGCATCCGGCTGGGTCTGTCGCTGGCCGGTCTGGCGGTTTTGATCTGGATCATCGCATCGGGCCGCATGACCGGCTTTGCTTGGGTCGAAGTGGGCGCGGTCGCGGGCCTGTTCTTTGGCGGCTCGGCGGCGTGGTCGGGCTGGAAGCTCTGGCGCGAAGGGAACGACAGATGACCAAGATTTTCGACATCCCCCTTTACCCTTATGCCCGCAACCCTGATCAGGATTGCGATCAGGACAATCCCGCGCGGCACCCCGTTGTGATCATTGGCGCCGGGCCAGTGGGGCTGGCGGCAGCGATTGATCTGGCAAGCCGCGATGTGCCAGTCGTGGTGCTGGATGACAATGACCGCGTCAGTTTCGGGTCACGCGCGATCTGCTTTGCCAAGCGGACGCTGGAAATCCTTGACCGGCTGGGCTGCGGGCAAGCCACGGATATGGGCGTGACATGGAACACCGGGCGGGTCTTCAACGGCGAAGGCGAGGTCTACGGCTTCAACCTGCTGGAGGAAGACAACCACAAACACCCCGCTTTCGTGAACCTGCAACAATATCATGTCGAACATATCATGGTGCAGCGCGCGCAAGAGTTGATGGCCCAAGGCGCGCCCTTGCAGATCCGCGGGCGCAACCGGGTGGACACAATCGGCACCCATGACGACCTTGTTCATCTGAGCATCGCCACCCCGGAAGGTGACTACGAAATCCAAGCCGATTGGCTGATCGCCTGCGACGGAGCCAATTCCCCCACGCGGCGGATGATGGGCCTCGATTTCGTGGGGCGGGTGTTCGAAGACAACTTCCTGATTGCCGATGTGGTCATGGACGCCGATTTCCCGACCGAACGCTGGTTCTGGTTCGACCCGCCCTTCAACAAGGGGCAATCGGCGCTGTTGCACCGCCAGCCCGACAATGTCTGGCGCATTGACCTGCAACTGGGCTGGGATATTGACCGCGACGCCGAAAAACGCCCCGAACGCGTGATCCCCCGCCTGCAAGCCATGCTGGGGCCGGATGTGGCGTTTTCGCTCGAATGGGTGTCGATCTACACGTTCCAGTGCCGCCGGATGGAAAAGTTCCGCCATGGCCGGGTTATCTTCGCAGGCGATTCGGCGCATCAGGTCAGCCCGTTCGGCGCGCGCGGGGCGAATTCGGGCATTCAGGATGCCGACAATCTGGCATGGAAACTGGCCGCCGTGGTCCAGGGGCAGGCGCCAGAGGCGTTGCTCGACAGCTACGAGTTTGAGCGCGTCTATGCAGCGGATGAGAACATTCTCAATTCCACCCGCGCGACGGAATTCATCACGCCAAAATCCGACACCAGCCGCCTGTTCCGCGATGCGGTTCTGTCGCTGGCCGGGCAGCACGATTTTGCCCGCCCCTTGGTCAATTCGGGCCGCCTGTCCATGCCCAGCGCCTATGACGACAGCTGGCTGACAAGCCCCGATGCCGATGGCCTGCCCGACGCCACGCGCCCCGGCGCGCCCATGCCAGACGCGCCCATGCCAGACGCGCCCATTGCAGGCGGTTGGCTGCTGGACCAAACCGGCGGCGCGTTCTGCCTATTGTGGGTGAATGGCGGCGCACCGCCCCCTTTGCCCGACACACCTGTCCCGGTGCGTGTGCTGCATATTGACCCTGTGAAAGCCCCGGTTCTGGCCGCGCGGTATCTGGGCGATGCGCCGCGCGCCGCCTATCTGTTGCGCCCTGATCAGCACATTGCCGCCCGCTGGCGCGCGCCCGAAACCACACCCCTGACCGCCGCACTGGCCCGCGCGCTGTCCCGGATGGAGGTGGCCAATGCCTGACCTGATCCTACACCGCAACCTGAGCGACCCAGACGGGTTCTATGCCGACCTTATGGCCGTGCATGACGGACTGTCGAAAGCCGAAAGCGACGCCCTGACGGCACGCTTGGTGTTGATCCTTGCGAACCATATCGGGTCGCGCGACGTGTTGAATGCCGCGCTGCACGCAGCGAGCCACAGCGCCAAGAAAACAAGCGGTACGGGCTAATACACAAACAATCTGGAGCCCTGTGCTCATCGTGATGGGGCATCGCCTTGCTTTTGCCTTAAT
>JAFGVZ010000173.1 GCA_016937725.1 Paracoccaceae bacterium | reverse complement strand
GCCTCATCCCCCGCCGCCATAACCACCATGCCCGGAAGGTTCGCCATGAAGCCCACATCGAACGCGCCCGCATGGGTTGCGCCATCCGCACCCACCAGCCCCGCGCGGTCGATGGCGAAGCGGACGGGCAAGCCTTGCAGCGCCACGTCATGCACGACCTGGTCGTAGCCGCGTTGCAGAAAGGTCGAATAGATCGCGCAGAAGGGTTTCAGGCCGCTTGCCGCCATACCTGCCGCGAAGGTCACGGCATGTTGCTCGGCAATGCCCACGTCGAACACCCGGCGCGGGAAGCGGTTTTGCATAATATCCAGCCCCGTGCCCCCCGGCATGGCGGCGGTCACGGCCACGATGTTCGGATCACGCGCGGCGGCGTCGGTCAGGGCGCGGCCAAAAACGCCGGTATAGCTGGGCGCATTGGGTTTGGATTTGGCTTGCGCGCCGGTCGCCACGTCGAATTTCGACACGCCATGGTAGCAGCAGCCCGACGCCTCGGCAGGGGCATAGCCCTTGCCCTTGACGGTGCGCACATGGATCAGCACCGGCCCTTCGGCCCGGTCGCGCGCCATGCGCAACGTCGCCATCAGGTCGGGCATGGAATGGCCGTCGATGGGGCCGATATAGGTGAAGCCCAGATGCTCGAACATGGTGGCATCGGGCGGGCCGCCACAGGCGCGGGCGCGCGCGGCCAAAGCCTGTTCGCGCAAGCTCTGCGGTAGGGCTGCCATGAAACCTTGCGCAACCTCTGACAGCGAGGCATGCGGCGCGTTCAGGCGGTTGAGGTAGCTGTTCATCGCGCCGACCGGGGGCGCAATGGACATGTCGTTGTCGTTGAGGATGACGAACATCCGCCGACCTTCGGCGCCTGCGTTGTTCAGCGCCTCATACGCCATGCCGGCGGTGATGGACCCGTCGCCGATGACCGCAATCGCGTCCCCCGTGGGCTGGCCCATGTCGCGGCCAATGGTAAAGCCCAAAGCTGCGGAAATGCTGGTCGAGCTATGCGCGGCCCCAAACGGGTCAAAGACCGATTCCGTGCGCTTGGTGAAGCCCGACAGCCCGCCTTCCTGCCGCAGCGTGTGCATAAGGTGGCGGCGACCGGTCAGAATTTTATGCGGGTAGCATTGGTGGGCGACATCCCAGATCAGCTTGTCGAAGGGCGTGCGAAACACTGCGTGCAAAGCGACGGTCAATTCCACCACACCCAGCGACGATCCCAGATGCCCGCCGGTGCGGCTGACGGTTTCGATGGTTTCCTGTCGCAGTTCATCGGCCAGTGCGGTCAGCTCGGCCAAGTCGAAGTCGCGCATATCCGCGGGGCCTGCGACACGGTCCAGATGCGGGGTCTTGGTGGTGTCGGTCATGTCGGTCCCTCCCGGTATAGCGCTGTTGGAAATGAAAAAAGATGCCGTGGGGCAAGGCCCGCACGGCACCAGTTTCCTGTCGCCAACAGGAAAGGGAACCGGGCGTCACGGCCCGTGTCCGAACCGGCTAATGGCTCGAACCCTTTGGGGGGCAGGCCGAGCGTTGCCGCCCTACCCCAATTCGTTTCGCCAAAGGATCAAGCCTTGGCGGTGATCGCTGGCGCTTCCAATGCAGAGTATGGCATTGGCGGCGGTGCGTTCTTGCTGTCTTCGGGCAAGAATTCCCCGACGACCCAGATCAGCCCGATGATCGCGCCGATCCCCAGAAGCACCGCGGCGGCATATCCAGCGCCCCGCAACATTTCCGACAAGATCCAGTTGCGCAGCCTTTGGCCGGGCGTCTCTTCGATGTAGTCATGCTGTCCCATGTTGACCTCCTCGATCAGTAGGTTGGACGGTAGCCGCGCGCTTCGGCCCAGATTGCCCAATTGTCCACGACCGTGCCAGTCAGCAAGATACCAATCCCGCCAGTCAGCGTGGTCAGAACAGCGAACCACCAAGCCCAACGGTGGATACCTTCCATCGTGGCATTAAAGCCCATGGTCCAGCGCCAGAACAAGGCCGCCCGTTCGGATGCCGTGCCACGGTCCACGATCTGCTCCAGCTCGCGGTCGCCGCCGAAGCGAGAGACTGCAAGGATGGTTGCCCCATGCATGGCGAACAGCAGGGCCGAGCCATAGAGGAAGACGATCGAAAGCGCGTGGAACGGATTGTAGAACAGGTTGCCATAGCGCAGGCTGAACAGGTTGGTCCAATCCAGGTGGGTGAAGATGCCATAAGGCACGGCTTCAGACCACGATCCCAGAAGCAGCGGACGGAACAGGCCCAGCACAAGGAACAGCCAGATGGCGGAACCGAAGGCCCAAGCCACATGCTTGCCCATGCCCAAGGCTTCGGCGCGCAGATAGGTGCGGGCCCACCATGTCATGACAGAGATCAGCAGGAAGAAGGACGCAATCAGGAAATAGCCCCCTTCGCGCATCGGCGGAATGTTCAGGCCATATTCAGGCGCGGGCGGATCCAGCGACAGCCAGAACAGATCGCGCATGAAGACCGCCGGATTATAGCCCGCCTGATCCCAGAACCACAGCCCCACCATGACGAACCATGTGATGCCAGTGGCCAGCGAGATCACACCCAGCGTGCCCAGATAGATGGGGCCAAGCTGCGCATTGCCGAACCAGCCCAGAAGCGTCGAGAAGCCGGCCGATTTGGTGCGGTTTTCCAGCTCTACGCCTTCAACCAAGCCCATTTCGGGGGCCGCGCGCACCTGCACCTGTGTAAAGATGTTCTGATACTCAGCCATTGACGCCTCCTGCGATATCGCTCCACCACGGCAGGTTCAGCCACCAATCCCACCAGACAACCCACTGGTCGAACCAGATGGTGCCAGAGATCACGATGCAGACCGCCGACCAGAACCCGGCATTCAGCGCCAGAAGCAGACCCAAGCGGTGAATGCCCAGCGTGCCGACCGAATACCCGATCAGGTCACGGAAGAACGTGTCTTCGTGGTCGGGGGTTTTCATGATCTGGCCCTTGGGCGGGTTTGCCGCCGACAGAACCAGAGCGCCGTGCAGCGCCAGCGCAAGCGTCGTGGTGAAGAAGAAGGTCACCGCGATCATATGGGCCGGGTTGTAGTGGAAGTTGCCGTAAGTATAGCCGACATTCGACACCCAATCGAGATGGGTCCAGATACCATAGGGGAACGCATGTCCCCAGGCGCCCATCAACACGGGACGAATGACAACCAGCGTGACATAGGCAAAGATCGCCACGCCGAAAGCAAAGGGCACATGATAGCCCATGCCCAGTTTGCGGCAGATCTCCACCTCACGCAGCGCCCAGGACACGAAAGCCCCGATCGCGCAGATGGTCACAACCTGCCATAGCCCGCCTTCAAGCAGCGGTGCCGGTCCCAACCCATAAGACAGGGGTGGGGGATTTATTGAAATAAGCCAGGGGTTGAACGTGCCTTGCAGCACAGCCCCCCAAAAGATCAAGAGCGTTCCGAGAACCGCGAAGAACACGGTCGTTACCCCGAAAAGACCGACGTAAAACGGCCCGACCCAAAAGTCGAACAGGTTTCCGCCGACCAACGTGCCCCCGGGCACGCGGTATTTGCGCTCGAAGCTTAGCAGCGCCATGCTTCCCTCCGCTAAGGTGCGGCGGCCGTCAAGGCCGTCAATGATGGGTGAAGTTGGCCACGGGCAAAGGTGCGAACACCCATGCCCGCGGCACTATGTTTATTCGGCGACAACGCGCTCGTATTTCTCGGCTGCAATCGTGAACCAGTTGTAAGACGGGTTCGACAGCAGCACGAGATGGATCATCGCAGCCAAGAGGAACAGGAACACGCCCTGTGCCACGAAAACGCGGCGCGGATCGAAGATCAGCCAGATTTTGTAAAACTTGCTCATTTCTCAATCCTCCTCAGAACCACGGGCGCCAGATGAACACGGCCAAATGAGCTACGATAGCAACGGCCGAAAACAGCCATAGCCCGCTCATATAGACCGAGTGCAGTTCCTGGGCCTGCTCGTCGGTGAGACCTGTAAACGACAGATCAGAATTTTCAGCCATAGTATCCTCCGGATCATAAGACTGGCTCCGCACACCCTGCGGCCGGGTTTGGCAAGGGTTCCCCCCACCCTACCCACGAACCGAAATCCGCGGGAATTCCTTGTGTCGCAGCGCCTTAGCTGCGGTAAATGATCGGCGCGATCGCGCGGGCATCGGCCAGCGCGCGGCCCAACGGGCCCAAGCGCGGCAAGCGGCCCGTGGTGACGATGCGCCACGACCAGGTCAGCAGACCCACAACCAGCGCCAGCGCAAAGACGGCGCCGAAATAAAGCGTGTATTCCCAGCCGCCATCGCGCGAGTGGTGATGCGCCTTGGGGGTATTCACGGTGTAGTCAGCCATGGTTGGTTCCTCCTGCTATCAGGCTCTGGCCGGTGCGGGGGCAATACCCCGAACCAATGCGGTGTCGACCTCGTCCGCGCCTTGCTCGAGCGCAGCTTTCTCGACCGCGTCACGCATGGTGCGCGCCGCCGAAATACGGGTCAGAATTGGGTGCTGTGCCACGATGCGGTCCAACTCGGCTTTGGCGTCGGCGGACCAAGGCAGGTCGCGCTTCAGCTCGGCGGGGGTTGCGTCATGCGCATCCATCTGGCTGCCCAGGGGAAGGATGTGGAACAGCGCATCGAACAGCCCGTTGCAGACCTCTTGCAGCACATAGGTCGCGCCCGCATAGCCCATCATCGGCGTGCCGGTGTGGCGGCGGATGGCCGCGCCCGGAAAGCTGGCGGGAATGAACGCAGGCGCAGGCCCATGCCCGGCTTTCAATTCGGCCAGATACATCTTTTCGTTGATGGACCCGAAGACGATCAGCGGGCGCTTTTCGCCCATCATCGCGCGCACACGGTCATTGTCGGTTTTCTTGCCGCGCGTGCGGGCCACCGCGAAAGCGCAGGGCATGCCCAGATCGTTTTCCAGATAATTCCGCAAACCGCGCGCATAGGTCTCATTGGCCACCACGGCAAAGCTGGCTGTGGCGTAGAAATCCTGCGTGACCGAGCGCCACAGATCCCACATCGGTTTCAGCGTCGAGTGCTTTTCGCGGGTGATGAACGGCTCGGGGTCCAGCCCCAGCATCTCGCCCAGACGGCGCAGGAACTTCGTCGTGCTATCCATCCCGATGGGGGCTTGCAGATAGGGCTTGCCCAGCACTTCGCACAATCCGCGCCCGAATTCCCGATACATGCAGATATTCACATCGGCATTCACAAGGTTGCGCATCTCTGCCAAATGCGCGCCCAGCGGCATGACCATGTTCACCTCGGCCCCGATACCTTCGACAAGGCGGCGGATTTCGGCCAGATCGGACGGCATGTTAAACGTGCCATACATCGGCCCCAGAATGTTTACGCGCGGGCGTGCACCCTCTTCGCGCTTCTTTTCCGGCGGCATCCGACCCTTGGTCATGCCGAATTCAGTAAATATCCACGTCATCGCGCGGTCAGCGGCCTCCCACTGGTCCTCGTCGATGGTGCGGGGCAGAAAGCGTTGGATGTTCGTGCCTTGCGGGGTTACGCCGCCGCCGATCATCTCGGCGATGGAGCCTGTAACCACCACGGCGGGCAAAGCGGGGTCGAGCGTTTTCCAGGCGCGTTTCATAGCGCCCTCGGTTCCATCTCGACCCAACTCCTCCTCGCCGAGGCCCGTGACGACAATAGGCAGCTCATGCGGCGGCAGCGCATCGGTATAGTGCAAAACCGATGTCACCGGCAGGTTCTCGCAGCCCACCGGGCCGTCGATTACCACCTGCAAGCCTTTGACGGCGCAGAACGCATAAACCGCGCCCCAATACCCGCCTGCCCTGTCGTGATCTTGTATCAGCATTGTGTTGCCCCCCAGCGCTTCGCGCCCCGGACCTGATCCGGGGCCTCTAGCCCGAGGTCCCGGATCAGGTCCGGGACGGGTTTCGCAAAACAGGCCGTCATATCATCTGCTCCGCTTTTGCGGCGCGTGCGGCCTTGTCCAGTTTCTTCTGATGGGCGGCGCGGAAATCGGGGCGCAGGTTTGGCGACCCCTCCCAGATGCCTGCGGTGTCGCCCTCGCCCACGCCCTCGAAGAAGTCGCGCATCTTGTCCATGCGGTCCTTGCCCGCGATGGCGGCGTTGACGACCTCGCCCAAAGACCCGGCCCCGGCTGGCCCCATCAAGGGGCGCGCGGAAATGAGGTTGGTGAAGTAAAGCGCAGGTGTGCCCTTTTGCTTGGCGTGCTGCACCACGGGCGTGGTGCCGATGACCAAGTCGGGGTCCAGCCCGTCCGCTGCCGCCAGATCATCGGCCAGCGAGGCGCGGAATTTCACGGCAACACCGCGCGCTTCCAGCCACTCTTTATCGGCGGCAGACCAACGCGACGCGGCGCAAGCCGTGCCGACATAGGCCACATCCGCACCACTTTCGATCAGCAGGCGCGCGACGATCAGCTCTGACCCTTCATAGCCCGACAAAGTGATCCGCCCCTTGATCGGGTCCGCGGCCAGCGCGCCCTTGATCGCGGGGATGAAGGCGTTTTGTGCCGCAGCCACCTGCGCGGGGTTCACGCCCATCGCATCGCCAATCGCGGCCAGCCAGTCATATGTGCCATCCACACCCACGGGCGCAGAGCCGACAATCGGGCGGCCTGCCGCTTCAAATTCGCGCACAGCCGCCGAATAGAACGGATGAATCGCTGCCACCGCCCCGCAATCGAGCGCGGCATAAAGCTCGCGCCATTCGCGGGTGGGCACAACCGGGCCAGCGGCCAGACCCATCGGGGCCAGCATCGCGCCGATCATCATCGGATCAGCCGGGAACATCTCGCCCAAAAGCGTGACCGTCGGACGGTCAGAGCGGCCCGATTTGGGCGCAGGCACGGGGCCTGCGGCCACTTCCTGCCGCGCATAGTTCAGCATGGCACCCGCCAGAACGTCCTTGGCTTCGGCATGAGTCGGGATGCCAAAGCCCGGCACATCGATGCCGATAATCCGCACGCCGTTGATTTCCTTGGGCAACAGACGAAGCGGCACGCCGCTTGCAGTCGGCACGCACAGATTCGTCACCACGATCGCGTCATAGCGGTCTGGGTCGGCCATTTCATGCACGGAATCGCGGATGTCTTCGAACAGCTTGCCCGTGACCAGCGTTTCCGAGTTGAACGGCACATAGCCAACAGAGCGGCGCGCACCGTAGAAATGCGACACGAATGTCAGGCCATAGACGCAGCAGGCCGACCCGCTCAGCACCGTTGCGACACGCCGCATCCGCAGGCCGACGCGCAACGACCCGAAGGCGGGGCACATGGATTCGGGGCGGTCATGCGGCCCTTGCGGGTAATCCTTGGCGAATTGGTCCAGCACCGCGCCATTGCCAGAGGCCCGCGCTTGCGCGGCCATCTGTTCGGCGGGCGCATGGCAGCCCATGCCGTCCGGCGACACGCCTTCGGGCGCGTTGGGCAGATCGCTTTCCAGCACCTCTACGGGCGTGTCGGCGGCGGAATCGTAGCTGACTTCGCCATGCGCTTTGGGGTCCACATCATCACGCATCGTCATAGACCACTTCCAGCGAAACCTTTTCGACCGCGTTCTTGCCGCGCATATCGGCATCGGTCGCAGGCACCAGAACCACGTCGCCGCCGGTATCCTTGCTGTCGAACAGCGCCAGAAGCCCGTCCTGGTTCAGCGGCGCGGGGCGCACGGGCGGGGCAATGGCAACCGCTTCGGCCAGCCCTGCGAACATCTCGCCCCATGGGCCAGCAGCCGTGCCGACAATTTGGTAATTGGCGGATTTCTTGCGCAGATCGTCATCGGCGGGGATGGCGGCCAGCACGGGGATATCCACGGCTTTGGCAAAGGCCTGCGCCTCGCCCGTGCCGTCATCCTTGTTGATGACCAAGCCCGCCACGCCGACATTGCCGCCCATCTTGCGGAAATATTCCACCGCCGAGCAGACATTGTTGGCAACATACAGCGATTGCAAATCGTTAGAGGCGACCAAGATCACCTTTTGCGCCATATCGCGGGCAATTGGCAGGCCAAAGCCGCCGCAGACCACATCACCCAGGAAATCGAGCAGGACATAGTCGAAATCCCAATCATGGAAGCCCAACTTTTCCAGCAGTTCGAACCCGTGGATGATCCCGCGACCGCCACAGCCACGACCCACTTCCGGGCCGCCCAGTTCCATGGCGAAAACGCCATTGCGCTTGAAGCAGACATCGCCAATCGCCACTTCCTCGCCCGCCAGTTTCTTGGCCGAGGATGTCTCGATGATCGTGGGGCACGCCTTGCCACCGAACAAAAGGCTGGTCGTGTCGGATTTCGGATCACAGCCGATCAACAAAACGCGCTTGCCCATTTCGGCCATCATGCAAGACAGGTTCGCCAATGTGAAAGACTTGCCAATCCCGCCCTTGCCATAGATCGCAATGATCTGGGTGTGCTTGGT
>JAFGVZ010000172.1 GCA_016937725.1 Paracoccaceae bacterium | reverse complement strand
GTCAGCCCCGCCTTGGCCAGTGCGGCATTTGCGGTTTCGGCCAGCTTCTCGACCGCATGGCGGAACACTTCGCGCCCTTGCATTTTCAGCACACCTGCCGTGCCGGAGCGCGACACGCCGCCATCGACATAGAGCAGGTCACGGTATTGCCCGTCCGATTGCAGGTCCACGCCGAGAACGCCCCGGTCCTGCGGGGTGCCGGCGCTGTCGACCGCTTCCAGCACCACGGCGCCCGCGCCGTCGCCAAACAGAACGCAGGTGCCCCGGTCGGTCCAATCCATGATGCGCGAGAAGGTCTCTGCGCCAATGACGATCACGCGCTTGGCCTGACCGCCCAAGATAAGCCCGTTGGCATTGGCCAGCGCGAACACAAATCCGGCGCATACCGCCTGAATGTCGAAGGCAAAGCCTTGGCGAATGCCCAAGGCGGCCTGAACCTGCGTAGCCACGGCGGGAAAGGTATAATCCGGGGTCGAGGTGGCCACGATCACCGCATCGATCTGGTCTGGCTTCAGACCAGAGGCATCAAGCGCGCGCCGTGCGGCATGGATTGCCAGATCCGAGGTAAATTCCCCTTCGGCTGCGAAATGCCGCCGCTCTATGCCAGAGCGCGAAACGATCCATTCATCCGAAGTGTCAAGCGTGGCCGCGAATTCGGAATTGGGCACAACCCGCTCTGGCAGGTAATGGCCACACCCACGAATGACCGCCCGAGTGGTGCTCATGCCTTATCCTCTGTCTGTGGTCTGTCGTCCGGCGCGCTGTCGGACGGGTCATTGCCCAAATCCCGTCCGGCGACCGTGTCCATCACCGCGCTCAGGCGTTGCGCCATGCGTTCTTGAAAACCGGACCGCGCCAGCGTGAAGGCCAGTTTGATCGCAGAGGACACCCCCATCGCATCGGCAGAGCCATGCGATTTCACGACCGTGCCATTCAGCCCAAGGAACACGCCGCCATTGACCCGGCTGGGGTCCACCCGCTTCTTGGCGCGGCGCATTGGACCCAGCGCCAGCAGCGCCACCAGCTTGGACCATAGCGTGGCCGTCAATTCCGCGCGCAGCAGGTCAGAGATCAGGCGCGCGGTGCCTTCGCCGGTTTTCAGCGCGATATTGCCAGTGAATCCGTCGGTGACGATCACATCCACCCGGTCGGACGGAATATCGCCGCCTTCTACGAAGCCTACGAAATCGAACTGGCCAATCTCGGCGGCCTGCGCGATCAGCGTGGCGGCTTCCTTGATTTCGGCGCGGCCCTTATGGTCTTCGGTGCCCACGTTCAGCAAGCCAACGCGCGGGCGCGGCACGTTGAACGCGTTGCGGTAATAGGCGGCCCCCATCATCGCGTATTGCAGAAGCGATTCCTCGTCGGCGCGCACATCGGCACCGACATCAAGCATGGTGTTGAAACCCGTCGTGCCGCGCGACGGCCAAAGGCAGGCAATGGCAGGACGGTGCACACCGGGCAGCTTGCGCAGCTGTAACATGGACACGGCCATCAGCGCGCCAGTATTGCCGCAAGACACCGTCGCTTGCGCGGAACCTTCGCGCTGAGCGCCCAATGCGTTCCACATAGACGTATTGCGCCCATGGCGCATGACCTGCGCGGGCTTGTCATCCATGTTCACAATATCGGGACTGTGGCGCAGCGTCAGCCGTCGTGACAGGGCGGGGTGCCGCGCCAGAAGGGGCTGCAAAGTGGCACTATCGCCGTGCAACACGATGTGCAGGTCCGGATTCTTGGCAATGGACAGCGCACATCCATCCACAACTGCCTGCGGACCCTGATCTCCACCCATCGCATCGACCGACACGGTGATCGTATCGGCGCGGTTTTGGACGCTGGCTTCAGGCGCGTCTGACATCAAAGACCCCGACGCGGGACGCGGGTCTTACGCCGCGTCGTCTTCCAGGTCGATCTCGGTCGAGCGCGCGATCACTTCGCGGCCATCGTAGTGACCGCAAGACGGGCACACATGGTGCGGGCGGCGCAGTTCGCCGCAATTGCCGCATTCGTTGGGGTTCGCTGCGACAAGCGCATCATGCGAGCGGCGCATGTTGCGGCGGGAGCGGGTAACGCGATTCTGTTGAACGGCCATGTCAAACCTCGGGTGTCAGTGGCGCGGTGGCGGCCCGTCATTGGGATCGGGTCGTTTGGCGCAGTGTCTGTGATTGCGATTTTGGGGCGGGATACACGCATTATGCTGCGCTTCCAAGCCCTGTTCGCAAGAAGGGCGCAAAATACAGGCGTTTTTTTTACGCGCAAGGGCGGATCAAACAGGACGGCGCCGCTTTCATTCCCCGCGTTCAAGCTTTTCGCGCAGTGCCGCGAGCGCGGCAAAGGGTTTGACCGCCGCGTCATCCAAGGGCGAGTCGCCTTCTGGCGCGGCCCGCAAAACGCCGTCGGGGGCAATCGCTACATCCTCGGCTCGGGGGAAATCGGGCGCAGCCAGCGCCAAGGCTTCGATCAGCAGCGCCGAGACATCTATGCGACTGCCCAAAGGCTCTTGCGTGTCATCAAACGTCATCTCGACCTCGTCGCCCTCGGGTTCGGACCAATCGGCAACGAAAAGGCGCAGTATGCGCTCATCGATTCGGGTGGTCACGGGGGCCAGCGTCACACTACAGGGTTGCACAATCGTCGCCCCAAGGGTCCCGGACACTTCCCAATCGGTGCGCCCTTTGGGGGCAAGCGTGCCTTCAAAGCGCAATTTGCGCAGCGCCGAGAAACCCAGATAGCGCGCGACCTGCGCGGTTTGCTCGGCGTCGGGTGCTATGCGCAGGGGTTGCGGCTTGCGGCCATTCAGGCTGGCCACAGGGATGGCGTCCGCGATGTGCGGTATGTCCATCTCGCCGGTGTTGGTCTGGGTGCTCATCGGCTGACTGCGCCTTTCCGTGTCTGTCGGGTGTCGTGTCACATATAGCGCCGCAGTTTCCATTCTTGAAGTGCTGGGCGTCCTTCTGTATCCCTGTGGGCAAGAGCGGGCCCAATGCGGCCTGCGCAAGACCAGCGAAGGGCGGACCAGCCAATGAAACAGATCCTAGTCGCGCTTGTCGCCGCGGTAACGCTTGCCCTGTCGGCGTGCACGCCGCTGCAGCGGTTTCATGGCTATGCGCCCAGTGACCTCGAGTTGGCACAGATCGAAGTCGGCCAAGACACGCGCGAAAGTGTGGCCGAAAAGGTGGGCCGCCCCGGCGTCTCTGGCGTGATGGAGGGCGGCGCTTGGTATTATGTCCAAAGCGACTGGGTTGAAGAAGGCTGGCGCGCGCCGGTGGAAACCAAGCGTGAAGTCGTCGCCATTTCTTTCGATGCGCGCGACCGTGTTTCAAACGTAGAGCGCTTCGGCTTGCAAGACGGGCAGGTCGTAGCCCTCTCGCGCCGCGTTACGTCATCCGGACCCACGGGGCAATCGGTGCTGCGCCAACTTATGGGCAGCATCGGGCGCTTCAACCCGGCGCAAATGTTGGCTGGGAACTAGAACGGGTCGCTCTGGGGCGGGGTGATGGTTTCGACGGGCACATTTCCGGACCTGACCCTCGGGCGCTTAAGTTTGCGCGCGGCGCAGTCGGCCGCGGATATGGCGCAGGTTGCGCATCTTCGCAAAGTGCGGTTCCGGGCGAACAAGGGTGCCGATCTGGATGCGTTCGACCCGCTTTGCACCCATATCATGATTACCGAAAACGGGCAGGATACCGCTTTGGCCTGCGGGCGGTTGCGCCTTCTGGACGGGGCCGCGATAGAGGCAGGCTACAGCGCGCAATTCTATGATCTATCCCCTTTGGCCGAAGCCGGGTTGCGCGCGCTTGAACTGGGGCGGATTTGCATTGCCGATGACCGCAAGCAAGACCCCGATATCCTGCGCGCGCTGTTGTCGGGGATCGCCACCTATTCCGATGCAGAGCGCGTTGACCTGTTGATCGGCTGCGCATCGTTCGAAGGTGACGACCCGGCACGCCATGCCCATGCGCTGGGGTTTTTGCGCGCCCGCCATATCGGGCCTGCACCGCTTGCCCCCCGAAAACGGTCTGCACTAGCCTTCGATTTGCCCGAAGCAGGTTCTTTGGCCGACCAGAAGGCCGCGTTGCAATCGGTGCCGCCCTTGTTGCGCCTGTATCTGGGCATGGGCGGCTGGGTATCGGACCACGCGGTGCGCGACCCCAATCTGGACACGCTGCATGTGTTCACGGCGGTCGAGATCGCGCGCATCCCGCCCGGTCGTAAACGCTTGTTGCGGGCCATGGCACAGCCGCGCTGACTGGATTTCACCGCAGCTTTGCGTGCCAAGATTGTTTTCGCGGGTTCAGGCGTTATATTCTGACCAAATTAGTCCAGAAGGAGGGCGCAGCATGGCCCAATCCCTGAAACCTAACCTGCATGCGCTGGACCCGGTCTGGCAACGCATCCGAACCGAGGCAGAGGCCGCCTTGGCGGCAGAACCGCTGCTGGGAGGCATGTTCCATTCCTCTGTTCTGCACCACAAGACGCTGGAGCAGGCGCTGGCCTTCCGGCTAAGCCAGAAGCTTAGCTCGGCGGAACTGTCCGAACAAATCCTGCG
>JAFGVZ010000171.1 GCA_016937725.1 Paracoccaceae bacterium | reverse complement strand
TATTGCGACACATCTTCGCGCAGCGAATTAAGCATGGTTTCAAACAGAACAAAGCCTTCGGCCTTGTATTCGTTAAGCGGGTCTTTCTGCGCATAGCCCCGGAAACGCACGGCAGAGCGCAGGTGGTCCAGCATCAGAAGATGTTCGCGCCATTTGCGGTCGATGGTTTCCAGAAGAACCTGCTTTTCAAGCGAACGCAGGGTTTCGGGGCCGAAAGCTTGCTCTTTTTGGGCCATCAGCGCGTCAGAGGCTTCGGCAACACGCTCGCGCACCACCTCTTGGTCGACGCCATCTTCTTCGCCCCAAGCTGTCGCGGGCAGATCCAGCCCCAACTTGTCGCGCAGCGCGGTTTGCAAGCCGTCCATGTCCCATTGCTCGGAATAGGATTTGGGCGGCATGAACTCGTCGACCAGATCGTCGATCACTTGGTGCCGCATATCGCCCGTAATCTCTGACAGGTCATCGGCCTGCATGATGTCACGGCGCTGGTCGAAAATGACGCGGCGCTGCTCGTTCATGACATTATCGTATTTCAGCAATTCCTTGCGCATGTCGAAGTTGCGGCCTTCGACCTTGGCTTGGGCTTTTTCCAGCGATTTGTTCACCCATGGGTGAATGATCGCCTCGCCCTCTTTCATGCCAAGGGTAGACAGCACTTTGTCCAAACGTTCGGACCCGAAAATGCGCATCAGGTCATCTTCCAGCGACAGGAAGAACACCGACCGGCCCGGATCGCCCTGACGGCCGGAACGACCGCGCAACTGGTTGTCGATCCGGCGGCTTTCGTGGCGCTCGGTCGCCAGCACGAACAACCCACCCGCATCTTTGACCTTTTGCTTCTCGTCAGCCACTTCCGCTTCAATCCGGGCGCGGGTCTCAGCAGGGTCTGCTTCGGGGTTTTCCGCCAAAGCCTGCATGACGCGCATGTCAACGTTGCCGCCAAGCTGAATGTCGGTGCCGCGACCGGCCATGTTGGTGGCAATCGTGACCGCGCCCAAACGGCCCGCATCGGCCACGATCTGCGCTTCCTGCTCGTGCTGACGCGCGTTCAGAACGTTGTGCGTGATACCTGCTGCTTTCAGCATGGCCGACAATTCTTCCGACTTCTCAATAGATGTCGTGCCCACAAGGATCGGCTGGCCCTTTGCGTTGGCGGTGCGAATTTCTTCCAGCACGCCTTTCAGCTTTTCGGCAGCGGTGCGGTAGACTTGGTCGTCCTCGTCCTTGCGGGCGATGGGCAAGTTGGTCGGAATCTCGACCACGCCCAGATCATAGATTTCCCTGAATTCCGGCGCTTCGGTGCTGGCAGTGCCGGTCATGCCCGCCAGTTTTTTATACATGCGGAAATAATTCTGGAAGGTGACAGAGGCATAGGTCACGTTTTCCGGCTGGATGGCCACGCCTTCCTTCGCCTCAATCGCTTGGTGCAGGCCTTCGGACAGGCGCCGACCCGTCATCATACGGCCCGTGAATTCGTCGATCAGCACCACCTGATTGTCGCGCACGATGTAATTCTGGTCTTTGTGGAACAGTTTATGCGCGCGCAGACCTTGGTTTACATGGTGCACGAGCGAGGCTGCTTCCGGGTCATAAAGCGACATCCCGTCTTCCAGCATTCCGGCTTCGCGCAATTGCTGCTCGATAAACTCGTTGCCCTCTTCGGTCAGGGTGGTGTTGCGCAGCTTCTCATCCAGCGTGAAATGCTCTGACGTCAGGTTGGGGATCAGCGCGTTCACCTTGACGTAAAGTTCCGAGCGGTCATCTGCCGGGCCGGAAATAATCAGCGGCGTGCGCGCTTCGTCGATCAGGATCGAATCGACCTCGTCCACGATGGCAAAGAAATGCGGGCGCTGGTTCATGTCTTCCAGACGCATGCGCATATTGTCGCGCAGGTAATCGAAGCCCAGTTCGTTATTCGTGGCATAGGTCACATCGGCACTATAGGCGTCAGGCTTTTCGTGGTCGGGTTGCTGCGAATAGACAACGCCGGTGCGCATCCCGAGCTTGGCAAAGACTTTGCCCATCCACGCCGAATCGCGCTGCGCGAGGTAGTCGTTCACCGTCACGACATGCACGCCCTTGCCCGCCAACGCGTTCAAGTAAGCGGGAAAAGTGGCCACCAGCGTCTTGCCTTCGCCCGTTTTCATTTCGGCAATATTGCCTTGGTGCAGGAAGATGCCACCAATCAGCTGCACATCGAACGCGCGCAGGCCCAGCGCGCGGCGCGCCCCCTCGCGGCAATTGGCAAAGGCTTCGACCAGCACGTCGTCAAGGCTGGCACCTTCGGCCACGCGCGCCTTCAACTCTTCGGTCTTGGCAATCAAACCATCGTCCGACAGCGCCTCGAACTCCGGCTCTAGCGCGTTGATCTGGGCCACCAGCGGGCGGACTGCCTTGACCTTGCGGTCATTCGCCGTGCCAAAGATCTTTTTCGATACTGCACCAAGACCCAGCATGCTCTCTCCACCTCTCGGCGCGCCGCGCGCACCACTGACCAAAACGTCATTGCCGTTGACCGCGCGCCGGGGTTGTCGGCACGCGCAGGCTTCCATAGAAGGGCAGGTGAACCGCACGGCCCCGGCATCGCAGAACCTTGACCGCGATGTAATGGGCGGCCTTTGAATAGTCAACAAAGCGCACCTAGGCTGCGCAGAATGGGAGCACCGATATGGTCAGTTTTTCGAGAACATTGCCTGCTTTCGCCCTTGTGGTCAGCATGGCAGGTGCCGTGACCGCGCAAGATACGCCCCAACCGCCCGCGACCGACACGGTTGTTGCCACCGTGAACGGGGTCGAGATTACCATCGGCCACGTGTTGCAGGCCCGCACCAGCTTGCCGCAGCAGTTCCAGCAAATGCCGATGGACAGCCTGTTTGAACCCTTGGTCAACCAGTTGATCGACCAGACCGCGCTGATGCAATCGGTCGAGGGCACGCTGTCCACCGCAGACGAGGTTGCGCTGGAAAACGGGCGGCGCGATTTCATGGCGAACACCGCCCTGACCCGTGCCGCAGAAACCGCCGCCACCGACGAAGCCGTGACCGAAGCTTATGCGGCCTTCGTGACCGAATTTGACGGGCGCGAACCGACGCCGGAATTCAACGCCTCGCATATCATTGTCGCAACCGAGGAAGAGGCCGCGGCACTGAAAGTGCAACTGGACGAGGGCGCGGATTTCGCCGAATTGGCGCGCGCCAATTCGACCGATGGCGCGGCGGCAAATGGTGGCTCGCTCGGTTGGTTCGGTCTGGGCGCGATGGTGCCAGAGTTTGAACAGGCCGTAACGACCATGGAAGTGGGCGAGGTTGCCGGTCCGTTGCAAACGCAATTCGGATGGCACCTTGTGGTCCTGAACGACACCCGCATGTCGACCGCCCCCGCCTTGGAAGAGGTGCGCGAGGCGCTTGTGCAAAACATTCAGCGCGAGGCAGTCGAGGCCGAGATCACTCGCGTCACCGACGCTGCCGAGATTACGCGCAACCTTGACGGGATAGACCCCGCCGCGCTGGAAGGTCTAGAGCTTCTGGACGAGTAATTGCTTTGCGTGTAACGCTCTGCACTGACCGCCGGCCCCTCGCGGGCCGGCTTTTTCATGGGGTTCCCGATGGGCAAGAAGAAAAAGCTGAAAGCCAAGGTCAGAGCGCTAAAGGCCGCTTTGGCTACGCTGACAGAAAAACCGGTCGCACAGGTCTCTCCGCTCGCGCCGGAAACGTTTCCCGACCTGCCCATCATTCGTGGCGCACGTTTTGCCACCGCCATGGCCGGGGTGCGCTATGCCGGTCGCACCGATGTGATGCTGGCGCATCTGGCCCCCGGCTCTGTGGTTGCGGGCACGTTTACGCGGTCAGGCACACGCTCGGCTTCGGTGCTGGACGCGCAGGCCAAAATCATGGGTGATGAACCGGAAGGGGCCGCAATCCTTGTCAATTCCGGCAATTCCAACGCCTTTACCGGCGCGGCGGGCGTCGCATCGGTGAATGCCATTGCAGGGGCTGTGGCCGAAAAGCTGGACCTGCCCGTGTCGCGGGTTTTTACCGCGTCCACCGGGGTGATTGGTGAAAAACTGCCGCATGAGCGTATCACCGCCGTGCTGGACGGGCTGGCAGGTGCTTTGTCCGAAGACGCTCTGCCAGACGCTGCCCGCGCCATCATGACAACAGATACCTACCCTAAAGGAGCGGCAGCTACCGTCCTGATCGGGGGTCAGCCAGTTCAGATTGCCGGGATTGCCAAAGGATCTGGCATGATCGCACCCGATATGGCGACTATGCTGGTCTATATCTTCACCGACGCGAAGATCACGCGCGCGGCGCTGCAATCCATCGTGTCTCGCGGGTGCGATGCCAGTTTCAACTGCATCACGGTTGATAGTGACACCTCGACCTCTGACATGCTGTTGGTGGCGGCAACCGGGGCAAGCGATATGCCGCTGATCGAAAGCGCCACAAGCGAGGAAGGCCGCGCCTTTGCCGAAGCGCTGGATGGCGTGACGCTGGACCTTGCGCACCAAGTGGTGCGCGATGGCGAAGGTGCGACAAAATTCGTTGAAGTGGCCGTAACCGGCGCGCGCTCTGACGCCGATGCCCGCCGCGTGGCAATGGCGATTGCAAATTCGCCCTTAGTGAAAACCGCCATCGCGGGCGAAGACCCAAATTGGGGGCGCGTTGTCATGGCCATCGGCAAATCCGGGGCCGAAGCCGACCGCGACCGCCTGTCCATCCGCTTTGGCCCGCATCTGGTGGCTCAGAATGGTGAAGTGGCACCAAGCTATACCGAAGAAATTGGCGCAACCTATATGCGAGGGGACAATCTGGTCATTGGCGTGGACCTGCGCCTGGGCACTGGCGCGGCCAAGGTCTGGACCTGCGACCTGACCAACCGCTACATTGAGATCAACGCGGATTACCGCTCGTGAAGGTGGTTCTTGTTTCGGCCGTTGCCTTGATTGACCCGGACGGGCGCGTGCTGCTGGCCCAGCGCCCGGAAGGCAAATCCATGGCGGGCCTGTGGGAATTTCCCGGCGGCAAGGTTGAAGCAGGCGAGACGCCAGAAGCCGCCCTTATCCGAGAATTGCACGAAGAACTTGGCATAGAAACATGGGGATCGTGCTTGGCCCCCCTGACATTTGCCAGCCACAGCTATGATGATTTTCATCTGCTGATGCCGCTATTCGCGTGCCGAAAATGGGCGGGCCATCCGCAATCGCGCGAATCGCAAGCGTTGAAATGGGTGCGCCCAGAGCATTTGCGCGACTATCCAATGCCCGCTGCCGACCTTCCGCTTATCCCAATCCTGCGCGACTGGCTCTAGGACCGTTACGGCCTTGGAAACAGTGCAGATGCAAACATAGTATTGTTTAGAAATCGAACAAAAGATGCCCGGCCAACACGATAAAGTGGCACGAATTTGTCAGAAACCGGGTGTGATCGCTTGGCGTGGCAACGCTGTCTGATACCTTCTGCTTAATATCACAGGACATATCATGCTCGCCACAATCCGCATCGGAAAGCACATTCAGGCCCAAGGGCCTGTGGTTAAGCGGTTGGGCAATGGCATGATCGTCATTCGGGTTGGCCAGAAGGTGTTGGCTGGTCGCCCGATCTCCAAGCGCGTCGCCTGAACATCGCCGCGCGGTTTCTACTCATAAGGCCCTGACCGGACACGGCCAGGGCCTTATCACGCCCAATACTCAGTCGATTTCGCGCGCTTCGTCCACCAGCATGATCGGAATGCCGTTGCGGATGGGAAAGGCCAAATGCGCCGGGCGCGAGATCAGCTCTTGCGCGGCGGCATCGTAGCGCAACTGCGCCTTGGTTACGGGGCAGACCA
This sequence comes from Paracoccaceae bacterium, assembly GCA_016937725.1. Taxonomy (GTDB): domain Bacteria; phylum Pseudomonadota; class Alphaproteobacteria; order Rhodobacterales; family Rhodobacteraceae; genus Roseinatronobacter. The sequence continues at coordinate 8,208 of JAFGVZ010000171.1, read as the reverse complement.
ACGCTTCCAGCATATGGCGGTCGAAAGCGCGGTCCGGCGCGCTCATTGAATAGCCTCGCCCTCGCCGCCATGCAGCGCAAATTCCATCAGCGTCACAAGTGTTTCCCGCCGCGTGCTCAACGAAGGAGCTTCCAGAAGTGCCTGCTTTTCATGCGGATCAAACGGGCACAGCATGGACAGCGAGTTAATCAGAAGCTCATCCTCCGCCTCTTTCAGGCTGCTCCAATCGGTCGACAGGTCGTGATGCTGGAAAAACCGTTCCAGCAGAACAAAAAACCCGTCCCGATCAAAACCGCCATCCCGTTCGGTCGGGCCGCAATCGCGCGCGAAATCGGCCCATTCTACCTCTGCCCGCCGGTAGGGCGTGAACCCAGCCACTTCTTGCCGGATGCGGAAACGTGACACGCCCGTCAGCGTGATCATGTAGCGCCCGTCCTCGGTTTCCGAAAAGGCGGTCAGCCGTCCGGCGCAGCCAATCATGTGCCACCGATCCGCGCCATCGGGCGAAGAGCGAGGTTGCACCATGCCAATCAGCCGATGTGGCGTTTTCATCGCATCTTCCAGCATGGCGATGTAGCGCGGCTCGAATATATGCAGGGGAAGTCGGGCGCGCGGCAACAGCAGCGCACCCGGCAAGGGAAAGACCGGTATAAGGTCCGGGAAATCTTTGATCCGCGTCATGTGCGGTAAACTAACCCGATCCGGGCTTCAGGCAAATATCATCGACGACAGCTTGCGCCGCCCTTTCGCCGCCAGTGGATCATTCGGCTTCAACGCGTCGAAAATGGTGAAGAGCTGCTCTTTCGCGGCCCCGTCACTCCACTCGCGATCGCGGCGGAACAGGTCCAGAAGCGTGTCGATCGCCTCTTCCACGCGGCCTGCTGCGTAAAGCGCCTGTGCCAGATCGAACCGGGCTTGGTGGTCATCCGGGTTCGCGTCTACCGCAGCGCGCAAGTCGTCGACCGGGCCAGCATTTGCGGCTTGCTGCGCCAAGGCCAGCTTGGCGCGGGCGGCATCCACCTCTGGTGCGCTGGCAATGGCGGCAGGCACATTGGCAATCAGCGCTTCGGCCTGATCCAGATTGCCCGCCGCGATATTGGCACGGGCCAGACCACCGAAAGCGCGCGCATTCTCGGGTTCTTCCGCCAGAACAGCCGCGAAAACCTGTGCCGCATCAATCGCGGCACCGTCGTCAAGCATCTGGTCGGCTTCATCCAGGGCCGCACCCAGCCCGTCATCCCCGGCCATTGCGGCCAGCTTGCCCACGAATTCCTTTAGGGCAGAGGCAGGTTGCGCGCCTTGAAAGCCATCCACCGGCTGCCCTTGGAAGAACGCGTAAACGGTCGGAATGGATTGCACTCGCAACTGCCCGGCCACGGCCTGGTTTTCGTCTACGTTCACCTTGACCATGCGCACCTTGCCGCGCGCGGCCTTCACCTCTGCTTCCAACGCCGGGCCAAGCTGCTTGCACGGCCCGCACCACGGCGCCCAGAAATCGACGATGACCGGCACGTCGCGGCTGGCCTCGATCACATCGGCCATGAAATTCTGGTCGGTCGTATCCTTGATGATGTCGTCACCCGCGCCGCTGGCGCCTTGCCCAAATTCCAGCATCTTGGTCCTCTTGGTCCGATAAATCTGCGTTTGTTCATATATGGGCGCGCCCGGCCCGAAACGAAAGGGCGCTTACAGGTCGAAACTGGCAAAAACCGGCGCATGATCGGATGGCTGTTCCCATCCGCGCGCGGCGCGCAACACGCGTGATCCATGGCCCGCCGCCGCAATATCGCCGCTGGCCCAGATATGGTCCAACCGGCGGCCCTTATCGGCGGCATCCCAATCGGGAGAGCGGTAGGACCACCAAGAATATAGTTGCCCTTCTGGAATATCGGCACGGGTCACATCCACCCAACCGCCCGCCTCTTGCGCATTGGCCAAGTGTTCCACCTCTATCGGCGTGTGAGAGACGACCTTCAAAAGCTGCTTATGCGACCAGACATCATCCTCGCGCGGGGCGATGTTCAGATCGCCCACAAGGATGGACCGCGCAGGCCGGTTCGCCCCAAAATGGTCGCGCATCTCTGTCAGCGTATCCAGCTTGTGCCCGAATTTGTCGTTCACCGCGCGGTCGGGCACGTCGCCGCCCGCCGGGATATAGCAATTATGGATGGTCACACCGTTTTCCAGCGTGGCCGCCACGTGACGTGCATCGCCCTTACCGCACCAGTCGATATGCCCTGCATCCTGCAAAGGCATACGCGACAGGATGGCCACGCCGTTATAGCCCTTTTGCCCGCGTGCAGCCCAATGGCCATAACCCATCGCGGCAAACAGCTCGAACGGGATCTTCTCGACCGGGGATTTGCATTCTTGCAGGCACAGCACATCGGGCGCTTCCTCGGCCAGCAGCTTCTGCACCAGCCCCGCGCGCAGACGGACAGAGTTGATATTCCATGTGGCAAGCGTGAAGGGCATCCGGATTCTCCTTTTGCGCCCTTACATGCACGCCCGCACCCAAACCGACAAGGGCGCGCATTGATACATCTGGACAAGCGCGCCCGGTTTCTGATTTGATCGCGGGAACGGTTTCGCGCCACGGCACCCGCGCGAAATGCGATAAGGGAGGACAAGGGATGCCACGCCAGCCAGCACCGGACCTGTCGCCACAGGTCTCGGACGAGGTCCGCAAAACCACCTGCTACATGTGCGCCTGCCGCTGCGGGATCAATGTGCATATGAAGGGCGGCAAGGTCGCCTATATCGAAGGCAACCGCGACCACCCGGTGAACAAGGGCGTTCTGTGCGCCAAGGGCAGCGCCGGGATCATGCAGCACAATTCGCCTGCCCGGTTGCGCGCACCGCTCAAGCGCGTGGGCCCGCGCGGATCGGGCAAGTTCCGCGAAATCACGTGGGAAGAGGCGCTGCAAACCGCGGTCGATTGGCTGAAACCGCTGCGCGACACGGCGCCAGAGAAACTGGCGTTTTTCACCGGGCGCGACCAGTCGCAAAGCTTCACGGGCTGGTGGGCGCAGGCCTTCGGCACCCCCAACTGGGCCGCGCATGGCGGCTTTTGCAGCGTGAACATGGCGGCGGCGGGCATCTACACCATGGGCGGCGCGTTCTGGGAATTCGGCCAGCCCGACTGGGACCGCACCAAGCTGTTCATCCTGTTCGGCGTGGCCGAGGACCATGACAGCAACCCGATCAAGATGGGCCTTGGCAAGCTGAAAGCGCGCGGCGCGCGGGTCATTGGTGTGAACCCTATCCGGTCAGGCTACAACGCCATTGCCGATGATTGGGTCAGCATCACGCCCGGCACCGATGGCCTGTTCATCCTGTCGCTGGTGCATGAATTGCTGCGCGCGGGCAAGATCGACCTTGGCTATCTGATCCGCTACACCAACGCGCCCTATTTGGTGAACGCAGCAGACGGCCCGGAAAAGGGGCTGTTCCTGCGTGACGCGCACGGCAAACCCCTGGTGCGCGACCGCGCAACGGGGCAAGCGATGGCGTGGGATACACCGGGCATTGCACCCGACCTTGGCGCGGGGGTCGAGATCGGCGGCGTCACGCATCTGCCCGTCTTTAGGCACTTGGCCGACCGCTACCTAGCGCCGGACTATGCGCCAGATGCGGTGGCAGAGCGGTGCGGCATCCCTGCCGCCCGCATTCGCGCCATCGCTGCCGAAATCGCCCGTGTCGCGTTTGACGAAGAAATCACCATCGACCAGCCCTGGACCGATTTTCGCGGGGTGAAACACGACAAGATGACCGGTCGCCCCGTGGCCATGCACGCCATGCGCGGGATTTCAGCCCATTCCAACGGCTTCCAGACCGCCCGCGCGCTGCATATGCTGCAAATCCTGATCGGGTCGGTCGAAACCCCGGGCGGTTTCCGCTTCAAACCGCCCTACCCCAAACCGCCCGAAGCGCACCCCCGCCCCCATGCAGGCCATGCGCCGGGGCAGCCTCTGGACGGGCCTCACTTGGGCTATCCGCTGGGGCCGGAACACCTGCTGCTGGATGACCAAGGCCAACCCAAGCGCATCGACAAGGCTTTTTCATGGGACGCGCCGCTCTCGGCCCATGGCCTGATGCACATGGTCATCAGTAACGCCCATGCGGGCGATCCCTACCCCGTCGACACGCTGTTTCTGTATATGGCGAACATGGCGTGGAATTCGTCCATGAACACCAGCGCGGTCATGGACATGCTGACCGACCAGAACGCCGACGGCAGTTATAAAATTCCGCGCATCATCTATTCCGATGCCTATAGTTCCGAAATGGTGGCCTTTGCCGATCTGGTCCTGCCCGACACGACCTATCTGGAACGGCACGATTGTATCTCTCTCCTCGACCGCCCGATCTGCGAAGCTGATGCGCTGGCCGACAGCATCCGCTGGCCAGTGGTCGCCCCGGACCGCGACGTGCGCCCCTTCCAAACCACGCTGCTGGACCTTGGCGCGCGGCTGGGCTTACCCGGTATGGTGCGCGAGGATGGCACGGCGAAATTCAAGGACTACGCCGATTACATCACCCACCACGAACGCCGCCCCGGTGTCGGTCCGCTGGCGGGGTTCCGGGGCAATGGTGACGGCAAGGGCCGTGGCGCACCCAACCCCGACCAGATCGCGCGGTATATCGAAAACGGCGGCTTCTGGATTGACCACATCCCGGCAGAGGCGCGGTTTTTCAAACCGTGGAACGCCGCCTATCAGGATTGGGCGGTGGAACGCGGCATCTATGACAGCCCGCAGCCCTATGTATTCAACCTGTATTCCGAACCGCTGCGCAAGTTTCAACTGGCCGCCGAAGGGCATGGCCACCGCCAGCCACCCGACCATCTGCGCGCACGCCTGCGCGAAACGATGGACCCGCTGCCGATCTGGTATCCGACCTTCACCGATGCGGCCACGGACCCCGACGAATTCCCCCTGCACGCCCTGACCCAACGCCCCATGGCGCATTACCATTCTTGGGGCAGCCAGAATGCGTGGCTACGCCAGATTCACGGGCATACGCCGCTGTATGTCTCGGGCGAAATCTGGGCGCAGCATGGGTTCCAACAAGGCGATTGGGCCATCCTCACCTCTCCCCACGGCCGCATCACCTTGCCCGTGATGCGGATGGACGCGCTGAACGGGCGCACCGTCTGGACATGGAACGCCATCGCCAAACGGCGCGGCGCTTGGGCGCTGGACGACCACGCGCCAGAGGCCACCAAGTCGCAGCTTCTGAACCACCTGATCCACGAACTCCTGCCCCCCAAGGGCGACGGGCTGCGCTGGGCCAATTCCGACCCGGTCACAGGGCAGGCCGCATGGTATGACCTGCGCGTGCGGATCGAAAAAGCGCCGGCGGGGCAAACATTCGCCTATCCAGATACCGGGCGGCAAGACAGCCCGGTCCCGCCCGCGCCCCGCAATCTGGCGCATCAGGTGAAGGGCTAGGCCATGCAACTTCATCTTGCCCCAAATACTCACGACACAATGCTCGATAGGGGCGCGCCATGACCCGAACGCTCTTGCTTATCTTCGCCTTCCTCGCGCTGATGATCGGGTCGTTCATCTGGTTCGTGGCCACGTGGAACCCGGACGAGCGCGCGCCGATATCAACGGCCCCCACCCAAATGGAGCGTGCCGCATGACCAGCCTGCCCGCCAAAACCGACCGCAAGCTGGGGCTGGTCATCGACCTTGATACCTGCGTGGGCTGTCATGCCTGCGTGATCTCCTGCAAGGGCTGGAATACCCAGAATTATGGCGCGCCGCTCTCGGATCTGGAGGCTTACGGCGAAAGCCCCGAAGGCACCTTCCTGAACCGCGTCCACAGTTTCGAGGTGACGCGCGATCAAGCGCCGCCCATGGTCGTGCATTTCCCGAAATCCTGCCTGCATTGCGACAATGCGCCTTGCGTCACCGTCTGCCCGACGGGGGCCAGCTACAAACGGACCGAGGATGGGATCGTGCTTGTGAACGAATCCGCCTGCATCGGCTGCGGGCTTTGCGCTTGGGCCTGCCCATATGGTGCGCGAGAAATGGACGGGGCAGAAAAGGTGATGAAGAAATGCACCCTCTGTGTGGACCGCATTTATAACGAAAACCTGCCGGAAGAAGACCGCGAACCTGCCTGCGTGCGGACCTGCCCCGCAGGCGCGCGCCATTTTGGCGACCTGTCGGACCCCGGCAGCGATGTGTCGAAACTGGTGGCCGCGCGCGAAGGCTTCGACCTGATGCCCGAGCAGGGCACGGCCCCGGTGAACAAGTATCTGCCGCCGCGCGCGCGCGACACCCTCGACATTCCCGACCTTGCCAGCCTGTGCGAGCCCGCGCCAGAGGCGAACGGTTTCCTCGGCTGGCTCGACCGCGCGTTGGAGAAGCTCTGACATGCATCCCGCCCCGTCGTTGATTGTCTTCACCACGCTCTCGGGCCTTGGCTTTGGCCTGCTGGCATGGCTGGGCTTCGGGCTGAAAGCGCCCACGGGCTTTGCCGCCATCGTGTTCTTTGGCTTGGGCTACGGTCTGGCGGGCATCGGCCTGATCGCCGCCGCCTTCCACCTTGGCCACCCCGAACGCGCGCTTCTGGCCTTCACCCAATGGCGCTCAAGCTGGCTGTCACGCGAGGCGGTTTTGTCCGCCGCCACACTGGCGGTGATGGCCCCCCATGCCGCCGCCTCGGCGTTCTGGGATACGCCCTTGCCCGTGCTGGGCTGGATCGGCGGCGCGCTATCCTTGGCCACGATCCTTGCCACCGCCATGATCTACGCCCAAATCCGTGCTGTGCCGCGCTGGCATCATTGGTCTACCCCGCCCGTGTTTCTGCTGGCGGCGCTGGCAGGCGGCGCGCTTCTGGCCGCCAAGCTGACGGTCGCGCTGTGGCTAATGCTGGCACTGTCTGTCGCCATGGTGGCGCATTGGGTCGCGGGTGATCGGCGCTTTGCGACATCCGGCAGCGACGCGGGCACGGCGACAGGCTTGGGCAAGATCGGCAAGGTTCGCCTGCTGGAACCGCCGCATTCGGGCCGCAACTACCTGCTGCGCGAGATGGTGCATGTCGTGGGCCGCAAACATGCACATAAACTGCGTCTGATCGCGCTGGGCCTTGGCGCACTGGCCCCTGCGCTACTGCTCATGCTGCCTGCAAGTTACTTTGCTGCAATTCTGGCCCTTGCCTTACACATGGCCGGAATGCTCGCGCAACGCTGGCTGTTCTTTGCGGAAGCCGAGCATGTCTTGGGCCTCTATTACGGGCGGTGACAGATCGGCGGGCGCATGCTACACTCTTTCCTGTCACAAGTGCGCAAGGAGTAATGCGAAATGAGCCTTCTGAAATCCCTGACAGACACGGTGCTGAACGCGGCTGGCCAAAATGGCGGGCTGTTGGAAAGCGTCATGCAGAACCCCAAGCTGATGGAAGCCGCGATGGGCCTTTTGTCCAAGGACAGCCCTGTGGGCGGGATGCAGGGCTTGCTTGCGCAGTTCCAGCAAGCGGGCATGGGCGATGCGGTGCAAAGCTGGCTGGGCGATGGCGCGAACAAGCCCGTGGCAGGTGCCGACATTGAACAGGCGCTGGGCGGTGACGTTCTGCAACACCTGGCCGATAAGGCGAACATGGCCCCGGCAGAAGCTTCCAGCGTGCTGGCAGAGGCTTTGCCCGCCATGATTGACAAACTTTCGCCCCAAGGGCAGGCGCAGGATATGGATTTTGGATCGCTGCAATCCATGCTGGGCGGGTTCCTGAAAGGCAAGCTGTAACCGATTGGCGGTTTTCAGCGTTCCCTGAACCTCGTAAACTCTGGCCTTCAGGGGCCAGAGCAAGAGGCGGGCATATGACAAAACCCATCATGCAGCGGTTGCAAGCGCAAGGCGTGCGCCTGACCGACCAGCGCCGCACTATAGCTGCCGTGCTGGACGAGGCCGATGACCACCCAGATGTCGAAGAACTGCATGCCCGCGCCAATGCACGCGATTCGCGCATTTCACTGGCGACCGTCTACCGCACCGTCAAACTGTTCGAGGAAGCAGGCATTCTGGACCGCGTGGAATTCGGCGATGGCCGCGCCCGGTTCGAAGACAGCCAGCGCGCCCATCACGACCACCTGATCGACATGGATACAGGCGAGGTGATCGAATTCGTCGACCCAGAGATCGAGGCGCTGCAAGACAAGATCGCCCGCCGCCTTGGCTACAAGCTGGAAGGACACCGG
>JAFGVZ010000023.1 GCA_016937725.1 Paracoccaceae bacterium | reverse complement strand
GTCAGCCAAGCAGGCCAATCACGCTCGAAAAAGGTCTTGGCACCCTCGTCAAAGCTGCGATTTGGCCGGGTGGACAGAATCATCTGCCCATCCTGAAGGCGCAGACAGATTTGCTCATGCCGGTCTGCATCGCGCTCTTGGCGGAAGCGAAAGGCGTCCAGCGTGCCGATGCGTGTGTGCGGCACCGCTGCCCCGTCCGGATCGCAGATCGCGCGCGCACCGCGACTGCCGCCGCCTTTGGCGATGTAATGGTCCAGCGCGGTCAAGATCGCCTCTGACGCCAGCGCCATGTGCCGCCATTGCAGCGCGCGCGCCACTTGGTTGGGGCGCGGCACGGCCAGCCCATGCGCCGCGATGGAAGCGTTGAGCGCGCGGGCCTCTGCCAAGGCAAGTGCCACATCCTTGGCGGTGCAAAACGGGCCTGCATAATCGCTCATGCGTGCCTGAACCTCGGCCTCCAAGGCCGCAACGGTATGGGGGCTACCGGGCTGGAACAGCGCGTCATAGCGCGCCAAAGCCGCGCCGACTTCTGCTGTGCCGTCGGTGGCTGGCGCAGGGGCCGCATGCTTGGCCAGATGTTCCGCCGCGCGGGTGCCGAACACTTGTCCCGCGTTCAGCGCCGATCCGCCGGGGCGGGTTACACCATGGGTGCCCGCCGCCTCTCCCACGGCATAAATGCCGGGAACAGAGGATTGCCCCCAGATATCCACGGCAATGCCGCCATTCATGTGCTGGTGGTTGACGGCAAATTCCAACGGCTCTTCAGCGATGTCGATCTTGTGACGCCGGTAAAGTTCGATCGCGAGCGGGTTCATGTGGCGCAAACGGTCAATGGGCAGCGTTTGGCTGGCCCCGGCAGTGCCCAGATAAGTCGCAACATCGTCATCCAACCGCGCCAAGCTGAACGGCGCATCGTCCGGCACCGGCAGCGGGTTGCGGTTGAAATCCATGAACACCCGCCGCCCGGCAGCGCATTCGCGCACGATGGCCAAATCCACAAGGCTCGAGCCAAAATCCAGCATCCGCGTGGCGTGGAACGGCCATTGATAGCCTTTGCGGAAGATGTTCGAGGCCAATTCCTGCGTGGTTCGGTAATACTCGGCCAGAAAGTGATGCTCGCGTCCGTCAGGATCGACCGAGTAAATATGCGGCATGGCCTGCACATAGGTGCCTGACAGGTTCCATGGAAAACCCTCGCGCCGCGTGCCGATGCCGAATTGGTTCTCGGTCAGGTTGACAAGGTCCATACCGGCATCCAGCGCCAGCCCGAGCGACCCGAAACAGCCATTGGGAAACACGCTGTCGCGGTATAGCTCGCCGGGGCCACCCGCCGCCAGAACCAGCGCCGGGGCACGAAAGAAGATCAAGCCATAAGGGTTGTCGTCGCTTTGGTCGCGGGCGCGCATGGCCAGCACGCCCAGAACGGCCCCTGCCCCATCCCGCAAAATTTCAACCGCCGTGGTCTGGTTGAAGAACGCAATGCCAAGGCGCAGCGCTTCTTCGGCCAGCACCTTGACCATCAGGCGCGAGGTGCGCGGCCCGCAGCTTGTGGCCCGGCCCACCTCGTCATGGTCGGTTTGGTAGCGCAACGTGCCGCCAAGGCTGTCTTGCGGCAAAGGCAAGCCCAGATATTGCAGGCTGGCCATGGCGCGGGTGGACCCGACAGCTTCGATATAGGCCGTGTCTTCATCCATTGCGCCGCCCGCGCGGATGGACTGCGCCATGTCCTTGTAATTGTCGCCCCGGTCGGCGGAATTGGCGGTGTGCAAGGTCTGCTTGTCCGACCCCGAACAGGCAGAGGTGCCGCCCCAAGCCGATTGCGACAGGATCACGGTTTCGACCCCGCGCCGCTTTGCTTCAACCGCCGCGCGCAATCCCGCGGCACCGCTGCCGATGACTGCCGCTTGCGCCGTGACCACCGGGATTTTGACGCGCCCCAGATCAAGCCAGCCGCTTGGCATTGGCGCGGGACCAAGCCGGGGCATGGGAACATCGGTCAGCACATCAAGAATATCTTGCGGGATCTGGGTCAGCATGGCGAACACTCCGGGTGGGTCATGCGGTGGAACTTTCGGTCGAGGCGCGCAATGCCAGCGACACAGGGCTAAGCCATTCGGGCGGGGGTGCTTTCCCGTCTGCGATCCACAGCAGGATCAGCGCGGCGATCTGCTCGCCAAAGCCTGCAATGTCGCAGCGGACAGAAGACAAGGGCGGCCACGCATCGGCACATTCTTCAATGTCGTCAAATCCCATGACCCGCAGGCCATCGGCACCTACCCTGACCCCATGTTGCTGGCACCCCGCCAACAGGCCCAGCGCCACGAGATCGTTGAAGCACACAACAGCCTCCAGATCCGGGTGCTCTTGGCGCAACCGCGCGGCCAAGTCGCGCCCGAAGCGCCGCGTCGCGCGCCCGGTGAGAACAATCTCCGGCAAGCCCGCTTGGCGCAGCACATCGCGGTAGCCCTGCATGCGTAACAGCGTCACCGGGCGGTCAGCCAAGCCGCCAACAAAGGCAATGCGGCGCGCGCCTGATTGCACCAGATGCTCTGTCGCCAGAATGCTGCCGGAAAGGTAGTCGGGGGCCGCGTAGGGAAAGGCAGGATCTTGCCCCTCTAGCTGGCGCAAGACCTGAAGCGTGGGAATGCCCGCGCGGCGGATCGCGTCCAGACCGCCCGCACCCATGCCATAGGCAGGGGCCACGATCATCGCCGTGACGCCATGTTCGATCATGGCCGTAATGACCTGCGCCTGCACATCCAGATCCTCGTCGGTATTGGCCACAACGACCGCATAACCTTGCGCCGAAAGCGCCATTTGCAAGGAGGTGGCGAATTCGGCAAAGAACGGGTTGCGCAGATCGTTGATGACCAAGCCGACCAGCCCGGTGGTCGCACTGCGCAAGGTTGCCGCTGCGCGGTTATAGACATAGCCCAAAGCCACCATCGATTCGCGCACTTGCGCGCGGGTCTCTGCCTTCACCAGCGGGCTGTTTTGCAACACCAGGCTGACGGTCGATTTCGACACACCGGAATGACGCGCAACGTCAATGATGGTGGGGCGGCGGTCCATTGGGCCTAGACCTCGAAATCGACCACAAGGATACCGTCAATCCCACCCACGGCCCCTGCCACAAGTTTCGCGCCCGCCGCCTTGTGGTCGGGGTGGTCCTGATAGGCTTGCAACGCCTCCCAGCTTTCAAAATCAACGGTAAAGCCGTGCATGTAGCCGCGCTCTATCTGCTCTGGGCTTTGGCTTTTGCCGCTGCGAATGTCGATCACGCCGGGGATATGGGCCTTGATGGCTGCGATCTCGTCGAAGATGGCGAAGATGGTGGAATCGCTGATTTCAGGGCGAAAGCGGATCAGGACGATATGGCGGATCATGCGGGCACCTGTATGCTATGATCTTGGCGGATCAGGTCGGCGGCTTTTTCGCCGATCATGATGGCCGCCGCGTTGGTGTTGGACGAAATGACATTTGGCATGATCGAATTGTCGACCACACGCAGCCCCTCTATGCCGTTGAAGCGTAAGCGAATATCGACCACGGCCTGCGCATCTGCGCCCATGCGGCAGGTGCCCGCGCAATGGTGCGAGGTTTTGGAATGTTGCGAGATGAAGTTGAAACAGTCTTCATCCGTTTTCACATCCGGCCCCGGCAAGCGCTCGGCCAGCACGTATTTGCGCAGCGGCCCTTGCGCCATGATCTCTTGTGTCAGCTTCAGCCCACGGATGGACATTGCGCGGTCCTGCGGGTCCGCGAGGTAGTTCGGGTCGATCAAGGGGGCCTTCGCCGGGTCCGCCGATTGCAACCGCACGCTGCCGCGCGAGCGCGGGCGCAGGTAGCAGGAATTGAGCGTCACGCCCCCGTTTGGCATGGCCGCGACCCCGTGTTCAATGCCCGTGCCAAGGCCCAGATGGAACTGAATGTCGGGGTTTCGTGCGTCGGGATTGGCATACCAGAAGCCGCCCGTTTCAAACAAGGACGATGCGACCGGCCCCTTGCGGGTGAAGATATATTGCAGCCCCGCAATGGCCGCCCACCACGGTTTGGCATAGCGGTCATAGCTGTAAGGGCCGGACAATTCACTGATGCAATAGAGGTCCAGATGGTCTTGCAGGTTCGCACCCACGTCTGGCTGGTCATAGACGGGCCGAATGCCAAGGGCTGCCAACTCATCCGCTGGTCCGATGCCCGACAACTGCAACAGGCGCGGCGAGCCTATGGCACCCGACGACAAGATCACCTCGGCCCGCGCAGTGATGCGGGTGCCGTCCATCATTTCGACCCCGGTGGCGCGGCCCTGCTCCACCGTGATGCGACGCACCTGCGCGCCGGTGCGCACATTCAGGTTCTGCCGGTGCTCGTTCGGCGCGATATAGGCCATCGCGGCAGAGGAGCGGCGCGCGTTGCGCTGGGTTAGTTGGTAATAGCAGACGCCTTCCTGCTTTGCGCCATTTATGTCATGGTTGCGCGGAATGCCAAGCGCGCCCGCCGCGTCGAAATACGCTTCGCAAATCGGCAGGGGCGCGATGGGTTGGCTGACGCCCAAGGGACCGCCCTTGCCATGATAGCGATCCTCGTAAGTGTCGTTATCCTCGGCGCGGCGGAAATAGGGCAGCACGTCCTCGTAGGACCACCCTTCGCAACCCATTTGCCGCCAATCGTCGTAATCCTGCGCATGGCCGCGCGTGTAAATTTGCGCGTTGATGGCCGAACCGCCGCCGATGACCTTGGCTTGCGTGTAGCGGAACACTTTGTTTTTCATATGCTTTTGTGGAACCGTGTCCCAGCCCCAAGACCCGATGCCCTTGGTCATTTTCGCAAATCCTGCGGGCAGATGGTAGAACGGGTGGCGGTCACGCCCGCCCGCTTCCAGCAGCAGCACCTGCACATTTGGGTCCTCGGACAGGCGCGCGGCCACGACCGACCCGGCAGACCCTGCCCCGATGACGATGAAATCATAGCTCTCTTGGCGCATAGGGTTATCCTTGGGCTGTGGCCGCGGCTTGCGCCTGCGTCTCGCGGATGTGTTGGCCCATGCGCAGCGCCAGCGCCGCGATGGTCAGTGCCGGGTTCACCGCCGCCGAAGTGGGCAGAACGGACGCATCCGCGATGAACAGGTTTGAGTGGTCATGGCAGCGCCCGAAGCTGTCGGTCACGCTGCTGCGCGGGTCCAGACCCATGCGCGCGGTGCCGCATTGATGCGAGGGCGTGCGCCGGTCGAAGGCCTGCGCCAGCACGATGGGGAAGCCCGCACGGCGCAACACGGCTTTGACCCGTGCGACCAAAGCGTTATGCGCCGCCATGTTCGAGCGTTTCCAATCCAGCCGGATCTGGCCATCTTTCAGCGTGACGCGGCTGTCAGGGTTGGGCAGGTCTTCGGACATGGCATAGACATCGAGCGAGCGCGCCGCGATCCAATCGGCCAGCACGCGCGGCAGGTTGGTCGTCGCGGCCAGAATAGGCCCGGTGATCTTGCCCAACATCTGGATATTGCCCAAGGGTTCGCCCTTCGGCCCGCCTGTCAGGTAGAAATCGTTCAGCATAAGGGTTTTTTGGTAGATGGACGGGTTACGGCGGAAGGGATGCAAGGCAAGCACGGCAGAGCAATTGTGGTTCATGAAATTGCGCCCGACTTGGTCGGAGCTGTTGGCCAGCCCCGTCGGATAATCGGCAGAAGCTGAGCGCAGTAGCAACGCCGCTGATTGCACTGCGCCCACGGCCAGCGCGTAGGTCTGCGCGGTCAGAAGGCTGCGGCCCTCTGGGCCTGTTACCTCTACACCGGTGATGCGGCCCGCCGCATTGGCCAGAATGCGCTCTGCCTTGGTGCCGGTCATGAGCGTTACATTCGGATAGGCAAGGGCGGCATTTATCGCGCTTTCGCCGTCCAGCTTGCCGCCACATGTGTCGGGGTGGCCATCCCATGCAGTGGCACCCCCTGCCATCCACCGCTCAAGATGCACCGCCAAGGGGATCGAGGACGGGTGCAATCCCTGCTTTTGCAGCGCGCGTCGCAGGCCCGCAATGGCAGGTTCATCCGGCACGGGTGGGTGCGGATAGGCGGCACCGCGTGGCGGTTCGGTCGGGTCCTCGCCGGCCTGCCCGCGCACATCAAACAGCGCTTCGGCCTGCGTGTAGAATGGCTCTAGCGCATCATAGCCGATGGGCCAACCAAGCGTCGTGCCGCCCATGTGGCGCAGGGGTGCGAAATCTTCGGCACGGTAGCGAATGAGTGCTGCACCGTAGAACTTGGAATTTCCGCCAACCATGTAGTAATTGCCGGGCCTGAAGGGCTGGCCATCACCGTCCAACCATGTCTCGGACGCGCGGAAATGGCCGCTGCGAAAGATGGCGTCCGCATCGCGGTCCAGCGCCGAGGGGCTAAGCCGCGCGCCACGCTCCAGCACCAGAACGCGCGCACCGCTGGGCGCAAGGGCTGCGGCCAGCGTGCCGCCGCCCATGCCCGCCCCGATGATGATAACGTCCCAATCGCTCATGCCATTGGCTCAGGGTTTGATCCGCGCTTCCGTCTGCGGGTCAAACGCCACGGCTTTTTCCATGTTCACGGTAAAGTCGAACATTTCACCCGCTTCAACCGTGGTATCGGCCCGCATGCGCGCCACCACATCTTTGCCACCCAGCGACATGGTCACGAAGGTATCCGCGCCCGAGGGTTCGGTCACGCCCACCCGGTTCGACAGCGTGACAATCATGTTGGAATCGCGATCCGCCGCTTCGGGGTCGGTGATCGCCTCTGGCCGTAGGCCGAGCAAAATTTCCTTGCCTGCCCAATCTGCCAGATTGTCCTGTGCAAAGGTCAAAAGCGCCGGACCGCCTTCGGACCGCGCCACGCTGGCATGGGGCACACCATTGACCATTTCAACCTTGGCGGGCACCACATTCATCGCAGGGCTGCCCATGAAGGTCGCAACGAATACGTTTTCAGGCGTGTCGTAAATTTCCTTCGGCGTGCCAAGTTGCTGCACATAGCCGTCAAACATGACCGCAATGCGGGTCGAGAGGGTCATCGCCTCGATCTGGTCATGGGTGACATAGACGATGGTGGTTTTCAGCTTCTGGTGCAGCTTCTTGATCTCTGTGCGCATATCGACGCGCAGCTTGGCATCTAGGTTCGAGAGCGGTTCGTCGAACAGGAACACATCGGGATTGCGCACCAATGCGCGCCCCATGGCCACACGCTGGCGCTGACCGCCCGACAATTGCCCTGGCTTGCGGTCCAGCAAATGGCCGATCTGCAACAGCGCGGCCACGTCTTTAAGCGCTTTCTCGCGCTCTGGCTTGGGGGTGCCGTGCATCTCCAGCCCGAAGGTGATGTTCTGCGCCACGCTCATATTGGGGTAAAGCGCGTAGCTTTGGAACACCATGGCGATGTTGCGCTT
>JAFGVZ010000170.1 GCA_016937725.1 Paracoccaceae bacterium | reverse complement strand
GGGTTCGCGGCGGCGAAATCGGTGTTCACGATAATCACGTTGCCATAGAGGTCGACACCATGATCGGCCATCAGGATGACCGACACG
Organism: Paracoccaceae bacterium; assembly: GCA_016937725.1. Lineage (GTDB taxonomy): Bacteria > Pseudomonadota > Alphaproteobacteria > Rhodobacterales > Rhodobacteraceae > Roseinatronobacter. Next base: position 3,069 of record JAFGVZ010000170.1, on the reverse strand, counting down.
TCATCTTCCGGCACACCAAGGCGCACGGTGTTCAGGAAGGATGTGAAGCTGAACCCGGTGACAGCCGCCACAGTGCCTTCGGCCAGCGACGGCTCACGCGTCGGAAAGCCCACCGGCTCAATCGTCACGGTGCTGGCATCAATCCCGGTTTCGGCCACGAAGATCGGCCATTGCGCCCAAGCGCCATCGGGGGGCGGCGCGCCCAGCACCTTGCCTTCCAGATCTGACGGGGTTTCGACACCCAAAGATTTGCGGCCCACAATGGCGAAGGGCGGCTTGTCATAGACCATCATCGCGCCAATAACGGGCGCACCGGGGTTCTGGTCCAGAAACTTGATCAGGCTGTTCATATCGGCAAAACCGACGGGGAAGGCACCTGTAGCAACCTTCGGGATTGCGTCCAAGCTGCCTTGGCCAGCGGTGACTTCCACTTCCAGCCCGGCATCGGCGAAATACCCCTTGTCGATGGCCACGAAATAGGGGGCGGATGGCCCTTCGAACCGCCAATCCAGCGCGAAGGGCATAGAGGTTTGCGCCTGTGCTGTGGCGGCCAACAGGCTTAGCCCAAGCGCGGCGGACATGGATTTGTAGAACATGGTCACTCTCCTGTCGGATTCTTGATAACGCAACAGCGCATGTGCGGCGGGGCTGTGCAAGTCTGCTGCCTGCTTTCTGCCCAGCTTCGCCCAATCCTTGAGCAGCGATCCAGATTTTGCAAGAAATTTCAGCGTTGCGCCCGAGGCCAATTCGGATGGATCCAAGGCTCCAGATTGTCCGGCGGCAGACGGCGACCCAGAATATGATCGGCAATCTTTTCGCCCACCATGATGGAGGGCGCGTTCAGGTTGCCGTTTGTGATGCGCGGGAAGATCGAACTGTCTGCCACGCGCAATCCATCCACCCCGATCACGCGGCCTTCGGGGTCCACCACCGCCATCGGATCGTCCCGTCGCCCCATCCGCGCTGTCCCACATGGGTGATAGGCGCTTTCCACATGCGCGCGGATGAACGCATCCAGCGCGGCATCGTCCTGAACTTGTGCTCCGGGCTGGATCTCATGGCTCAGATACGGCGCAAACGCTGCCTGCCGCATGATCTCGCGCGTCAGGCGGATACAGGTGCGGAAATCTTCCCAATCCTGCGGGGCGCTCATGTAATTGAAACAGATGCGCGGCGCGTCCTGCGGGTCGGGGCTGGCCAGTTTGACCCAGCCGCGGCTGGCAGAGCGCATGGGGCCGACATGGGTCTGGAACCCATGCCCCTCGGCCACCGCCTTGCCATCGTAACGCACGGCAATGGGCAGGAAATGATACTGGATATCAGGATACTCCACGCCCGCCCGCGAGCGGATGAACGCACAAGCCTCGAACTGGTTCGACGCGCCGGGGCCCTTGCGGGCAAGCACCCATTGCGCACCGACCCAAGCCTTGCCCAGCAGGTTCCAATATTTGAACAGGGTGATCGGCTGGCTGGCGGCGTATTGCAGGTAAAGCTCCAGATGGTCTTGCAAGTTTTGCCCCACGCCTGCCCTGTCGGCGCGCGCCACGATCCTGTGCTCTGCCAGATGCCCGGCTGGGCCAATGCCCGACAACATCAGTAGTTTGGGGGTGTTGATACTGCTGGCGGCCAGAACAACCTCGGCGCGGGCCGAGATGGTCTGCCCATCTTGCAACACAACCCCGGTCGCGCGCTGCGCGGTATCAAAAGCCACGCGTGCAGCCACCCCGCGCACCACGCGCACGCGGCCCGTGGCGATCGCGGGGCGCAGATAGGCGCGCGCGGCGGACCAGCGCTGCCCACGATGGATCGTCGCCTCCATCGCGCCAAACCCCTCTTGTTGCGCGCCGTTATAATCGTCGGTTACGGGATAGCCCGCCTGCCGCCCAGCCTCGACAAAAGCGTCGAATAACGGGTTCTCGCGCTTGCCCCGGGTCACGTGCAACGGCCCGCCCTGCCCGCGCCACGGGCTAGCGCCTGCCTGCCAGTTTTCCATCCGGCGGAAATAGGGCAGCACATCGGCAAAGCGCCAGCCATCCGCGCCCATATCGGCCCAATGGTCGAAATCGCGCGCATGGCCACGCACATAGACCATGCCGTTAATGCTGCTCGATCCGCCCAAGACCCGCCCGCGTGGGCAGGCCAACCGGCGCCCGCCCAAATGCGGCTCTGGTTCGGTCTGATAAACCCAATCGTAGCGCGCCATGTTCATCGGGTAGGACAAGGCCCCCGGCATCTGGATGAACGGCCCGGCATCCGACCCGCCCGCTTCCACCACGATCACCGAATGGCCCGCTTCGGCCAGCCGATACGCCACCGCGCAACCGCCCGACCCTGCGCCCACAACGACATAATCCGCCTGCATTCTTATGGCTCCGAAAGCTGTCCGGGCCGGGTCAAGGATCGCGCCAGCGACCGCGCGCCCCGCGCGGCTTGTCCTTGACGCGGACCGGACAGCGTTACACTCGACATGGCGCGTTCAGGGCAAACCTGCCCCTGAACCGCCTCTCAGCAAATTCACCGCCACCCCCCACGCAACGATGGGGCAAAACGCCCGCCGACAGGCGGGCCAGCGTCATATCTCTTCGCGCCGCAAGGCGCGGCAATTTGGTAAAAGTTGCTCAATAGGGCGCATCGACATCCCCCATTCCGATGTAGACAGATTTCACCCGCGTATAATGCTCCAGCGCCGCATGGCCGTTCTCACGCCCGACGCCGCTGGCCTTCACGCCACCAAATGGCATTTCCACCGGCGTCAGGTTATAGGCGTTGATCCAGCAGGTGCCCGCCTGCAAGCGCCCCACCACGCGGTGCGCGCGCGTCAGGTCGCGGGTGAACACCCCCGCTGCCAGCCCGTATTCCGTGGCATTGGCGCGGGCGATGACCTCGTCCTCGTCGTCGAAGACCAGCACTGACATGACCGGGCCGAATATCTCTTCGCGGGCGATCACCATGTCGTCGGTCACATCGGCAAACACGGTCGGTTCCACGAACCACCCGCCCGCCGATTTGCCACCGCAGACCAGCCTCGCGCCCTCGGCCACCCCGCGCGCGATATAGCCCATCACGCGC
>JAFGVZ010000169.1 GCA_016937725.1 Paracoccaceae bacterium | reverse complement strand
GCACCTTCGGGAAACTGCCGCATTGGCGCTCGACCTCGGCAAAGATGCGATAATTGCCTTCGTTTTTCAGATTGCTCAGGCTGGCTTTGAAATGGGCGTCGAAGTCCATCTAGGTATCCCCTCGGTCGTTATTTTAGGTTTTTGTTTTGTCATTTGCCGGGGCCGGGATCATCCAGCGCCAGAGTTTGTCGTCTTGCACCCGCCATACCATGAACCAATGTTCCAGTAATGCGAGAGCCGACAGCATCGACAACAGCGTGAAGCCGATGATGTCGCCCATGTCGCCCGCCTGATGCGCGCGCCATAGCCGTTCCAGAAAGCAGCCAACTGCCAGCGCCAGAAGCGTGACAGAGGCCGGGAAGAACCCGCTGACCGGGCCGGGCCGGAAGTAGCTGGCAAGGTGGGCCAGCGGTGACGGCAGGAAGGCGGTGTTGATGTAGGGCACGCCCAGATACAGGTTCAGCTTGGCCGAGACCCGCGCGAAAAAGAGAAGCGCAAAGGTCCAGAGCGCGAACGGGTTCGCCGCGCCCCATGCCGCATAGGCCAGCGACACCAGCACCGTTACCAGCACGGTTTCGTGCCAAGCTACGGTGCGGAACGCGGCAAAGAAGCGTGCGCGCGCGTCCAGCCCCGGTGGGCAAACCCGCGTATTTGGCCCGGTGATGATGCCCGAAAGGAACGCCAGTTCAACCCAGCCCCAGATCGCCAAGGCCGACAGGAACGCGAACCACGCACCTTGGGGGCTTGGATCAGCCAGCGTGGCATTCACCCCCAGCACACCGCCCGCGAACAGCGGAAGCGACAGGATGACCGACCAGACATGACTGTCTGGCCCGCCCCGGTCGGCGGCATGGACGCGCCACAGCAGGATGCCCGTGGCAAACCACCACAGGAACAACGCAGCCAGTGCAGCGATCCAAGGCGTGTCGAACATGCGTGCTCCTGCAAGGGGTTGGGGCAGGGTGCGTGATCGTCACGCACCCCAAGCGGTTCAATAAGTGGGTTCCAGCCGGACCGAAGCCGGTGGGGTCGATTTCTTGACAGGCAGAAGGTACAGCCGCGCAAAGCCCATCCCGGCGCTGGCCATCGCAGACCATTTCGCCAGCTTGCCGCCAACACCACCCTGCTTTTCGCCCGCTTCCATCTTGCGGAAGGCGCGCTCGATCTTTTTCAGCGTCGGCATCCAGGCCGGGTGGTCGATATCCAGTTCCATCGGGAAAACCTGCTTGGCAATTTCGCCGGTCTTGCGGAACACTTCCTGGTCATACCAGTCAATCTCGACACCCAGCGCCTTGTGGAATTCGGGTCGCGCATGGTCGCGCACATACATCGTGGCGAAGACAGCGGTCAGGAAAAAGCGAATCCAGAGCTTGTTGGCAAAGCTGGTGGTCAGCTTGGGGTCGGTGCGCATCAGCAGGGCGAAGGCTTCGCCATGGCGGAATTCGTCATTGCACCATTCCTTGAACCACTTGAAAATCGGGTGGAAGCGTTGCTCCGGGTGCTGCTCCAGATGGCGGTAGATGGTGATATACCGCGCATAGCCGATCTTTTCCGACAGGTAGGTCGCGTAATAGATGAATTTGGGCCGGAAATAGGTGTATTTCTTGGCCTTGGTCAGGAACCCAAGGTTCACCGCAACACCCGCTTCGCGCAAAGCGTCGTTGATGAAACCCGCATGGCGCGCCTCGTCGCGGGCCATGTAGTTGAACAACTCGCAAATATCGGGGTTGTTGCCGCGCCGTTTCATTTCCTTATAAAGCACACAGCCGGAGAATTCGGCGGTGCAGGAAGACACCAGGAAGTCGATGAATTCGCGCTTGAGCTTCGGCTCCATCCCGTCCCAGTCGACATCATCCCAATCGGCGTTCTTCTTGAAATGGCCCTTGTTGGGGTCCGATTTCATCTGCGCGATCAGGATGTCCCATTCGGCGCGCACAGGCGTCACGTCAATGCGGTCCAATTCGTCGAAATCGGTCGTGTAGAACCGCGGGTTCAGCAGGGTGGATTCCTGCGCCATGGCGTTTGTGTCGAACCGATCCGCCATTTCGGCGTGAAGTTCATCATGGGTGGTGGCGTGCATGTTCATAGCGTGATCTCCTCGGAAAATGAGAACTCGCAGAGTTCCATCACTTCAAAATCGCCCGTCAGGCGGGTCCAGAGCCGTTCCAGCGCAGTGGCGCGGGTGATGACAGCGGTGCGGTCTTCGATAACCAACTCGCCCCAAGCCGCCAGCACGGGCGGGCCTTGGACCAGCACCTCGTCGCCGGGGTTGATGGTAGAGCCGTCATTGAAGCGCACATGCGCGTGCAGGGCTTCGAACCGGTGGCTGACTTCGACAGTGCAGGGGACGTGTTCGACTTTCCGTGTGAAGAGTGACATTTTTGGATTCCCTTGTTTTTTATGGGTCGTCTGGTCGTCTTAGTATTGGGCGAGCATCGCCTCGAAAGCGGCGTGGTTTTCAGGGCCGAACACGGTCAGTTCCACCCGGTAATCGGTCAGCGGGTCGATCGCGGCCAAGCGGCCATTCTCGAACCGGATGATGTCGAGGGGCAAGGTCGGGTCTATCCCGTGGCGGCGGCGCATTGTCATCAGGCCATTCTGGATGACCGTTACGAAGCCGCCATGATCCATGTCAGCCAGCAGGCTGCCATCTTCGCGCAATACGGTGACGGCTTGCGCGTCTTTGCCGATCATGCGGATCGACCATTGCTCGACAATCGGGGCCACCTCTGGGATGGCGGCTTTCTCGCGGCCCGTGACGGCGGCGAAGGTGACAAGGATCAACGCCAGAAGCGGCAACGCGAACATGGCGCGGACCAGCCCGATCGGGATCATGTCGTTATTGTCTTGGCGTTTGAAGCCGGGTTTGAAACCGCTGTTATCGGTGCTGGACATGGATTGCGCTCCTTATTCGGCGGCGACCAGATCGCCTTGCGGCGCGGTCTTGTTGGTTTTGCGTTCCAGCACGGGCTGGCTGATGCGCGCCTCGGCGGCCTCTGCCAGAATACCGGCAACCGCTTCGGCGTCGGGAATGCAGCGCAGGGCAGGCTTGGTCACGCGCACATGGCCGGGGCGCAGATGCGGCCACAAAATGAGGTAGGAAAACTGCGTCTCGCCCAGCGTTTCCAGCGCGATGGTGCCCACGCCGTTCTTGCGCAGGCGCAGATCGGCATTGGCGATCTGGCGGAAGGGCAGGTTGAGCGTGACGGTCAGCGCGGCCCCGATCCGCATGGCAACCCGAGCAGTGGTGATGGTGTAGACCGTGCTGCGGGCCTGAACCCAAGCCATCAGAAGCAGAACCGCCATGCCAAGCGCCCAAAGGATGGTGTAGGGCAGGCCAAAGGCAAAGGCACCCGCCGCCCCGCCTTCCAGCGCGCCAACGCTGGCGCGCCAACCGACGATCACGGCGAAATAGGCGGTGATCCAATTGACCTTGTAAGCCTCGACCGCCAGCGCCCAAGTGTTGGGCCGGCCCTGCCACAGGATGTGTTCGTGTTCGGGGGGGCGCTCTGGCAACCCTTTGACTGGTTCGAATGCGAAATCATCATGTGACATGGGCCGGTTCCTTATTTTTATGGGTCGTCAGTCAGGATCAGGCCGGAGTGGCCATGATCTTTTTCATTGCATCAATCTGGCTGACGCGCTTGTCGGCGGTATACATGTAGCCACCCGCGACATAGGCAGAGACCTTCTCTTCCTCGAGCTTGGTGATCTGCGCGTCCGACGCGATGGTCGGGATGCCCTTGAAGCTTTCGCTGTCGAGCGCATTCACGATCACGCGGTCGGCTTTGATCTTGGCCAACGTCATCGGCACAAGGCGCTTGCCGCCATCGTCCAGCGTAACTTCCAAGTAGCGCACCAGTTGTTCCGGCACGTCGACCCACATGTCGCTGACCTTGCCGGGCGTTTTGCGGTCATGGCACATGACCATCAGCCCGCGCGGGTCACGCCCAGCGGATACGGCGAATTCACCGACCTTGGCCATGGGCTGGATCTTGGCGTGGCCGTGGCCGTCCAGTTCCGGCTCGTCGCGGCGCGCGGCCCAAGCGGCCGGACCAACGCCGTCTTTCAGCGGGTCGCCCGTGGGCGCGAAGGGAAAGCCGCCCGATTTCGCGGTCGGGGCCAGTGCCAGATCGCGGGTTTCACGCTCGACCGGGGGGGCAAGGTATTCGCCACGGCCATGTGGCAGCAAGAAGGTTTTGGCTTCGGGCACCGACAGGTTCGACCCGGCAGGGCTGCCATCGTCGTTTTCCAGCGGGTAGCCTTCGCGCATATTCTCGCGCTGGATGTAGTAGATCAGGCCCGCGAAAAACAGCCAGAAGCCATAGAGCGAGATCAGCGCCAGATCGAAATTGCCAAAGAATATCCAGCCATATGGGGTATCCATGGGTAGTCCTCCGTTTCAGGTCAGGTCGGGAAATCGGCAAGGCCGATCCGTTGGTTGCGGGGTTCGGTGGTCAGTATCCGGGTCCGCACCAGCGGCCCGAGGATGATGAGGGTCAGGAACAAAAGCCCGACCTCTAGGTGGTAGACGACAGAATAACCGATATCGGGGGTCATCAGGCCTGCGCCCAGATGGCCCGCATCGGCCAGAGTTTGCACGGTGTCGCGCAGACCGCCGCCAATGATCGTGGCCAGCCCTGCGGCTGTGGCCTGTGCCGCCCCCCAGGCGCCCAGTGCCAGCCCGCCGCCGACAACACCCCGGCGGGGCATTTCCATGGCTGCGGTCAAGGTGGTGACGGCAAACAGACCCAAGCCCAGCCCGATGCCGAACGCGCCCGCGTAAAACAGCGGCGCGAATTGCAACGGTCCGGCGAAGATAACGGCAGAAAAGGCAAAAATGCCGAACAGCAGGCCACGGCCCGCCAGCCGGAAGGGATCGGCATCTTGCGTCAGGCCTTTGGCGGCCCAGAGAAAGCCCAGCAGCGCCCCCATCGCCCAGATGGCGGTCAGCGTGGTCGTGGCGGCAACCGACAGGCCCAGCACATCGCCGCCGTAAGGTTCCAGCAGCACATCCTGCATGTTGAAGGCCAGCCCGCCCACGAAGACGACCGCCAGCAAGCGGCCTGCTTGGCCACCCTTGATGTAATCGGCCCAAGCCTCGGCAAAAGACGGGCGCGGTGCCTCGCGCTCGGCGCGGGTCATTGGGCGGACCTGTTCTTGCTTCCAGAGCGCCAGAATGTTCAACGCCAGTGTGACCACGGCACAGCCCTGCACCACGCGGATCAGCGTCAACTCGCTGAAATCGCGCAGCAAATAGCCCACGATCAGTGCTGAAATCGCCATGCCTGCAAGGTAAGTGACGTAGAGCAACGCCACCACGCGGGGGCGGGTTTCATCCGTTGCGCGGTCGGCGGCCAAAGCCACGCCCGCCGTTTGCGTCATGTGCAGGCCAAGGCCGGTCATCAGGAAGGCCAGCGCGGCAAGAACTTCCCCCGCGAAGGGCACGTCATAGACATTGTCGCCATTCAGCACGATCAGCGCAAACGGCATGACCGCCAAGCCGCCGAACTGCCAGAGCGAGCCGAACCACAAATATGGTATCCGCTTCCAACCAATGGCCGAGCGGTGGTTGTCCGACCGGAACCCCAGAAACGCCCGGAAGGGCGCGATCAGCACCGGCAGCGCGATCATCACCGCGACAAGGCTGGCAGCAAGTGACAATTCCACGATCATCACCCGGTTCAGCGTGCCCAGCAGCAGCACCGTCGCCATCCCGACGCTGACCTGAAACAGGCTCATCCGCCAGATTTGCGCCAGCGTCAGATCGGCGCTGGCCGCATCCGCGAAGGGCAGCCAATTGGCGCTTAGGCCTTTGATCGTGCTTTTGCCGATGATCATGGCTGCACCTTCAGACATTCGGAAATGTAGAAACCCCGGCTTACCCGGCCCACACGGTCCAGACCGGCCACCTGCATCTGCCGCCAATCATGCGGGATCATGGTAGGCGAGCGGTCCGAGCGCGGGAAAATCTTGCCCGCGTTCCACATGGCCATCAAAAGCGGCGTGCGCGGGGCCACGGTGAACACCACTTGGCCCGCCCGCGCCGACAAGCTGTCGAGTGCCGCTTCCAGATCGGGGCGCGTGTAGTAGATCAGGCTGTCCATGGCGATGACATGGTCGAATTGGCCCAGCTCGGCCGCCAGCATATCGCCCGCGCGAAACTCGACACGCCCGGCCAAGCCCTCGGGCAAGCGGGATGCAGCAATCTCGACCAGCTTGGGGGATATATCAATCGCCACCACATCCGCGCCGCGCGCGGCAAGCTCTGCACTGGCCGCCCCGGTGCCGCAGCCTGCATCCAGCACGCGGGCGCCGCGCAAATCCTCGGGCAATTGCCCCAGCATCAGCGCGCGCATCGTGTCGCGGCCTTCGCGCACGGTCTGGCGAATGCGGCTGACAGGCGCGTCCGAGGTCAGACGCTCCCACACGCGCGTGGCCGTGCCATCGAAATAGCTGGCAACCCGGTGGCGCGTGGCGTCGTAACTGGCGCTGGAGGAAGCGGTGTCGCGCATCAATCGAACCCCAGAAGCTCAAAGATTTCCCGGTCGGGCAGGGATTGCGGGTTGAACTCTTCCTTGGTGCCCGTCAGCAGCGTGTTGGCCAGCCGCAGATATTCCGCGCGGCAGGCAAGGATGTCGTCATCCGCGTCCATTTCGAACAGGGTCTTTTTCTTCAGGCGCGAGCGGCGGATCGCATCCACGTCCGGCATGTGGCCCAGACGGTTGAAGCCCACCACGTTGCAGAAACGGTCGATCTCATCCGTCGCTTTCGAGCGGTTGGCAATGCATCCCGCCAGTCGCACCTTGTAATTGGCCGACTTCGCCTGCACGGCGGCAATGATCCGGTTCATCGCATAGATGCTGTCGAAATCATTGGCGGTCACGATCACGGCCTTGTCGGCATGCTGCAAGGGCGCGGCAAACCCGCCGCAAACCACGTCGCCCAGCACGTCGAATATGACCACATCGGTGTCGTCCAGCAGGTGATGTTGCTTCAACAGCTTCACCGTCTGGCCCACGACATAACCGCCGCAGCCCGTGCCCGCAGGCGGGCCGCCCGCTTCCACGCACATCACGCCGCCCCAGCCTTCGGTCACGAAATCTTCGGGGCGCAGTTCCTCGGGGTGGAAATCCACCTCTTTCAGAATGTCGATCACGGTCGGTTGCAGCTTGCCCGTCAGGGTGAACGTGCTGTCATGCTTTGGGTCACAGCCGATCTGCAACACGCGCTTGCCCATGCTGGCGAATGCCGCCGAAAGGTTCGAGGACGTGGTCGATTTCCCGATCCCGCCCTTCCCATAGATGGAAAACACCGTGGCACCTTCGATCTTTTGGGTCGGGTCCAGATGCACCTGCACCGAGCCTTCGCCGTCCTGTCCGTTCAGGCGCGGAATTTCATCTCTTGGGCTCATGGTGTGTTTCCCTTCATCCTTGCAAAAATATCCCGGGGGTGCGGGGGCTGGCCCCCGCCTGTCGGGATGGGCGATTGTGTGGCGAACTTGCTCATTCGGCGGCAATCCCTTCCACGCGGTCTTCGATCTCGTCTGCGGCATCTTGCAACGCGGCCAAGGTGGCGGCGTCGGGTTGCCAATAGTTGCGCTCTGAAGCTTCGATCAGCCGTCCGGCCATGCGGGCGCTGGCTTGCGGGTTCAACTCGGCCAGACGGCGGCGCATCGCCTCGTCCAAAACAAAGGTTTCCGACAGGCGCTGGTAAACCCACGGCTCCACCGTGCCGGTCGTGGCCGACCAGCCCAGCGTGTTCGTGACCTGCGCTTCCAATTGGCGCACGCCTTCGGCCTTATGCTCCAGCAGGGCCTCGTAGAATTTCGGGTTCAGCGCGCGCGAGCGGGTTTCCAGCGCGATCTGGTCGCGCAAGGTGCG
>JAFGVZ010000168.1 GCA_016937725.1 Paracoccaceae bacterium | reverse complement strand
TTTGGCCCCACCGGCGATGCGCATCTTCCATCAGGCGGGGCGTGCCGGGTGTTCCGACAGAGCGACCCGACACGACCGCTGTGCGGAAATCCAAAGGCGCGCCTGCTTCATCCAGAAAATAGCGCGGATCAGCGGCTAATGGCGCGCTCTCGCGCCCGTCCAGCGTGGTGACTTGGCCCGTGGCCGCGTCATACCAGACCAGAAACGCACCACCGCCAAGGCCAGAGGATTGCGGCTCGACCAGCCCCAGCACGGCCTGCACCGCGACCATCGCATCCGCTGCCGTGCCACCTGCGCGCAACACCTTGGCGCCAGCCTCGACCGCCAAGGGGTTGGCGGCGGCGACCATCCAGTTTTGCGCCGTCACGCTCTCGCCTGCGGCCTTGGCTGCCAGCGCGGCTTGGCCTGCCTCGGACAGTCCCGGAAAAGCTGCGGCCACATCGGTCGCGATTTCCGGCGCGACCATGTCAGAGCTTTGCTGTGCATGGGCCGGAAGTGCCACGGCAAGTGCGGCAAGTGCCGTGCCAAGATGGATGCGTGTCATGATCGTCTCCCACAAACGGCGCAGCGATGCGCCAAATCACAACCGAGGGTAGCGCGTGGGCGGCGCATCTGTCACGGATTTATTGGCATGGGGAATGGGTGAGAGACTGGACAGCGACCCGAACGGAAAATGCTGCGGCTGCTTCCTTCCGGACCTGACCGGGTTGGCAAGGCGTTCGCCCGCGCCAGCCTCTCGACCGCTCACTTAGTCAGTTCGCAGGCGCGATGCAAGTCTTGCACTATGTGGCCCGTGCAAAACCCGTTTTCCCTTGGGCAATTTCCCCGGTAAAGAAACCCTATGAGCAAACGCGGCTACCATCATGGCAATCTGAAACAAGCGCTGGTCGACGCCGCGCTGAACCTGATTGCAGAGCGCGGCCCGCAGGGCTTTACCATGGCAGAGGCCGCGAAGCTGGCCGATGTGTCGGCGGCGGCGCCCTACCGGCATTTCACGGGCCGCGACGACCTGATCACCGAATTGGCGCTTCAGGGGTTCGAACTGTTCGCGGATTTGCTGGAATTCGCCTACAAGGACGGCCAGCCCTCGCCCCTGGCTGCGTTCGAAGCGGTGGGACGCGCCTATCTGGCCTTCGCGCGCGCGCATCCGGGGCATTACGTGGCGATGTTCGAATCGGGCATTTCGCCACGCGCGACACCGGCACTGGCCAAAGCCTCGGCGCGGGCAAATGGTGTGCTGTTGCGCGCGGCGGGGGACCTTTCGGCGCGCATTCCCGCCGATAAACGCCCGCCAACAGAGATGTTCGCGGCCCATGTCAGCGCCATGAGCCACGGAATTGTCGAGCTATATGCCCGCGGTGCACCGGGCGCGCGGACGCCGTTTTCGCCCGAAGACCTGCTGGAATCGGGCATTGGCATTTACCTGCGCGGGCTTGGGCTGCTTGACCGGGACGATTGCTAAAACCCCGTCCCGGGCTTGACCCGGGACCTTGCGGTCAACCGAGCCGAAGGCGCTGCCCCAGAGGCCCCGGGTCAAGCCCGGGGCATGTCCTACACAACAGCGGCGTAAGCGCTCTATGCTCATTCTGGGATGAAAAGAAACTCTGGTGCTGCTGGACAGGATTGAACTGTCGACCTCTCCCTTACCAAGGGAGTGCTCTACCACTGAGCTACAGCAGCAGCATGGCGCGGTGAGTAGTCCGAAATTTTCGGGCGTGCAACCCCTATCTGGACCCATTTTAAAACTTGGGCTAACAGTTTTTCATGACCCGATCACAGCCCCAGAACCCGTCCAAGTCACAGGCCCCGCAGGATCCGCGCGCGGCAAGGTTGAAAGCGGCGATGAAAGCGAATATCGCCAAGCGCAAGGCGCAAGCCCGCGCGCGCAGCGCAGAGCAGAGCGCGGATACAGACAAGAACCAGACCGCAGACAAGAACGTGTAACGAGGGGCAGAGCAGATGGATTCGATCGTCGTCAAGGGCAATGGCCCGTTAAATGGCCATATCCCGATCGCGGGCGCGAAGAATGCGTGCCTGACGCTGATGCCTGCTACGCTTCTGACCGACCAGCCCTTGACGCTGACCAACGCGCCGCGCCTGTCGGACATTCGCACTATGACAGACTTGCTGGAATCGCTGGGCGCCGAAGTGGCCAGCCTGCAAGGCGGGCAGGTTCTGGCGCTGTCCAGCCATGATCTGACCAGCCATCGCGCGGATTACGACATTGTCCGCAAGATGCGTGCCTCTATTCTTGTGCTGGGGCCGATGCTGGCGCGCGATGGTCATGCTATTGTGTCATTGCCCGGTGGCTGCGCCATTGGCGCGCGCCCGGTGGATTTGCACTTGCGCGCGCTCGAAGCCTTGGGGGCCGAGTTGGACCTGCGCGACGGCTATGTGCATGCCAAGGCGCCGGGCGGCCTGAAGGGTGCGCGGTTCGAATTTCCCATCGTGTCGGTGGGCGCTACGGAAAACGCGCTGATGGCGGCCACCTTGGCGAAAGGCACGACCATTCTGGAAAATGCCGCGCGTGAGCCGGAGATCGTGGATTTGGCGCATTGCCTGCAACGCATGGGCGCACAGATTGAAGGCGAGGGCACATCGACCATTACCATCACCGGCGTGAACAGTCTTGGCGGGGCCACGCACCCTGTGGTCACGGACCGGATTGAGCTGGGCACCTATATGCTGGCCCCGGCCATTGCCGGCGGCACGGTGGAATGCCTTGGCGGGCGGCTGGAACTTGTTCAGGCTTTCGTGGACAAGCTGGAACAGGCGGGCGTCGAAGTGGACCAGACCGCGCGCGGCCTGAAGGTCACGCGGCAGGTGGACCGTCTGCGCGCCGTGGATGTGACGACAGAGCCTTTCCCCGGCTTCCCGACCGACCTGCAAGCGCAATTCATGGCCGCGATGTGCACCGCTGATGGCACATCGGTGCTAGAGGAAAAGATTTTCGAGAACCGTTTCATGCACGCGCCGGAACTCATGCGCATGGGGGCCAAGATCGACGTGCAAGGCGGCACTGCGCGTGTCACAGGCGTGTCGAAGCTGCGCGGTGCGCCCGTGATGGCGACCGATCTGCGGGCCTCTGTGTCATTGATCCTTGCCGCCTTGGCCGCTGAAGGTGAAACCACGGTTGCGCGCGTTTACCATCTGGACCGCGGCTATGAGCGGGTGGAAGAAAAACTAGGGGCTTGTGGCGCGATGATCGAACGGGTGTATGGCAAATGACCGAAGATGCGCGGTTCGAGGATGGGGCAGAGCGCCCGGTGCGGCTGGCCGCGCTGGATGCCGAAGATCTGCGCGTGATTTCCGCCTTGGTGCAGGATTCCGTGCTGACCGGCACCGACATGACATTCGACGCGCCACGCCGCCGGTTTGCGCTGCTTTTGAACCGCTTCCGCTGGGAAGATCGTGCCCGCGCCGAAAAAGCGGGCGATTACGAGCGCGTGCGCAGCTTGCTGGTGGTGCATGACGTGCTGGCCGTCGCGCGCCAAGGCATAGATTCGAGCGATGCCGACGCGGTGCTGTCGCTGCTGGCGGTCGAGTTCGCGCCCGGTGCGGATGGCACGGGCGATATCACGCTGGTCTTTGCCGGGGATGGCGCGGTCAAACTGTCGGTTGAATGCGTCGATGTCGTGCTATCTGACGTCACGCGCCCGTATCGTGCGCCTGCGCGCCGGGCACCAGACCACAAGATTGAATAGGACAGAGCATGCCTGTTTTCCTGAATGCCGAAGCGCCTGATTTCGAGGCGTCCTTTACCGCGTTGCTATCGGCCAAGCGCGAAGAGGCGGTGGATGTCGATGACACGGTCGCGGCCATCATCGCAGACGTGCGCGCGCGCGGCGATGCCGCCGTGATCGAACTGACCGC
>JAFGVZ010000167.1 GCA_016937725.1 Paracoccaceae bacterium | reverse complement strand
TTGGTCGCCCCTTCGAACAAGGTTTTCAGGCGCGCGGCGCTGGCATGCAGATCGTGGCGTTCCTCTACACGCTGTCGGGCGGTCTGGCCCATTGTTTCTAGCCGGTGGTGGGGCGTTTCCAAACATTTGCGCAGCGTGTCTGTCAGGGCCGCCACATCGCCCGCAGGCACAAGCCAACCTGCTTCCCGGTCTACCAATTCGGGAATACCGGCTATGTAGGTCGAAATCACGGGCCGCCCTAGCGCGAAGGCTTCCATGATAACAATTGGCAACCCTTCGGCGAAGCTGGGCAGCACCATGGCCCGCGCGCCCGATAACGCAGCCTTGACCGCAGCACCGTCAGCCCAACCGCGCAACGTGACCCTGTCTTGAAGCGCGTGACGGGCGATCAGCGCCTCTATCTCTGGGCGGGTTTCGCCATCGCCGATCAGAACAAGGCGCGCGTCGGGATGAGTGTTCACCAGCTCTGCCATGGCCTGCACCAACAATACCTGCGCCTTTTGCGGGCACAGCCTGCCAACGCAGACGAATGGCGCATCGCCTTCTGGCGGGGGCGAGGGTGTCAGATCGCTGATATCCACCCCGCAAGGCACGACATGCAGTTTATCCCAGATCGCAGCGCCACCCGCCAAGGCCAAACGTGTGCGCGCAAATTGGGTGATGGCCACTGCAAAACGCGCTTCGGCCAGTTTCAGCGCGAGGGATGACGCCTTGGGATCATCAAACTCGTCCGGCCCATGGGCGGTAAATGAATATCCCGGCCCACCCAACCGATGACACAGCAGCGCCACGGCGGCCGTGTTGGTGGTGAAATGCGCGTGAATATGGTCGCAGCCCTTGGCCGCGCGTTTCAGGTGCACCGCTTCCAGCAGATAGGCCACATGGCGCACCAGCGTTCCATGGCCCGCCGCGCGTGCCATTTTCCACATCGCACTCAAGGCGCGCAGAACACCGCGCGGATTGCCGACCGCTTCCATAACCATAAACCAGATCAGGCGCGCCGCACCAGGGGCCAGCAGGTAATGGGTGCGCGCGGCCTCTGCCTTGTCGGCGGCTTCCACCAACGCCTCGTTCCAAGGCCGGATGGCGAAGCGCGGCACGGTGACGCCTAGGTCTTCCAAAGCCGCGATCTCGCGGCGAATGAATGTTGCGCTGGTCACCGGGTAGGTGTTCATCAGATACCCGATGCGCATGGCGGAATACTCCGGTCAGAGCGTCAATGCGTCCAGACCTGCCGACGATTGGTCGCAAAATTCTCTGCATACCCAGTGGGTCGGATATTCGGGCGGCGGGTTTTGGGTTCGACCACGGTATAGTCTATGCCATGGGCCTTGGCATAAGCTTCGGCGCTGTCACGGTCCTCGAACCGTAGGGTGACTTGGCTGTCCATATCTGCGGAGCTTGTCCACCCCATCAGCGGATCAATCTTGCGCGCTTGCGAGGGCGCGAAAGACAAAACCCATTGCTTGGTTTTTGCCGTGCCCGATTGCATGGCAGTGCGGGCGGGGCGGTAAATTCGTGCGCGCATGGACTGAACCCTGTTTCAAGCTGGGTGTGTTATCACGCCTTGGCCGCAATTTTGCAAGCCCGCGCGATGGGTGCAGACAGAAAGACCCCGCCGAAAGGAGGGAACGAGGAGTAAGTCTTCCGAGACAGGGTTATCTTCCTGCCTGCGCGATACAAGCTAGGCCCAGATGGGATTCTGGGCAACAAAAAATGTAACCACAATACATGTTTACGCAACTTCGCCGACTTGACCTGCGAAATGACAAGCCGCCTGTCCAGTCGGCGTGACACGCGGCAACGGGGTTTCTGCTGTGCAGATATCCGCAGCCATGGGACAGCGCGGATGAAAAGCACAGCCAGAGGGCGGGTCTATCGGGTTCGGGATCTCGCCCAACACGGGTTTTCGCCGCCGCCCCGACAGCGCCAAGTCTGGCACGGCATCCAGCAACATGCGCGTGTAGGGGTGTTGCGGCTCCAGAAACAAGCGCTTGGCGTCAGCCACTTCGACCAAGCGGCCCAGATAGAGCACCCCGATGCAGTTGGCCATGTGGCGCACGACCGACAAATCATGGCTGATCAACAGATAGGTCAGGCCGAATTCATCCTGCAAATCGCGCATCAGGTTCAGGATTTGCGCCTGCACCGACACATCCAGTGCCGATGTGGGTTCGTCGCAAACGATAAATTCGGGCTTGGAAGACAGCGCCCGCGCGATGGCAATGCGCTGGCGCTGCCCGCCGGAAAACTCATGCGGGAATTTCGCGGCATCGGTGGCGGACAGCCCCACCACCTCCAGCAGGCGGTCCACTTCTCGCGTAATCTCTGACCCTTGCAGCAGGCCAAAGGTCACGATGGGTTCGGCAACGATGTCGCGCACCCGCCAGCGCGGGTTCAGGCTGGCGAAGGGGTCTTGAAAGATCATCTGGAAGCGCCGCCGCAGCGCGCGCATATCGGCCCCGCTGGCGAAATCCATCTCCTGCCCGTCGAAGCGAATATGGCCCGCAGACGGTGCCAGCAAGCCCACGATCATCTTGGCGATGGTCGACTTGCCAGACCCAGATTCGCCCACCAGCGCGAAGGTCTCGCCCTTTTTAATGCTGAAACTCACATCGGCGTTCGCGGTCAGGAATTGGCGGCTTTGGCGTTCCAACACACGGTTCAGCCATGGTTTCGAGATGTCGAACCGGCGCGTCAGCCCGTCAACCTGCACAAGCGGTTCACTCATGCGCTGCCCTCCTCTGTCAGCCAACAGGCAACTTGGTGGTTCGGGGCGGCTTGCCGCAAAGATGGCCGCTCGGAGTAGCACCGCTCGAACACCTGCTCGCAGCGCGGGTTGAACGCGCAGCCTTTGGGGATGGCATTCAGGCGCGGCATTGCGCCGGGAATTTGCACCAAACGGTCGCTGGTCTGCTCCAGCGTCGGGATCGCGCCCATCAGCCCGCGCGTATAGGGATGGCGGGCGTGCTGGATCACGTCACGCACCGGGCCGATTTCGGCCACGCGCCCCGCATACAGCACTGCCACACGGTCGGCGGTTTCCGCGATTACGCCCATATCATGCGTAATCAGCATAACCGACGCACCCCGTTCAGCGCAGATTTCCTTCAACACGTCGATGATCTGGGCCTGCACCGACACGTCCAAAGCGGTGGTCGGTTCATCCGCGATGACCAATTCGGGTTCCGCGCAAAGCGCCAGCGCAATCACCACGCGCTGCCGCATGCCACCCGAGAAATGGTGCGGGTAGTCATCAATCCGGCGCGCAGCGGCAGGAATACCCACGCGGTCCAGCAGGGCCACAGCACGTTTGCGGGCCTCGGCCTCTGACACATCCATATGCGTGCGGATGGTCTGGATCAGTTGCTGCGCAACGGTATAAAGCGGGTTCAGGCTGGTGAGCGGGTCCTGGAACACCATGCCGATGCGCCGACCGCGAATACGGCGCATCGCCTCGGGGGGCAGATTGTCGATCCGCTCACCGCGCAGCCGGATTTCACCGCCCGCAATGCGGCCCGGCGGCTCCAGCAGGCCGATGATCGAAGCCCCGGTCAACGATTTGCCCGCACCAGATTCACCGACCATGCCCAACACTTCACCGGGCGCGATGTCGAACGACACTTGATCGAGCGCGCGCAACGTGCCGCGGCGCATGGGGAATTCCACGACTAGGTCGCGGACGGTCAGAAGTGGCTCTTGCATATCGCCCCCGGTCATCAGCGTAGCCTTGGGTTCAGCGCGTCGCGCAGCCAGTCGCCCAGCAGGTTGACCGACAGCGCCAACGCCAACAGCGCGATGGACGGGAAGAGCAATATCCACCATTCGCCGGAAAACAGGTATTGCTGGCCAATGCGGATCAGCGTGCCAAGCGAGGGCTGTGTGGGCGGGACGCCAACACCCAGAAAGCTGAGCGTTGCCTCTGCGATGATCGCCAGCGCCAGCCCGATCGTGCCGATGACCAGAACCGGCCCCATCACGTTGGGCAGGATATGCTTGATCAGGATTTTCGCCGGATGTGCCCCCACCACGCGGGCCGCTTGCACATATTCTTTCGATTTCTCGACCATGGTCGCGCCGCGCACCACGCGGGCGAATTGCACCCAGTCCGACAGGCCAATCGCCACGATCAGCACCCAGATGGCCATCGTTTCGCGGTAGGCGGGCGGGATCAGCCCACGCGCCACCCCGAAGATCAGAAGCGCGATCAGGATGGACGGGAAGGACAGCTGCACATCTGCAATCCGCATCAGCAGCCCATCAACCCAGCCGCCGCGATAGCCCGCGATCAGGCCCGCAGTGATACCCAAAAGCATGGCGAACAACACGGCAGAGATACCCACGAACAGCGAAATCCGCGTGCCATACAGGATCGTGGACAGCACATCGCGGCCTTGGTTATCGGTGCCCAGAATGTAGCTGTTGCCGGTAAAGGCATTGGGTTCCATCGGGGGCGTGAACCCGTCCATCAAGTTCAGTTGCGACGGGTCATAGGGGTTGGTGGGCGCGATCCATGGCGCGAAAATCGCGGCGAGTGCGATCAGTGCCACCACAACGCCTGCAACAATCGCCACGGGCGAATGGCGGAAGGACCACATGATGTCGCTGTCCCAGACACGGGCGAAGCGGGATTGGGTTTCTGTGCTCATCACGCCCCCCTAATGCCCGGCACCCGCGCGATCCACGCGCAAGCGCGGGTCCACGGCGTAATACAGAAGGTCCACGATTAGGTTGATGACCACGAAGATGACCGCGATCAGCATCAGGTAGGCCGCCATGACCGGCACATCGACAAAGCGGACGGAATTGATAAAGAGCGCGCCGACGCCCGGCCACTGGAACACGGTTTCGGTGATGATGGCAAAGGCGATGATTGCACCCAACTGCAAGCCGGTAATGGTAATGACCGGCACCATCGTATTCTTCAGCGCATGACCGAAATGGATGGCGCGGTTCGACAGTCCCCGCGCGCGGGCGAATTTGATGTAATCGGTGCGCAGCACTTCCAGCATTTCAGCGCGCACAAGCCGCATGATCAGCGTCATCTGATACAAGCCCAGCGTTATCGCGGGCAAGATAAGCGAGGCGCGGCCGGAAGTTGTCAGAAAGCCCGTCGTCCACCAATCGCCCAGCGCCACCACATCGCCGCGCCCGAAACTGGGCAACCATTGCAGTTCGACCGCGAAGAGCCAGATCAGCAGCACCCCGATCAGGAAGGTCGGCAGCGACACGCCGATTAGCGACACGCTCATGATCGCGCCCGACATCCAGCCCCGGCGGTTGAGTGCGGTGTAAACCCCAAAGCCAACGCCGAACACGAAGGCCAGCACGCCCGAGACCAGCGCCAGTTCCAGCGTGGCGGGCAGGCGCGACAGGATCAGTTCCATCACCGGCTGTTGCAAGCGGTAGGAAATGCCGAAATCGCCCTGCGCCGCGCGGGTCACGAAGTTGAAAAATTGCACCACGAAAGGGTCATTCAGGCCCAAACGTTCACGCAAGGCCTCGCGGTCGGCGATAGTGGCTTCCTGCCCCATCATGGTCGAAATCGGGTCGCCCACATAGCGAAACAACGCAAAGGACACCAGCGCCACAACCAGCATGACAACAAGCGATTGCAAAACCCGACGTAGAATGAAGGCCAGCATAAGACGCCCCTCTGCGTGAAAAAGGAAACGCGCGCAGAGCCGCCAAGCCCCGCGCGCGCAAGCTTTGGTCAGCCCTTAGTCAAACGTTACATCGGCCATCGAAGGCTGGTTTTCCGGGTGAACAGGCAGGTTGATCCCATCGCGCATCGCATAGGCCAGCGTCTGGTTGTGGATCGGCAAGAACACGCGATCCGCCTGCAACTGCGCCCAGACTTGGGCGATCATCTCGTTGCGGGCATCCAGATCGGTCTCAACGGCCATTGCCTTGATCAGCGCATCGACCTCCGGGTTCGAATAGCGCGAGCCGTTCCAGCCGCCGCGCGCGTCTTCGGTCGTGTGGACAAGGAAATCGAACACATACTGGCTGTCGAAGGTCGGAACACCCCAGCCCAGCAGGTAGAAATCCGTCTCGCGGTTCTGGATCAGCGGGAAGTGCATGGAGCGGGTCTGCGACACAAGGTTCACGTTAATCCCGATCCGTGCCAGCATCCCGACCAGCGCCTGAGAGATGGCTTCATCATTCAGATAGCGGTCATTGGGCGTATGCAGATCGACAGAGAAGCCATCGGCATAGCCGGCCTCTGCCATCAGCGCCTGCGCGCGTTCAATATCCGGCGCGCCGTAAGCGTCCAGCTCTTCGGTCCAGCCATTCACGAAGGGCGGCATGGTCACGCCTGTGGGCAGCGACTGGCCGCGCATCACGACCTGACGGATCGCATCACGGTCCACGGCAAGATGCATTGCTTCGCGCACCAGCGGGTTGGCAAAGGGGTTGCCCTCCACGCTTGCGGTCAGCAGATCTTCGGAGCCCATGTCATAGGCAAAGAAGATCGTGCGGTTTTCCGGGCCGAATTCGACCTTGATACCGTCCGTCTGTTCCAGACGCTGAATGTCTTGCACCGGCACGTCCTGCACGATGTCCACCTCTCCCGACAGAAGCGCGGCGACACGGGTCGCGGCTTCTGCAATCGGGGTGTAGATGATCTCGGTCACTTGGGGCGCTTCGTCCCAGTGGCCTTCGAACACTTGCAGCACGGTGCGCACTTCCGGCTCACGCTCGACCAGCATGTAGGGGCCGGTGCCATTGGCGTTGCGCACCGCATAGCTTTCTTCACCAGCGGCAAAATCCTGCGCCTCAACCGCGCCATTCGCTTCGGCCCAAGCTTTCGACATGATGAAGGTGTTGGTCAGGTTCTGCACGTAAAGCGGTGCCGGACCTTCGGTTTTGATGTGAACGGTCATCGCGTCGGGCGCCGTCACTTCAACCACGCCAGCATGCAGGCCCTTCATGTCCGACGTTTCGCCCCGCGCGCGGTTCAGCGAGAAGACCACGTCTTCGGCGGTCAGTGCGGTGCCATCATGGAAGGTCACACCCTCGCGCAGCTTGAACACCCAGACGGTGCTGTCATCGGGGCTGATGCCCCATTCGGTTGCCAGACGTGGCGTCAGCGACCCATCGGTCGCGCGGCCTACCAGCGTTTCATAGATGTGGTGCGCCAGCGTATGCGTGGGGCCTTCGTTCTGGCTGTGAGGGTCCATCGTGAGCGAATCGCCCACGCGCGCCCAACGGATGGTTTCGGCGCTGACAGCGGCAGCACCCAAGCTCAGCGCAA
>JAFGVZ010000022.1 GCA_016937725.1 Paracoccaceae bacterium | reverse complement strand
TGCGTGGTCACAACGGTCACGCCCGTTGCAAAACGGCCCAAAGCGTCACGAAAGGCGCGCTGATGCTCTGCATCGGGGGTGAAGACCTGCTCGTTCATAACCGCTCCGTCCATAACCTGCCGCTCCTGTCATGCCGCGCTTTTTCAGGCAAGTAACCCGGCACTGTGGCGCGACAAGGGCGGATTAGCGGTCCTTTTCGCCCAAAATGGCCTTTTGAAGCTGCGCCACGCTGGCTGCAAGCCGGGGTAGGCGACGCAGGGCCTTGCGAATTTCAATCTGGGTTTCCAGCTTGGTTGCCGGGTCGCCCAAGATGGCGCGACCGGCTGGCACATTGGAATAAATCCGCGTGCCGCCCCCCGCGATGACATCATCGCCGATGAAGATGTTGTCATTCACCCCGACCTTGCCCGCCAGAAGCACCCGGTTCCCGATGCGGGTTGACCCGGCAATGCCCACCTGTCCGCAGAGCATGGAATCTTCGCCGATTTCCACGTTATGGCCGACATGCACAAGGGAATCGAGCTTGGTGCCCGACCCGATGACCGTGTCACGCACGGTTCCACGGTCAATGGAACTATTGGCCCCGACCTCGACATCGTCGCCGATGCGCACCGCCCCAAGCGAGTTGATGCGCTGCCATTTCTGCTGCCGGATTTCGCGTTCGCCCGAAAGCGTCGCGCGCACGTCCTCGGCGGCGGATGGTTCTGGCGTGACAAAGCTGAACCCGTCGCCACCGATGATGCAGCCCGGTTGGGCAATGAACCGTGCGCCGATGCGCACGCGCGCGCACACACGCACACCCGCATGCAGAATGGCATCCGGCCCGATCACCACATCTTCGGCCACGCTGGCATGCGGGCCGATGCGCGCGCGCTCTGCAATAACCGCGCGCGCGCCGATGCAGGCGAAAGGCGCGATACACGCGCCTGCTCCGATCTGGGCGCTGGGATCGATAAAGGCAGTTGGATGAATGCCCGTGCCAAAGTCATAGCCCGGGTCAAGGGCTTGCGCGACGCCTGCCATGGCCATGCGCGGGCGCGGCGCATAAAGCGCTGCCTGTAGCCCGAGGGCGCGCCAATCGGCACCCGGCCAAAGGATCGCGGCGCGCGCGCGTCCGCGCGCCAGCCCTTCGGCATATTTCGGGGCCATGGCCAAGGCCAGAGCCTCTGGCCCGGCATCACCCGGTTCGGCGGCATGGGTGACAACCAAGTCCAAATCGCCCTCGGCCTGCAAGCCCAAGGCTTTGGCAATCTCGGCAATGCTATGCGCCATGGTCGGGCCTTTCGTGTAAGTCGCGTCCTTTTAGCGAATGGTGCAGCGCAGGGCCAGATGTTTGGCGCGTGACAGCGCGCTGTCGTCACGGCATAGGCAAGGCATGGATTTACTGGCCCTGTTCCTGACCGCCCTTGTGGCCGCTACGCTTTTGCCCGCGCAGTCCGAAATCGTTCTTGGCGCGCTGGTAGTAGCGGGCACGCAGCCTGTCTGGCTGCTTTTGGCGGTGGCCACGACCGGCAATGTCCTTGGGTCTTGCATAAACTGGGCCTTGGGGCGCTTCATGATGCGCTATGCCAGCCATAAGCGCTTTCCGTTTAGCGCGGCGCAGATCGACCGGGCGCAAGGATGGTATGCCCGCTATGGCTGGTGGAGCCTGTTTTTCGCATGGGCCCCGATCATCGGTGACCCGTTAACCCTGGCCGCTGGCACCATGAAAGAGCCGTTCTGGCGGTTCGTGACGATTGTCACATTGGGCAAACTGGGCCGATATATTGCCCTTGTGGCCGCTTTGCAGGCTGCCGCGTAACCTCTTGCCAGCCGCGCCGTGACCTGCGAGGAACAGGGTAAAACCTCTGCGGAGTTTCCCAGATGCCGAAATCCGACCGCCCCGCCGATAAGCCTGCCGAGCAGGTCTATACCCTGCTGGTCGAACTGGGCGTGAGCGATGATCTGCCCAAAGGCGCGACGGGGGCAGGCTTGCTTTTGTATGCGCCGGGGGTGGACGAGGCGAGCGCCGTGCGCGACGCGGTTGCGGTGCTGAAACAAGCCGATGTCAAACCGCTGGATGTGACCAGCTACGGCACATTGGCAGAGCGATTGGCGGCAGGCGACAACGTCCCGTCCGAAGAACAAGAGTTGATGGCGCGCGCTCTGGCCGAGAATGCCGTGATCGTGGCACAGAAAACATGGTTTACCGATGACGCAGCCGATGATTGACCCTGTCGCTCTGACCGCCGATCTGGTGCGCTGTCCGTCTGTCACGCCCGATGAAGGCGGCGCGCTGGTGCTGCTGGAGCGGATGCTGACCGAAGCGGGGTTCGCCTGCACGCGGGTGGATCGCAACGGCACTGCCAACCTGTTCGCGCGCTGGGGCGCGAAGGGGCATGCGCGCTGCTTTGGCTTCAACGGGCATACGGATGTCGTGCCCATCGGTGTGCGGTCGGATTGGTCGCGCGATCCGTTTGGCGGCGAATTGGCCGAGGGGCGTGTCTGGGGGCGTGGCGCCTGCGACATGAAATCGGGCGTGGCGGCTTTTGTCGCGGCGGCGGTGGATTTCGTGCAGGTCACGCCGCCAGAAGGCGCGATCATCCTCGCCATTACCGGCGACGAGGAAGGCCCCGCGCGCGACGGCACTATCGCGCTTCTGGACTGGATGGACGCGCAGGGCGAGACGATGTCGGTCTGCTTGGTGGGCGAACCCACATGCCCGGAGCGGATGGGCGAAATGATGAAGATCGGGCGGCGCGGCTCCATGAATGCAACGATCACCGCGCGCGGGCGGCAGGGGCACGCCGCCTATCCGCACCGCGCGGCGAACCCTCTGCCGGTATTGGTGCATTTGCTGGACCGTTTGGCGCGGCATGAATTGGACCAAGGGACGGATCATTTCGACCCGTCCACATTGGCGCTGACCACGGTGGATGTAGGCAACCCGGCCACAAATGTCATCCCAGCCACAGCGCGGGCGGGGCTGAATATTCGCTTCAATGACCTGCATACGGGCGCGTCTTTGACCGGGTGGCTGGAGCGCGAGGCGGCAGAGGTCTGCGCGGGCACGGGCGTGGTGCTTGAGGTGGTTGTCAGCGTTTCGGGCGAAGCGTTCCTGACGCCGCGGGGGCCGCTGTCTGACCTTGTGGCGAACGCGGTTCAGGCGGAATGCGGGATTGCGCCCAAGCTTTCGACCTCTGGCGGCACCTCGGATGCGCGGTTTGTGAAAAACCATTGCCCGGTGGTTGAATTCGGACTGGTCGGGCAATCCATGCACCAAGTGGATGAATTCGCGGAAATCGAACATATTGAACAGCTTAAACGTGTTTATTCGCGCGTTTTGCAGGATTATTTCGCTTGATGCTGGACGTGTGTTTGACCGACGATCTGGCGACCTGCCATGCGCTGCGCCGAGTGGTGTTTATCGAAGAGCAGAATGTCGATGAGGCGCTGGAGGTCGATGGGCAGGACGCGGCGGCCTTGCATGTTCTTGCGCGGCTGGATGGCCTGCCGGTCGGCTGCGCGCGGATCCTGATCATGGGCGATACCGCCAAGATCGGGCGGGTCTGCGTGCTGCGCGACCATCGAGGCAAAGGCATCGGTCAGGCGCTGATGCGCAAGGCGGTCGAGATTTTGGCGCAAAACCCGGAGGTAAGGCGCGCAAAGCTTGGCTCTCAGGTGCATGCGATGGCCTTCTATGCGGGGCTGGGTTTTCAACCGATGGGCGATGTCTACATGGAAGCCGGGATCGCGCATCGGGATATGGTGTGTGATCTATCTGCGTGACGAGGCTTGCGCGCCATGCTAGAGCGCAGCGCATGAGAGATGCCCCATTCTGCCCAGATCGCCCACCCGCCCACCCCCGGCAGGGGCTGTGCCCCTGCCTTGCGCTCTGGGCAGAATGGGGCGCGCCATGGTGAAGCAATTGCCCTCACTGGCCGAATTGCGCGACTGGATGAGTGCCAACCCGGACGTGACGGGCCGCGAGATTGCGCGCGCCTTTGGCATAAAGGGTGCCGCCAAGATCGACCTGAAGGCCATGCTGCGGGAGTTGGAGGGTGAGGGCATTGTCCCCCGCCGTCGTGCCGCTGGCGGCGCGTTGCCGCCGGTGACGGTGCTGGAGGTGCTTGGCCCTGACGAAGATGGCGACCTGTTCGCGCGCCCGATCGAATGGCGCGGGCAGGGCGCTGCCCCGCGCGTGATCTTGCTGGCCCCCAAGGATGTGGGCGCAGGCGACCGCGTTCTGGCCAAATGCGAAGCGATCCGCGGGCCGGATTACGAGTATCAGGCCAAGATCATCCGCAAGATCGGCGCGAACCCGCAGCGCATTCTTGGCTTGTTCCGAACAGGGGCCGAGGGCGGGCGGGTCATACCCATCGACAAGGGTGCCGAGCGTGACTGGATGGTCGGCCCGCATGACGTGAACGGCGCGCAGGATGGCGAGTTGGTTCTGGCCGAACCCATGGGCCGTGCTCGGTTCGGCCCGCCGCGCGCGCATGTGGTCGAGCGTTTGGGCGACCCGACCGCACCCAAGGCCGTGTCGCTGATTGCCATTCATCAACACGGCATTCGCGATGCGTTCGATGATGCCGTCGTGGCCGAAGCCGATAGCGCCCAGCCCATGCCCTTGGACGACCGGCTGGACCTGCGCAACATGGCGCTGATGACCATCGACCCGTGGGATGCGCGCGACCATGACGATGCGCTTTTCGCCGAACGGCGCGGCGACGGATTCACCCTATGGGTCGCCATTGCCGATGTGGCCGCCTATGTGCGCCCCGGATCGGA
>JAFGVZ010000166.1 GCA_016937725.1 Paracoccaceae bacterium | reverse complement strand
TTCATGGGCGAGGGCGACACAGAGCTTTATGAAGTGCAACAAAGCCCGCGCCCGCTGATCTGTCCGGGACCGCAGGTCGGGGTGTGATGGCGCTGTTAGCGCGGCGAGTGTCGCAGAACTTGCACCTTTGACCCAAGCGCATAGCTGATATTCTATATTCCCGACCACTATTTCTTGCGTTTTGGTCAAATCCATTGATCTTGCGGGACTGCGTCACCGAAAAATGGGGCGCGTCACCGATGGAGGGCTAAATGCCCGACTTGCAAAACACGCGCCGAATCTGGCGCATCTTTCGCCGCGGAGAAGCGCGCATCCGCTTTGCACTTTTGCGCACCAGCCCGGCGAAACTACTTCTTTTAGGGTATACCAGTTATATCCTGATTGGCTGGGTGCTTCTGTCGCTACCCGCCGCACAAGCGACCGACATTCGCGCAATCGACAATCTTTTCATCGCAACCTCTGCCGTGTCGACAACGGGACTTGTCAGCGTTGATCCCGGAACAAGCTACACTTTCTTCGGCGAATTGGTCATTCTTGGACTGATCCAGATTGGTGGCTTGGGATACATGACCATCGGGTCTTTCATCGTGCTGTCGTTCACCCATCATCTGGGCAAGATGCGCGCAAAGACCACGCGCGACGTGTTCAGCCTGCCCGATAGCGTTACACCCCGATCTTTCATCCTGTCGGTCATTGTCTTTACGCTGGCCTGCGAAGTGCTGGGTGCGCTGGCGCTCTACCCGATATTCGTGGCGGCAGGGGTGGAGAATGCCGCCTGGAGCGCAATTTTCCATGCGGTTTCCGCCTTCTGCACCGCCGGTTTCAGTCTGAATGCCACAAGTTTCGAGGCTTTCACCGGCCATGTCGGTGTCAATTTCGTGATCGCAACCCTCAGTATTCTGGGCGCGATGGGTTTTCTGATCGTTTTGGATGTAGCACGCGCCTTTACCGGAAAATCCAGCCATCTGGGCTTTACCACGAAAATCATAACCCGGATGACGATCATGTTCATGCTTGTCGGCACCGCGCTGTTCTTCGTCATCGAACCGTCCGTGCAAGAGCTAGAGCCGACCGAGCGTTTGCTTGCTTCGTTCTTCCAGGTGATGACGGCATCGACCACCGTCGGGTTTAACACGGTCCCGATCAGTGAATTGTCCTATGCCGTGCTGATGCTTCTGTTTTTCCTGATGGTCATCGGAGCGTCGCCCGCAGGCACTGGTGGCGGGTTGAAAACCACGTCATTCGCGGCACTTGTCGGGCTGGTGCGCTCAACGCTCAAAGGGCGCGACGAGGTGCGGTTCTTCAAGCGCCCGATCCCGCCGGCCCGTTTGCAAAACGCGACCTCTGCTTTTGCCTATTACATGTTCGTGGCCATTGTCAGCGCCTTCCTTCTGTTTCTGACGGAAGCGGGAGCGTCTTTTGAAGTGGTCATGTTCGAAGTGTTGTCCGCCATGGGCACCGTGGGGTTGAGCATGGGACTTACCGGTGAGCTGAGCGATCTGGGGAAGATTATTGTGATCGTCCTGATGACTGCGGGGCGTGTTGGTATCCTGACCTTCGGGATCGCGCTTGCCAGCCATGATGAAAGCCCTGAGGAAGAAAAAGACAACGAACTGGTCATGTAACGTTACGGCCAAAGACAGGGCGCGGCGTGCTCAACGGTTGCGCCCTGTTGATCAGTTTCCCTGTCCAAAAGCCAGCGCCCCGGACCACAGCAACCGGACCAGTCCGCTTTGCCCTGACACACCGGTTTTTGCGTAAATCTGCTTGGCATAGCTGCGTCCAGTTTCGCGGGTCAGGCCAAGCGCAGCGCTTGCCTTGGCAAGGCTTTCGCCCTGTGCGATGGCGCGGGCCAAGCGCGCTTCGGACAGCGTTAGTCCAAGGGCAGGGGCCAACCGCTCTGGCGCGGGCAAATCGCGTTTTGCGCGCAGTAATACGCATCCATCGGGCAATCCATAGGCCGACAATCCACCGGGCAGGGCGCGTGTTGCACCGGCTGCAACGAGTGGCGCCGCGCAGCCAGCGTCGCGCAGTAACCGCGCGGCGGTCGCGTCTGGCCCTTCCGGTCCGATCTGTCCCAGCCCGGCGCGCCAAGTCAGCGTTTGGGCATCGGCCAGCGCCACCGCAAGTGCCGCACGGTCTTCGGCCAAAGCCAAAGCTTGCGTGATATGCGGCATCAACCCCGACAAGCGCGCGCTATCGGCAGCGCGAAAGTTGCCGCGTGCTCTGTGCAGCCACAATGTGGCTTGTCGGCCCGCTGCTGCAATCACACGGCTGTCACCCGTTCCAAAGTCCGGGTCGAACGGGCCTGCCCTATCGGCCAGCTCTTCGGCGGTGTAGACACGGTTTGGCCGCAAGGCGGCAAAGCAAGCGGGACGTGGTACGCTATCGCCCAAAACCGCGTTTTCGGTATAAAGCGTGGCACGGCTCGCCTGCATCTGGCTGCGCAACAGGTCGAGCACCTTTCCCCAAGCAGCCTGTTCGCGCACTGCATCGGCCAGCGCTATAAGGATATCACTGTCATCACGCGCGATCATTCGGTCTTATACCCCCATTTGGGGGGTTCGCCAAGTCTGCCAGAAAGCTAGCGTCGATCCAGTCCAACATTCGGAGCGGATATGACCCAGAGCACCCTGACCCATTTGCAACGGCTGGAAGCCGAGGCCATCCACATCATGCGCGAAGTGGTCGCCCAAGCCCAGAACCCCGTCATGCTGTATAGCGTCGGCAAGGACAGCGCCTGCATGCTGCATGTCGCCAAGAAAGCCTTTTATCCCTCGCCGCCGCCCTTTCCGCTGCTGCATGTGGACACGACATGGAAGTTCAAGGCCATGTATGCCATGCGCGAAGCCGCTGCGCGCAAAGCCGGGATGCAACTGATCGTGCACCAGAACCCGGAAGCGCTGCGCCAAGGTATCAACCCGTTTGACCATGGCGGTCTGCACACCGATATGTGGAAAACCGAAGGGTTGAAGCAGGCACTGGACCTGCACGGCTTTGACGCCGCTTTCGGCGGTGCCCGCCGGGACGAGGAGAAAAGCCGCGCGAAGGAACGTATTTTCAGCTTCCGCACCGCCAGCCACCGGTGGGACCCGAAGAACCAGCGCCCTGAACTTTGGCGCAACTACAACGCCCACAAGGCCAAGGGCGAATCCATGCGCGTTTTCCCGCTGTCGAACTGGACCGAGTTGGACATCTGGCAGTATATACATCTAGAAAACATCGACATCGTGCCGCTGTATTACGCCGCCCCGCGCCCGACCGTGGAACGCGATGGCATGCTGCTGATGGTTGATGACGACCGCTTCCCTCTGCGCGAGGGAGAAGAGCCGGTCATGCGCTCTGTCCGCTTCCGGACGCTGGGCTGCTACCCGCTGACCGGCGCGGTTGAGTCAGTGGCCAAAACCCTGCCCGAAATCATTCAGGAAATGCTCCTGACCACCACATCCGAGCGGCAGGGCCGCGCCATCGACCATGACCAAGCTGCGTCGATGGAGAAGAAAAAGCAGGAAGGGTATTTCTGATGTCCGAGATTTACAAAACCGACGCCCTGATCGCGGAAGATATTGATAAATATCTGGAAATTCACCAGCACAAGACCATGCTGCGTTTCATCACCTGCGGGTCGGTGGATGACGGCAAATCGACGCTGATCGGGCGGTTGCTGTATGACAGCAAGATGATCTTCGAAGACCAGTTGGCCACGCTGGAAGCGGATTCCAAGCGCGTTGGCACCCAAGGCGAAGGCATCGACTTCGCGCTTCTGGTCGACGGTCTGGCGGCTGAACGCGAGCAGGGCATCACCATCGACGTGGCCTATCGCTTCTTTGCCACCGAAAAGCGCAAGTTCATCGTGGCCGATACGCCGGGGCATGAACAATATACGCGCAACATGGTCACAGGTGCCTCGACCGCCGATCTGGCCGTTATCTTGATCGACGCGCGCAAAGGTGTGCTGACACAGACGCGGCGGCACAGCTACCTTGCCCACCTGATCGGCATTCGCAACATCGTGTTGGCCGTGAACAAGATGGACCTGATTGGCTATGACCGCGCCAAGTATGATTCCATCGTGGCTGACTACCGCGCGTTTGCGCAAAGCATTGGCATTACCGACTTCACCGCGATCCCGATTTCGGGCCTTGCGGGCGACAACATCACCACTCGCAGCGAAAACACGCCGTGGCACGATGGGCCGGTGCTGCTGGAGCATCTGGAAACGGTCGAACTGAACCAAGCGGTCGAGCAGGACAAACCCTTCCGCATGGCGGTGCAATGGGTGAATCGTCCGAATCTCGATTTCCGCGGGTTCTCTGGCACCATTGCCTCTGGCACTGTCAAGGTTGGGGATGGGGTGCGCGTGCTGCCCTCGGGCAAGACGTCGAGCATCGCGCGTATTGTGACCATGGATGGCGATCTGGCGCAGGCCGTGGCTGGGCAGGCGGTCACGCTCTGCTTGGCAGATGAAATCGACTGTTCGCGCGGACAAATTCTGTGTGCCGCGCAAAACCCGGTCGAGGTGGCAGACCAGTTCGAAGCGACCATTGTCTGGATGGACGAGGTCGAAATGACTCCCGGTCGTGCCTATTGGCTCAAGTTGGGGCCGCAGACCGTCAGCGCAACGATTGCCCAGCCGAAATATCAGGTCAATGTCAACACGATGGAGCATCTGGCGGCCAAGACGCTGGACCTGAATGCGATCGGAGTGGCCAATGTAACGGTCGACCGCGACATTCCTTTCGTGCCTTACATAGACAGCCAAGACCTTGGCGGGTTTATCCTGATCGACAAGATGACCAACCGCACGGTCGCGGCGGGTCTGATCCACTTCGCGCTAAGGCGGGCCCAGAATATTCACCGCCAAGCCATGGATATCAGCCGCGACCACCATGCAAACTTGAAGAACCAGAAACCCATGGTGCTGTGGATGACGGGTCTGTCCGGTTCGGGCAAATCCACCATCGCCAACCTGGTCGAAAAGAAGCTGGCGCGGATGAACCGTCACACCTTCTTGCTGGATGGCGACAATGTGCGCCACGGCCTGAACAAGGATCTGGGCTTTACCGATGCAGACCGCGTTGAAAACATCCGCCGCGTGGGCGAGGTCGCGCGCCTGATGACAGATGCAGGTCTGATCGTGATCACCGCCTTCATCTCTCCCTTCCGGTCCGAGCGCGACATGGTGCGCGGTATGATGCAGCCGGGAGAGTTTATCGAGGTCTTTATCGATACGCCCTTGGAAGAGGCCGAAAAGCGCGACGTTAAGGGCCTGTATGCGAAAGCGCGTGCAGGGCAGTTGAAAAACTTCACCGGGATCGATTCGCCCTACGAGGCCCCCGAGGCCCCGCAAATCCGCATTGATACGACCAAGATGAGCGCGGAAGAGGCGGCTGATTTGATCGTCTCGAAGCTGATCCCGTAAAATGCCACCCCCGGCCCGCCACCTAGCGTGCGGGCCGGGGATCGGCTTAGGCCGTCAGACCTTCGGGTTCTGCCAGCCCGTTGGCCCGGCAACACGCGGTCACGGTGTTGGCCAGCAGGCAAGCAATGGTCATGGGACCGACGCCGCCCGGAACGGGCGTGATGGCACCGGCCACGGCTGCGCAGCTATCGAACTGCACATCGCCTACCAAGCGTGTTTTGCCCCCTTCGCCCTCGACTCGGTTGATGCCCACGTCAATGACCGTGGCACCCGGTTTCACCCAATCGCCGGGGATCATCTCGGGGCGGCCCACGGCGGTGACCAGAATATCGGCGCGGCGGCAGACCTCGGCCAGATCGCGTGTGCGCGAATGCGCAATGGTCACTGTGCAGCTTTCGCCCAGCAACAATTGTGCCATCGGTTTGCCCACGATATTCGAGCGGCCGACCACGACAGCGTTCATCCCCGACAGGCTACCATGATGGTCGCGCAGCATCATCAGGCACCCCAATGGCGTGCAGGGCACCATGCTTTTCTGACCTGTGCCCAACAGACCAACATTGGAAATGTGAAAGCCGTCCACGTCCTTTGCAGGGTCGATAGCGTTGATGACAAGGTCTGAATTCAGATGAGATGGCAGCGGTAACTGCACCAAAATGCCATGAATTTTCGTGTCCGCATTCAGCTTGGCGATCAGCGCCAGAAGCTCTGCTTCGGATGTGTCCGCATCCAGCTTATGTTCGAAAGATGCCATTCCGGTCTCGACGGTTTGTTTGCCCTTGGAGCGGACATACACTTGGCTTGCGGGGTCCTCACCCACCAGCACCACCGCCAAACCGGGTATCAGCCCGTGCTCTTCGCGCAGCCTGGTGACATGATCCGCGACCTTCGCGCGCACGCGGGCGGCAAAGGCTTTTCCGTCTATCAGGGTAGCGGTCATCTCTCGGGTTCCTTTCCGTTTCCTAAAACCTGTTCTTCGCGTGCGATGGACCAGTCTATCAACTCTGACCACAGCTTGCGGGTTAACACTGGGTCAAGTCCTTGCGCGTCGGCATGCGTTGCGACCCGCTCCAGGACCTCGGTCACTCGGCTATCTATGCGGGCGGGCAAGCCCTCTTGGGGTTTCAATTCGATGGCACGGTCAATATGGGCGGCCCGCAGGGTTAAAAGCGCGACAAGTTCACGGTCGATCTGGTCAATCTGCGCGCGCAAGTCCGCCATGCTGTGACATGATTTTGGGTTCAGGGGCATCTTACTTGTCCATCCGTGGCTGTGCTCTTGCGCTTAGCCTGCGATTGCCACGACTGCAAACATGCTGCGACGGGATGGTGGGCGGGGCGACGCCGGGTCGCACCGCGATCCCGGCGAGCGGCGTCCACCATCGCTGTCAGAACAAACCCTCGATCAGTCCTTCCTGGTTAAAGCGAATGCTTTCGGCAGCGGGCTTGCGCGGCAGGCCCGGCATGGTCATGATCTCTCCGCAGATCACCACGATGAACCCGGCCCCCGCCGACAGCCGCACTTCGCGCACCGGCACCGAATGGCCCGTGGGTGCGCCGCGTCGGGTCGGGTCGGTGGTGAAGGAATACTGCGTCTTGGCCATGCAGATCGGCAAATGCCCGAAACCCGCCGCTTCCCAGTCTGCCAGCTGGTTGCGGATTTTGTCATCGGCCAGCACGCTATCTGCGCGGTAAATACGCTTTGCAACGGTTTCGATTTTCTCGAACAGTGGCATTTCGTCGGGGTAGAGCGGCGCGAAGTCTGCCGTGTCTGCATCCGCCAACTCTGCCACGCGGGTGGCCAAATCGGTCACGCCCTTGGACCCCTCGG
Organism: Paracoccaceae bacterium; assembly: GCA_016937725.1. GTDB lineage: Bacteria > Pseudomonadota > Alphaproteobacteria > Rhodobacterales > Rhodobacteraceae > Roseinatronobacter. The sequence continues at coordinate 7,453 of JAFGVZ010000166.1, read as the reverse complement.
CCCAGTGGCGGCACAAGATCGCTTCTGTGCCTTGGTCGGCGCAATACTCCTTCACCGCCTGCACTTCGGCTTCGGTATCGCTGTGGAAATGGTTGATCGCCACCACCACCGGCACGCCGAACCCTTTCACATTTTCAATATGGCGGCCCAGATTTGGGCACCCCTCCTGCACGGCACTTACATTTTCCGAACCTAGATCGGCTTTTGCCACGCCGCCATTCATCTTCATCGCGCGCACCGTGGCCACGATCACCGCGACCGACGGCGCCAACCCCGCCTTGCGGCATTTGATGTTGAAGAACTTCTCCGCTCCCAGATCTGCCCCGAATCCCGCTTCTGTCACGACGTAATCCGCCAGCCCGAGTGCCGTCTGCGTGGCCACGACCGAATTGCAGCCATGGGCGATATTGGCAAACGGCCCGCCATGCACGAAGGCCGGGTTGTTTTCCAGCGTCTGCACAAGATTGGGCTGCATCGCGTCTTTCAGCAGAACAGTCATCGCGCCTTCGGCCCCAAGATCGCGGCAAGTGACAGCCTTTTTCTCGCGCGTATAGGCCACGACAATATCGCCCAGACGGCGTTGCAGATCGTCCAGATCGGCGGCCAGACACAGGATTGCCATCACCTCGGATGCGACGGTAATGTCAAATCCCGTTTGGCGCGGAAAGCCGTTCGACACGCCGCCAAGGCTGACCACCACATCCCGCAGCGCGCGGTCGTTCATGTCCATCACCCGCCGCCATGTGATGCGGCGCTCGTCAATCTCCAGCGCGTTGCCCCAATAGATATGGTTGTCGATCATCGCCGACAGCAGGTTATGCGCGCTTGTGATGGCGTGGAAATCGCCGGTGAAATGCAGGTTCATGTCCTCCATCGGCACGACCTGCGCCATGCCGCCCCCCGCGGCCCCGCCCTTCATGCCGAAATTCGGTCCGAGCGAGGCTTCCCGAATACAGATCGCCGCGCGTTTGCCGATGGCGCATAGCCCGTCGCCCAAGCCCACGGTGGTCGTTGTCTTGCCTTCGCCCGCGGGTGTGGGGTTGATCGCGGTCACAAGGATCAGCTTGCCGCGCTTGCGCGCGCGGACATCGGCCACGAAGTCTTGGCTGACCTTGGCCTTGTCATGGCCAAAGGGCAGCAAGTGTTCGGTCGGAATGCCCAGTTTCGCGCCAATCTCTTGGATTTGCTGTTTCCCTGCCGCGCGGGCAATCTCGATATCGGTCTTCACGTTCCTCTCCCCCCGTCAATGATCTGCCCGCTTTGGGCTTTACCGCGCACATTTATACGGAACACCGGGGATTGCGACGGTTTTCTGGCTGGTTTCGGCACCGACCCCGGACATGCCCAAGAAAAAAGGCGCGAGAGTTTGCACCCCCGCGCCCTTGTTCCCCTTCACAGCGTTCAGCCCTTCTTCAGGCAACGCTGTCCCAGAACCTCGGCAATCTGCACCGCGTTCAGCGCGGCACCCTTGCGCAGGTTGTCGGACACGCACCAGATGTTCAGGCCGTTGTCGATCGTGCTGTCTTGGCGGATGCGGCTGATATAGGTCGCATATTCGCCTACGCATTCCACCGGCGTCATGTAGCCGCCCGCTTCGCGCTTATCGATCACCAGAATGCCCGGCGCTTCGCGCAGAATGTCGCGCGCTTCGTGTTCATCGAGGAAATCTTCGAACTCGATATTGATCGATTCCGAATGCCCCACGAAGACTGGCACACGCACGCAAGTTGCGGTCAGCTTGATCGACGGGTCCATGATCTTCTTGGTTTCCGCGACCATCTTCCACTCTTCCTTGGTCGAGCCGTCGTCCAGGAACACGTCAATATGCGGGATCACGTTGAACGCGATCTGCTTGGGGTAGACGCTGGGGGCCACTTCCTGACCGGGCACGAACATGCCCTTGGTCTGGTTCCACAACTCGTCCATCGCTTCCTTGCCGCTGCCCGACACCGACTGGTAGGTGCTGACGACAACGCGCTTGATGCGCGCGCGGTCATGCAGGGGTTTCAGCGCCACAACCATCTGCGCGGTCGAGCAGTTGGGGTTGGCGATGATGTTCTTCTTTGTGTAGCCGTCCACGGCCGCCGCGTTCACCTCTGGCACCACCAGCGGCACATCGGGGTCGTAGCGATACAGCGACGAATTGTCGATCACCACACAGCCCGCCTTGGCGGCGATGGGGGCGTATTTCTTTGTCGCGTCCGACCCTATGGCGAACAAAGCGATGTCCCATCCAGTGAAGTCGAACTGGTCCAGATCCTGACATTTAAGGGTTCTATCGCCAAAGCTGACTTCGGTCCCCATGGACCGCCGAGAGGCCAGAACCGCGATCTCATCGACCGGGAATTCGCGCTCGGCCAGAATGTTCAGCATTTCGCGGCCCACATTGCCCGTGGCGCCGACGACGACGATCTTGTAGCCCATCTTGGTCTCCTAAATTTAGGTCGAGCGGGGGATACCGCATTCACAGGGCAAGGTATAGGGGGGTCAGCGGGTTGTGACTTATGGACGGGGCGCGGCGCTTGCGCTATCAGCGGGCGCGAAACTTGCCCTTGCGAAAGACTTGCCCATGTCCGGCCACGGCCCCGCAATTCCCATGACCGCCCGCAAATCTGGCCCTTTGCAAGGCGTGGCAGAGGTGCCGGGCGACAAATCCATCAGCCACCGCGCGCTGATCTTGGGCGCGCTGTCGGTGGGTGAAACGCGCATTACCGGGCTTCTGGAGGGCCAAGACGTGCTCGATACCGCAAGCGCCATGCGGGCTTTCGGGGCAGAGGTCACGCAACATGGCCCCGGCGAATGGACGGTGCAGGGCGTGGGCGTGGGCGGCTTTGCCGAACCTGATCGCGTCATTGACTGCGGCAATTCCGGCACCGGCGTGCGGCTGATCATGGGGGCGATGGCCACAACCGATGTGACCGCCACCTTCACCGGCGATGCAAGCCTTGTGAAGCGCCCGATGGGCCGCGTGACCGATCCGCTGGCGCTGTTTGGCACCCGCGCTTACGGGCGCAAGGGCGGGCGCTTGCCGATGACGGTGGTCGGCGCGGCCCAGCCGGTGCCGGTGCGCTACACGCTGCCCATGCCCTCGGCGCAGGTGAAATCGGCAGTGTTGCTGGCGGGATTGAACGCGCCAGGGCAAACCGTGGTGGTGGAACCCGAACCCACCCGCGACCATACTGAACGCATGCTGCGCGGCTTTGGCGCTTATCTGACGGTCGAGGATACGGCGGAGGGCCGCGTCATCACCCTGACCGGCCAGCCGGAACTGACAGGCCAAAACGTGGCTGTTCCGCGCGATCCCAGCTCTGCCGCCTTCCCGGTTTGCGCGGCGCTGATGGTTCAAAATTCGAACATTATGGTGCCGGGTGTTAGCCAAAACCCCACAAGAAATGGCATTTTTCTGACATTGCAGGATATGGGCGCCGATCTGGTCATGGAAAACCCGCGCGAAGAAGGCGGCGAGCCTGTCGCCGATCTGCGCGTGCGGTTCGGGCCGCTGAAGGGAATCGACGTGCCGCTGGAGCGCGCCGCCAGCATGATTGATGAATACCCGATCCTTGCCGCACTTGCTGCGACCGCCGAAGGTGTGACCGTCATGTCGGGCATCAAGGAATTACGCGTCAAGGAATCCGACCGCATCGACGCTATGGCGCGCGGGCTGGAAGCTTGTGGCGTGCGGGTGGAAGAAACCGAGGACAGCCTGACCGTCTATGGCATGGGCCAAGTGCCCGGCGGCGCGACGGTCGAAAGCCGCTTGGACCACCGCATCGCCATGGCGTTTCTCTGCCTTGGCATGGTCAGCCGTGATCCCATCACAGTCGATGATGCAAGCCCCATCGCCACATCCTTCCCGGTATTCGAGCCGCTGATGACCGGGCTTGGCGCGCGCATCGACCGCGTGTGAAGGGCGCGCAATTCCCGGACCTGACCGCGCAAGCGCTGCCGGGGGCGGAATTTGCGCTGCATGTCACGCCGGGCGCGCGCCGCAACGCGCTGACAGATGGCGCGCCGCTGCGCGCCCATGTCACCGCGCCGCCAGAAGATGGGCGCGCAAATGAAGCCGTGCAAAAACTGTTGGCCAAAGCGCTCGGCGTTGCGCCCTCGCGGCTGTGCCTTGTGCGCGGGACAACAGCGCGCCAAAAGCTGTTTCGGCTGAACGGCTAGGGCAACGAAAAACCCCGGCGCGCCAAGCGGGCCGGGGTCTTCATTAGTCTTTTTGGTGCCGTCAACCGATAGCGGCGTTTTTCACCGTCTCGTCGATGTAAGGCACATATTGGGCGAAGTTCTCTGCGAACATCTCGACCAGTTTGCGCGCTTGCGCGTCGTAAGCTTCGGGGTCGTCCCAGGTGCGGCGCGGGTCCAGCAACACATCGGCCACGCCCGGCACCGACACGGGCACCATGAAGCCGAAGTTTTCGTCGCGGCGGTATTCCACATCTTTCAGCGACCCGTCCAGTGCGGCGGTCAGCAGCGCACGGGTGGCCTTGATCGGCATACGCGAGCCTTTGCCATACGCGCCGCCGGTCCAGCCAGTATTGACCAGCCAGCATTCCGCGCCGAACTGGTCGATTTTCTCTTGCAGCAGCTTGCCATACACTTCCGGGCGGCGCGGCATGAAGGGCGCGCCAAAACAGGTCGAGAAGGTCGGCTGCGGCTCTGTCACGCCCTGCTCGGTGCCGGCCACTTTCGAGGTGAAGCCCGACAGGAAGTGATACATCGCCTGCGCTGGCGACAAGCGCGCGATTGGGGGCAAAACACCGAACGCATCGCAAGTCAGCATGATGACGTTTTTCGGCACACCCCCCAGCGAGGTTTCCGACGCGTTCGAGATCGCCTCCAGCGGGTAGGCCACGCGAGTATTCGCGGTCAGGCTGTCATCTTCGAAATCCAGCTCTAGCGTGTCGGGGTCATGGACCATGTTTTCCACGACAGACCCGAACCGGTGGGTGGTTGCGTAGATTTCCGGCTCTGCCTCCGCATCCAGATTGATGGTCTTGGCGTAGCAGCCGCCTTCGAAGTTGAAGATGCCTTTGTCCGACCAGCCATGTTCGTCATCGCCGATCAAAATGCGCGACGGGTCAGCAGACAGCGTGGTCTTGCCGGTGCCCGAAAGGCCGAAGAACACGGCGGAATCGTCCGGGTTGTCGATGGCGTGGTTGGCCGAGCAATGCATCGGCATGATGCCTTTTTCAGGCAGCAGATAGTTCATCAGCGTGAATACGGATTTCTTGTTTTCACCCGCATAGGCGGTGTTTGCGATCAGGATCAGCTTGCGCTCGAAATCCAGCGCGATCACGGTTTCGGACCGGCAGCCATGGCGCGCGGGGTCTGCCTTGAAGCTGGGACAGTTGATGATCGTGAATTCGGGAACGAAACTTGCCAGTTCCTCGGCCTCGGGGCGGCGCAGCATGTGGCGGATAAACAATCCGTGCCATGCCAGTTCAGTCACGACACGCACATCCAGACGGTGTTCGGAATCGGCGCCGCCATACAGGTCCTGCACGAACAGGTCGCGCCCCTGCACATGGGCCAGCATATCCTGATACAGTCGCTCAAACGCGTCTGGTTCCATCGGGGCGTTGTTTTCCCACCAGATGGTGTTCTCAACGCTGGGACGGCGCACCACGAATTTATCTTTTGGCGAACGGCCAGTATGGGTGCCGGTGGTTGCCAGCAATGCCCCGCCCAAACCCAACTGCCCCTCGCCACGCGCGATGGCTTCGGTCATCAGCGCCGGTTCAAGCAGGTTGTAATAGGCCCGCGCCGCGCCGATGATGCCTTGATCTTCCAAGCGCTGCGACGGGTTTACTCGGGGGTGTGACATGGGTGCCTGCTCCATTTGGCGTGCGAAAGATTGCGTGTGTAGCATCTTATGTCCGTTTCCGTAGGGTCGCTTGTGGATGCGACTGTTCACGGTCTGGCTTTAACACCACGAATACGGCAAATCATAGGCGCGATTGTTGTAGTTAGCGCAACCAATCGCAAGTTAGCGCAATATCAAGAATTCGGTTGCATGATTCTGTTGCAGTTCGGCACGGCTGCCGGGCCGAATCAGCCTGTAAAGGGGGTAAAGCACTATTTTTGTTGCGCAGTCGCCGAAATTAGGCATAGTTGTGGCAAAAATAAGGCGAATTCGCCAGACCAGAGCAGTAAAAAAGGACAGGCAAATGTCGAAAATCGCGTTGGTCGATGACGACCGGAATATTCTGACATCGGTGTCAATCTGCCTTGAATCCGAAGGATTCGAGGTTGAAACATATAACGACGGTCAGGCGGCGCTGGACGCGTTCAACCGCAAGCTGCCCGATATGGCCGTGCTCGACATGAAAATGCCGCGCATGGACGGGATGGAGTTGCTTCAGCGCCTGCGCCAGAAAACCCAGATGCCGATCATCTTCCTGACGTCAAAGGATGATGAGATTGATGAAGTGCTGGGTCTGCGCATGGGCGCGGATGATTACGTCAAGAAGCCCTTCTCGCAGCGGCTGCTGGTTGAACGTATTCGCGCGCTGCTGCGCCGCAAGCAAGCCAATGAAGGTATTGTCGAAGCGGGCGAGGAAGCCAAGATCCTTGTGCGCGGCAACCTAGAGATGGATCCGCTGCGCCATCAGGTGAAGTGGAAGGGCGAGGATGTCACGCTGACAGTGACGGAATTTCTGCTGCTTCAAGCCTTGGCGCAACGCCCCGGCGTTGTGAAGTCGCGCGATCAGCTGATGGACGTGGCCTATGACGATCAGGTCTATGTCGATGACCGCACGATCGACAGCCATATCAAGCGCTTGCGCAAGAAAATGCGCAGTGTGGACCAGGAATTCTCGTCCATCGAAACGCTGTATGGCATCGGCTACAAGTATAACGAAGCGTGATGCAGCATTGGTCATCCGGCTGGTGACGCTATGAAAATGGAAGTGGTGACATCCTCTAACGATGTGGTTCTGGGCGACGATTGGGTCGGCCCGGGAGACGCCGTTGAATCCGAGGTCCGCGCAACACGGGCCCGTCGGGGGTTGTTCAGCATTTCCAGCTCGCCGCTGGCGCGCAAGATTACGCTGTTCAACCTGATGGCGCTTATCATTCTTGTCGCGGGCATTTTGTTTACCAACCCTTTCCGCGACTCGCTCTTGCACCAGCAGGAAGAAATGCTGGGCACCAGTGTGCAAATTGTGGCGGATATCGTCGCGGCTGCGGGCGGGGTGGAACAAGCGGGCAGCGTGGTTGCACAGCGGTTGCAACTTGATGAGCGGTTTGAACTGCTGTTCTTCAATGCCGCAGGCGATTTGCAGGCGCGGACGCGTGGCACTGCGCCGCCCCCGATTACGGACATTCCGGACCGCTCCACCGTGATCAGCGATGCACTGAGCGGCATCTGGAAAGGCATGTCGTTTCTGACAGCCGCCAGTGTCCGCGATGAAAGTGGCGCAACGCTCGACACCATTCTGTCGCAGCTTGT
>JAFGVZ010000021.1 GCA_016937725.1 Paracoccaceae bacterium | reverse complement strand
ATTGGTGCTTTGTCAGCGGCGTGACCGGCTACGATTACGCCACCATGACCATGCCTGAAGGTGTGGCAGACCAAGCGCGCAATTGCTTTGGCACTATCGCCAAGGCGCTGGCCGAAGGCGGCTTCGCCATGGAAGATGTGGTGCGCGTGCAATACACCCTGACCGATGCCGCCCTTCTGGACGACCTGCTGCCCGCCTTGGGCGAGGCAATGGGCGACATCCGCCCCGCTGCGACCATGGTCATTGCAGGGTTGATCAAGCCGGAAATGCTGATCGAAATCGAAGTCACGGCCTTCAAGGGCTGAACATGGACGATTGGCAAAATGGCGGCTTCGGCCTGTATGTCCATTGGCCGTTTTGCCAAGCCAAATGCCCCTATTGCGACTTTAACAGCCATGTCAGCGCCCAGGTGGACCAAGCCGCATGGGCGCGCGCCTATCTGTCAGAGATTGACCGGCTGGCCGCGGAAACCGGGCCGCGCGTGCTGAACACCATCTTCTTCGGCGGCGGCACCCCGTCCTTGATGAACCCCGACATGGTCGCCGCCATCATCGACCGTGCGCGAAGCCGTTGGCCCGCCGCGAATGATCTGGAAATCACGCTGGAAGCCAACCCAACCTCTGTCGAAGCAGCTCGGTTCCGGGCCTATGCCGATGGCGGTGTGAACCGCGTTTCCATGGGTATTCAGGCGCTTAACGATGCAGACCTAAAGCGCCTTGGCCGGATGCATTCGGTGGCAGAGGCCCGTGCGGCCTTTGACATTGCGCGCAAAACCTTCGACCGCGTCAGCTTCGACCTGATCTATGCGCGCCAATACCAGACCCTTCGCGACTGGCAGGCGGAACTGACCGAAGCCCTGTCCATGGCCGTGGACCATCTGTCACTTTACCAACTGACAATCGAACCCGGCACCGCCTTTGGCGCACGTGCCGCCAAGGGCGGCCTGCACGGCCTGCCGGATGATGACATCTCCGCCGATATGTATTTGGCCACACAGGATATTTGCGCGCGTCACGGCTTGCCCGCCTACGAAGTGTCGAACCACGCCCGCCAAGGCGCTCAGTCGCGGCACAATCTGATTTATTGGCGCTATGGCGATTACGCGGGCATCGGCCCCGGTGCGCATGGGCGGCTAACGCTAAACGGCACCCGCTGGGCGACGCAAACGCCGCTGATGCCGAACACTTGGTTGGAACAGGTTGAAACCGAAGGCCATGGCGAAACACAGCGAGAGGCGATTCCGCCCGAAGAGCAGGCGCTTGAACACATCATGATGGGGCTGCGACTGGCCGAAGGTCTAGATATAGACCGTTTTACACAGCTAAACGGCGTAGCCCTGCCTCAGAACCGGATTAATGCACTGGTAGATCAAGGATTGATAGAAGCCAACGGCAACCGCGTGACAGCAACTGCCACCGGGCGCGCCGTGCTGAACGGAGTGTTGCGCGAATTGCTTACCTAGGCGTGCCAAGGATAGAGCAGAGCTTGTCCAACTGCTCCATGCTCTTGTAAGCTACCGATATCCGACCTTTGCCGCCGCCATCATACTCGATGGACACCTTCATCCCCAGCGCCGCAGACAGGTCATTCTCCAGCGCCTGCGTGTCGCTGTCCTTGCCCTTCGGGCGCGGCTTGGCCGCGCTACCGCTGGCAGGCCGCTTCATCAAAGCTTCCACTTGGCGCACCGACAAGCCTTCGGTCACAACTTTACGCGCCAACGCACTCGAATCGTCTGCTGTAACAAGCGCCCGTGCGTGACCGGCGCTAAGCTTGCCTTCGCGCACCAGGATCTGCACATCTTCCGGCAAGTTCAACAAGCGCAGAAGGTTCGCAATATAGGACCGGCTCTTGCCCAACACCTCTGCCAGTTTCTCTTGCGTATGACCAAACCGCTCAATCAGCGCGCGGTAGCCCTGCGCCTCTTCCACCGCATTCAGATCGGCCCGTTGCACGTTCTCGATAATGGCGATTTCCAACACCTCGGTATCGGAAAACTCACGCACCACCACGGGCACTTCGTGAACTTGCGCGCGTTGCGCGGCACGCCAACGGCGTTCACCCGCCACAATTTCGTAAAGCTCACCCTTCATGCGCACAACAAGTGGCTGAATAACACCCTTCTCGCGGATAGATGCGGCCAGTTCCGCCAAGGCGGTTTCATCGAAATAGCGGCGCGGTTGGTCTGGGTTGGCCACCAGTTTTTCCACAGGAAGCTTCACAATCGGACCCTTGCTTGGTGCCGCACCCTGCTGCTCCAAGGCAACATCGGCCATCAAGGCCGAAAGCCCGCGCCCCAAGCCGCCGCGCTTTTCTGGATTGCGATCATTCACGAAACCGCCCTTTCCTGTTGCAGCTTGCCATGCTTGGCCATCAACTCTGCCGCCAAATCCCGATAGGCCACGGCCCCTTTCGACTGCGAATCATATTGCAACACTGGCACGGCATAAGACGGCGCTTCCGACACCCGAACGTTGCGTGGGATGACCGTCTGAAACACCAGATCACCCAGATTATCGCGCGCATCCGCCTCGACCTGCTGGGCAAGGTTGTTGCGCCGATCATACATAGTCAGCAAAATGCCCTCGATCCGCAGTGTGGGATTGGCCGTTTCGCGCAATTCACGGATGGACAGCATAAGCTGAGACAACCCTTCAAGCGCGAAAAATTCAGCCTGCAAAGGCACCAGAACCGACTGCGCGGCAACCATCGCGTTCACCGTCAGCAGGTTCAGCGAGGGCGGGCAATCTATCAAGATGTAATCAAAGCCAGCCTGCATGATTGCGGGCTGGCGTAAGGCATCTTGCAAGAGGTAAGTGCGGCGCGCACGTGACATAAGCTCTATATCGGCAGAGGACAGATCTGTCGTTGCAGGCACAACCCATAGCAACGATTCCCCCACTTGCCGCATGATATCCGTGGCCGGCGCATCGCCGAACACAAGATCATAGGTTGTGTGTCTGCGCGACTTGGCATCAATTCCCAACCCGGTAGAGGCATTGCCCTGCGGGTCGATATCAATCAGCAGCGTTTTGTTGCCTTGCTCTGCCAATGCGGCCGCTAGGTTGATCGCTGTTGTGGTCTTGCCAACGCCGCCCTTTTGGTTCGCAATCGCAATAACCCGAGTTTTTGGCTGGCTAGACACGTTTGATATCCTTTAGGGCTAAGATTCGGGCAAACTCATCCGTCTGGCTTGGATGGGCCGTCGCCTCAAATTGCCATTCCAAACGGGCCGCTTCAAGCTCTGCTTCATATGTTTTACCTTTTGGCAAAAGCGCCACACCACTGGGGCGCAGATGCCGGACAACCATGGGTAAAAGCTGGGCAAGCGGCGCAAGCGCGCGGGCAGACACAATATCAGCGCGCGCGGGGTCAAGGCTTTCGGCTCTGGTGGCACGGACGGTGAGGTCCAGCTCAAGCTCTTGCCCACACACTGTCAGAAACGCGGCTTTGCGCTTGTCACTTTCCACAAGGGTAAAGCGAGCGTTCGGTGCGTGCTGCTTGGCAAGGATTGCGCAAACAACGCCCGGTAAACCCCCACCAGAACCAAGGTCCACCCAGTGATCTATATTGGGATTGGGCAGCGCGAAAACTTGTGCCGAATCCACGATATGGCGTTGCCACAGATCATCGAGCGTGGAGAGAGAAACGAGGTTAATGCGCGGATTCCACTTGCGCAACAGCCCCTCGAATTGGCGCAGGGTATCCATTGTTTCACGTGAAACATCCAGCCCGGCAACACGTTCGATCATGCCCTTGCACGCTTCTCTTGCTTCTGTAGCCGCGCAAGAAGCAGCACAAGCGCAGCCGGTGTCATCCCATCAATCCGTGCAGCTTGCGCCATGGTTTTCGGGCGGGCCATCGAAAGCTTAGTTGCCAATTCGCGCGACAGACCACTGATCTGACTATAGTCAAGCTCACTCGGAATGGCCCGCGCCTCATCAGATCGTAGCGCGGCGATCTGGCTTTCCTGCCGCCGCAAATAAGCTGCGTAGACCATCTCTTTGGTTAATTGATCCTTAATTTCGTCAGAAATATCCGCAAATGGCGCGTGCAGTGTTTCCAGCACGTCAAACCCAAAACCAGACAACCCCAACAACTCAAGCCCATTGCGTCGAGTGCCGTCTTCGCTGACCCTATGGCCCGCCGCCTGCAACTGGGCTGGTGTAAATGTCTGGCTTTGCAGCAAAGCCTTGGCGGATAGGAGCGCTTCCAACTTACTTTGGAACACATGCCGACGCTGCGGCCCGACACATCCCCATGCGATACCCAAAGGCGTCAATCGCTGATCGGCATTGTCCGCACGCAGCGACAATCTGTATTCCGCACGCGAGGTAAACATGCGGTAAGGTTCTGTCACACCGCGTGCGGTCAGATCATCAATCATTACACCGATGTAACTGTCGGACCGGCTGAAACGGACAGGCTCTTCGCCCGCCGCATGCCGCGCCGCGTTCAGACCCGCCACCAATCCTTGCGCGCCCGCCTCTTCATAGCCGGTGGTGCCGTTGATCTGCCCTGCCAAGAAGAAGCCTTTCAGCGCCATCAGCTGCAAGCTCAAGTCCAGAGCGCGGGGGTCAATGTAATCATACTCGATCGCATATCCGGGCTGGGTGATTTCTGCCCGCTCCAAACCGCGAATCGTGCGCACATAAGCCTCTTGCACCTCGGCAGGCAACGACGTGGAAATACCGTTCGGATATACAATATCATCGTCCAAGCCTTCGGGTTCCAAGAACACTTGGTGCGAATCTTTGTCGGCAAAACGACTGATTTTATCTTCGATAGACGGACAATACCGCGGCCCAACCCCCTCGATATGCCCCCCATACATGGCGGAACGGTCGAGGTTCGCGCGCACAATGTCATGCGTTTGCGAGTTGGTATGCGTAATCGCGCAAGAGACTTGCGGCGCAATCGTTCGATCCGTCAGGAACGACATATATTCCGGAATGTCATCCCCCGGCTGCTGTTCAAGCGACTCCCAGTCGATACTGCCACGGCGCAAGCGTGGCGGGGTGCCCGTTTTTAGCCGACCCATCGGCAAACCCATGCCCCGCAATTGCTGTGCCAAGATGGTCGATGCTGCGTTGCCCATGCGGCCTGCGGGGAAACTCTTATCCCCAATAAACACTTTCCCGCCAAGAAACGTGCCCGTGGTCAAGACCACCGCGCGGGCATGAAGCATCACCTCGCCGTTAATTTGAACGCCGCGCACGGTATCGCCGGTGATCGCCAAAGCCGTGACTTCCGCCTCGACCACATCAACCAACGGCGCATTCGCAACAATTTTCTGGATCGCAGCGCGATAGCGCGCACGATCGGCTTGCACGCGCGGACCTTGAACAGCGGGGCCTTTAGAGCGATTTAGCAGCCGGTATTGGATCGCCGCATAGTCGGACGCGCGGCCCATCGCGCCATCGAGCGCATCAATCTCGCGCACCAAATGACCTTTACCCAAACCACCAAAAGCCGGATTGCATGACATCACGCCAAGGTCGTCTTTACGAAAGGTTACGAGAGCGGTCGCGGCACCCATGCGGCCCGCAGCAAGAGCGGCTTCAACGCCAGCATGACCACCGCCAACGACGATCACATCGTATTGTTTCACGTGAAACACTCCTACTTGCCGATGCAGAAATTGCTGAAAATATCGCCCAGCACGTCTTCCACGTCTACCACACCGATCAGCGAATCGAGAGCTGTCATAGCTGTGCGAATATCGGCCGCTACAAGTTCTGCGATATAGTCGCCTTGACAGATTTTATCAATCGCATCGGTCAAGCCAGCTTCGGCCTGTTGCATCGACTGCGCGTGACGTTGACGGACCGTGACACCATCGCGCGCAGTCAAAGCAGACAAGCGCGCGATGATTTCATCCAGCAGCCAATCAAGACCTTGGCCGGTCACCGCAGAAATAGCACCCTGCGAAACAGGGCCAAGATCGGCCTTGCTGCGCACAAGAATATCGTTTGCGCCAAGTTCAGGCAGGTCCGAAATGTCATTCGCGGGTTGCAGGATTATCCGCAAATCCGCTTGCGCTGCGCGAGCCTTGCCACGCGCGATCCCGATAGCTTCCACCTGTTCCGGCGCATCGCGTAAACCGGCTGTGTCTAGAAAAGTCACCGCATAGCCGCCTACATCCATCCGCACTTCCAGAACGTCGCGGGTGGTGCCGGCGATATCAGATGTAATCGCAGCTTCGCGACCTGCAAGCGCATTCAAAAGGCTGGATTTGCCTGCATTTACCGGGCCGATCAAAGCCACCTCGAACCCGGTCTGAACCCGTTCGCGGGCACGTTGCCCTGCCATTTCAGACTGCAACCCCGCCTGCACCGCGCGTAGCTCTTGCAAGATCATGTCATCGAAATTGCCGACATCTTCCTCGACGAAATCTATCGCGGTTTCAACCAACGCTGCGGCTTTCACCAAATGCGCGCGCCACTCTGCCACGACCTTACCAATCGCCCCGTCCAGCACGCGCAGGGCTTGGCGGCGTTGGCTTTCAGTTTCGGCTTCCAGAAGGTCGCTCAGCGCTTCGACTTGTGTCAGATCCATCATGCCGTTGTCGAGCGCGCGGCGCGTGAATTCGCCGGGTTGCGCCAACCGTAAAGCGTGATCTTGCGCCAAGCAGTGTTCAATCGCGGTGACAGTGGCGAGGCTGCCGTGGACCATCAATTCGGTCACGTCCTCTCCGGTGAAGCTGGCGCCTTGCGCGAAACACAGGACCAGTGCGGAATCGAGCCGTTCCCCTACCCCGTCGCGCAGCATACGCAGCCCCGCTTCACGTAGGGGCGGCAAATTGCCCGCCATGGCGCGCGCGACCACATGCGCGCGCGGGCCGGATATGCGGATAACAGCCACGCCCGATTTTCCACGGGCCGAGGCCAGCGCGAAAATCGTGTCCATGGCCTTAGGCGTTCATCGAGTCGAAAAAGTCGCTGTTCGTCTTGGTCTGCTTTAGCTTGGAAATCAGGAACTCGATCGCATCTGTAGTGCCCATCGGGTTCAGGATACGACGCAACACGAAGGTCTTTTGCAGATCGTTCTTGTCGATCAGCAGGTCTTCTTTGCGGGTGCCGGATTTCAGAATATCCATGGCCGGGAAGACACGCTTGTCGGCCACTTTGCGGTCCAACACAATTTCGCAATTGCCGGTGCCCTTGAATTCTTCAAAGATCACCTCGTCCATGCGCGAGCCAGTGTCGATGAGCGCGGTAGCGATGATGGACAGCGACCCGCCCTCTTCGATGTTGCGTGCAGCCCCAAAGAACCGCTTAGGGCGTTGCAGGGCGTTCGCATCCACACCGCCCGTGAGCACCTTACCCGAGGACGGCACAACGGTGTTGAAGGCGCGGCCAAGGCGGGTGATCGAGTCTAGCAAGATGACCACGTCGCGCTTGTGCTCAACCAATCGCTTGGCTTTCTCGATCACCATTTCGGCCACCGCCACGTGGCGCGTGGCGGGTTCGTCGAAGGTCGAGGCGATGACTTCGCCCTTCACCGACCGCTGCATATCCGTCACCTCTTCCGGGCGTTCGTCAATCAGAAGGACGATCAGGTAACATTCAGGGTGGTTCTTGGCGATGCTGTGGGCGATGTTTTGCAGCAGCACGGTTTTACCCGTGCGCGGTGGAGCCACGATCAGCGCGCGCTGCCCTTTGCCAAGCGGCGAGACAAGGTCGATGATCCGGGCAGAGCGGTCTTTTGTGGCGGGATCGTCCGTTTCCATCCACAGCCGTTCATCCGGGTAAAGCGGCGTCAGGTTGTCGAAATGCACCTTGTGGCGTGATTTGGCCGGATCATCGAAATTGATCTGCGTGACCTTGGTGATGGCGAAATAGCGTTCATTTTCCGCCGGGGCCTGGATCACGCCTTCAATCGTGTCACCCGTGCGCAGCGAATATTGGCGGATCATGTCGGGCGAGACGTAGATGTCATCCGGGCCGGGCAAGTAGTTCGCTTCGGGCGCGCGCAGAAAGCCGAAGCCGTCTTGCAGCACTTCCAGCACACCTTCGCCCGAAATTTCCCAGCCTTCCTCTGCCCGCTCTTTCAGGATCGAGAACATCATCTCGCCCTTGCGCATGGAGGGCGCGTTTTCAATCTCCAGCTCTTCGGCCAGGGCCAGCAATTCCGCCGGGCTTTTCGCCTTCAGGTCGGACAGGTTCAGGCGTTCGATTTGGTCAAGTTCGGTGTCGAGCATGGGAAATCCAGTTTGCCCGCACAGGCTGCGGGACAGTCAAAGATCACGATGTGCAATCGGAAATGCTTTCTGCCGGACGACAGAGCTATCTGCGCTTAGCCCAAGCTTGGTGCCAAGTCAATCTGGCTTAGATTTTTACAATCACAGAGATGACGATAATGACCATCATCAGCGTGGGCACTTCGTTCATCATGCGGTATTGGCGGCCTGTCAGGGTGTTGCCATCGGCCTCGAAAATGCGGCGGCGCTTGGCACACCACATATGGAACCATGTCATCCCGATCAGGGCTGCAAACTTGGAATAAGGCCAGATCGCGCCAAGGTCCAAAACCCAGGGCATGGCTGCCATAGTCAGGCCCGTTGCCCAAGCCGTAATCATAGCCGGGTTCATGATAACCCGCAGCAACTTGTCTTCCATGACCTTGAAGGTTGCCGTCATCTCTGGGCTGGTGCCACGTTCTACGTGATAGACGAACAACCGTGGAAGGTAGAACAACCCGGCCATCCAGCTAATCACTGCCATGATGTGCAGTGCCTTGATCCATGGGTAGAGCGTGATGAGCATGTTCGGTTCCCTTTGGCCCTTCTATATAAAAAGAAAAGAATAAAGAAAATGATGATGTAGATAGGGCCTGTGGATATGGGGATTACACAAAGCTGCACAGCTTTATCCACAGGGCATGATGTCGCGCGTTAGGAATGCCTAACAAGAAAAATATTAAGTTTCAGTGCTATAGATAGGATCAAAAATAGAACATCAATCATTTGCGGGTAACATCGCAGATTGGTCCACAGGCAGGGACCGCGCGCACTCACAGGGGGATAACTTGGTCGGGGAACTTGAAAGCAATGTGGGAAAGTGGCAGCACCGCGTATCAGGGTAGCTTTCGCCCATATTGTCCCAGTCTCTGGGGCCAGTTGCTCACAAGGATATCCACATGGCGCTTGTTCTGGCATCGGCATCGACCATTCGGGCAGAGATGCTGCGCCGCGCCGGAGTAGAGGTAGAGGTTCAGCCCGCACGCATCGACGAAGCCGCCATCCGTGATGCGCTTCTGGCCGATGGCGCACCGCCTAGAGATGTGGCCGATGCACTGGCCGAAGGGAAGGCGCGCAAAATCGCTGGCAAGTATGCGGGCCTGGTGTTGGGGTGCGATCAGGTCTTGGCGCTCAAAGGCAGCTTGTTCGAAAAGCCCACCACACCAGAACAAGCACGCGATCATTTGGTCGCGCTGCGAGGGCAGACGCATCAACTTTTGTCGGCGGCCGTTTTGTATGAGGGTGGCAAGCCCGTCTGGCGACATGTAGGTGTGGCTCGGCTGACCATGCGCAACTTTTCCGACGCTTATCTGGACGATTACATCACCCGCAACTGGCCGGGGATTGGCGAGTCGGTCGGTGCCTACAAGCTGGAAGAAGAGGGCGTGAGGTTGTTTGCGCAGGTCACGGGCGATTATTTTACCATTCTGGGCCTGCCGATGCTGGAATTGCTGAACTACCTAAGCTTGCGGGGGGAGATTGCGGGATGAAGATACCCTTGGCTGGGGTCATCGGCTGCCCTGTTGGGCATAGCCGCTCGCCCGTTCTGCACGGCACTTGGCTGTGGCAGATGCGGATACCGGGGCATTATGTGCCCCTTCATATCGAAGCCGAAGATTTGCCGCATATGCTGCATGCCTTGCCCAGATTGGGCTTCGTGGGGGCGAATGTGACCATTCCGCACAAGGAAGCGGTGCTGAAACTGGCACATGATGT